>JBEKFK010000008.1:0-23173 GCA_050013375.1 Nitrososphaerales archaeon | reverse complement strand
GATCCCAACTAACATCACCCGTGGACGACTCCGCATGCTCCGAACCTGTCGAAGGCCAGTGTCAAGGTCGGGAAGATCAACTGGAGTGGGATCGCCCGGCGGGCAATCTTACCCGACGTAGGGACCCGTACCATGTCGTACGCACTGGTTGTGGGACTCGTGGTCCTCGTAAGGAAGGAGAATCGAAGGTTCGGAGAACGCGCAGGCACCATGGGGAGAGACTTACCGTCATGGCGGAGTAAGGCTCCTTCCAGCAAGCGGATGAATCGGGTGGCGCACGGCGGGTTCCCTACACCCGAGCTGTCAGGAAGCTTGCTAGTGTTTACCGGGCTGGACGGGGGAGGAGGATTCTCGGCGGTAACGACGCAAAGCTCTTTGGTAACCGCTGGCAACTGAGTGCGGCTTCAGCCCATGTTGAGACAGGCTCCGACCGAACGGAAGGCCGCGGACGCGACCCGCAGGGTCGAGGACCCTAGGTTCCTCACCGGCGCGGCACGGTTCCTCGATGACGTCAAGGAGGAGGGGACGGCGTACATGGGCTTCGTACACAGCCCCCACCCACGTGCCAGGATCAAGAGCATCGACCTCTCGATGGTCCGCTCCTCGCCCGCGTTCATCGCCTCGCTGACAGGCGAGGACCTGATCAAGGCCGGCATCCGACCGGTCGCGCAGAACCCGTGGCCGCGGCAGAGGGCCGCGAAGCGCTACCACCTGGCTGTGGATGAAGTGAGGTTCGCCGGCGAGCCGGTCGCCGCGATACTGGTCAGCGACGCGTACTCCGTCGAGGACCTGCTCGAGCAGGTCGAGGTCGAGTACGAGCCTCTACCCGCCGTCGTGACCATCGAGGAGTCGAAGAAGGGGGAGATCCTCGTGTACGACGACTGGAAGGACAACGTCTCGCAGACCGCCGAGCAGCGGAAGGGGGATCCCGACAGGGCCATCTCCGCCGCGCCCCACGTCATCAGGCGGCTGCTGGGCATAGGCCGCCAGGCGGGCGCTCCCATCGAGACCCACTGCGTCCTCGTGAGCTACGACAGGAAGCGGGAGAGGTTCGAAGTCAGCGCAACTCTCCAATCGGTGCACGGCCTTCAGGGCCAACTCGCGTCAGAGTTCGGGCTGCCGAAGAAGAGGTTCCATGTGAAGGTCGTGGACGTGGGAGGCGGCTTCGGCAGCAAGGGCGGGCAGTCGTACCCCTGGCCTCTCGTGGCCTGCCTTTTCGCGAAGCAGACGGGTCTCACGGTCAAGTGGACCGCCTCAAGGATGGAGGAGTTCCTCGAAGGCGCCGCCGGGAGGGACGAGTACTGCGACGTCACCCTTGCGTGCGACAGGGACGGGAAGATAGTCGCCCTCAAGGGGAGGATCGAGTGCGACATGGGAGTCTCTGGAACCCAGGCCCACATGCCCTCGCTCTCCATGTGGACGATGGCGGGCCCCTACGACATCCCGAACCTCGATCTGGATGTGACAGCGTACGTGACGAACAAGATGCCCAGCGGGCCGGTGAGGGGTGCCGGCGCTCCGGAGGGATGCTACTTCATCGAGCGCGCCATGGACGAGATGGCGAGGGAGATTGGGCTCGACCCGCTGGAGCTGAGGCGCCGCAACGTCGTCGGGCCCGAAAGGTCGGACGGGGTGGACTATCAAGCGCTGATGGATACCCTTGCCAGGTCATCGAAGTACGACGAGCTTCTCCGCCAGAGGGACGAGTTCAACTCAGGGTTCATGGCCGGGATGTCGTCGGGTCCGAGGCTGGTCATGGGAATCGGGATGTCTCTGCGGGGCGGCAGCGAGGACGAGGATGACGACGACGAGGGCGGGTGGGAAGGGGAGCAAGGCGAAGGCGGAGGAGGGCAGGACTGGAGCGCTCCACAACAGGGCACCGGCGGGCCAGCCGAGGAATGGGCGTCAGAATCAGCGGAGGTTGAGCTATCGTTCATGTCCGAGTGGGGCAAGGTCGCACTTGACAGCGGGGGCCAACTGACGGTGTACACGGGATCGTCTCCCCACGGTCAGGGGCACGAGACCACGTTCGCGCAGCTAGCCTCGGAGGAGCTGGGGATCCCGATCGACCGGATCCGGGTCGTCTGGGGAGACACCGACCTTGTCCCGTTCGGGGTGGGGACCTTCGGCAGCCGCTCTGCGGCCACCGGCGGAAGCGCGGTGGTGGACGCCTCGCGCAAGTTGAAGGCTCGGCTTCTGGAGATCGCCTCGAAGGTTCTGAGGGTCGACAAGAAGTCAATCGCCTTCGCAGGCGGGGCCATCGTGGAGGCCTCCCGACCGAAGATCGTCATAGCGACGGCGCCGGAGATCCTTGAGAAGGCCGGAGAGAAAGAAGTCTCCGCAGACTCCACGTTCACGCTCGGTTCCATGAGCTACTCGAGCGGGGTCCACCTGTGCGCGCTGATACTGGACGCTGAGACCGGGGTGGTCAGCAAGATCCCGAAGTATGTCGTCGTCGAGGACTGCGGACGGATGATAAACGCGGCGATAGTCGAGGGGCAGATCAGAGGCGGTGTAGCTCACGGGGTGAGCGGCTGCCTCTTCGAGGGGCTCAGGTACGATGAGCTGGGAAACCTCCTCACCTCGACGTTCGCGGACTACGCCATCCCGACGTCGATGGACAGCCCTGAGATCCAGGTCTTCCACAGGGTGACGCCGTCAACAGTGGCGCTGAACGGTGTGAAAGGTGTTGGAGAGAGCGGAACCAACGGGTCATACGCGGCCGTGATGAACGCGCTCAATGACGCGCTCTCCCGGGTGCGGCCGGGGGCCCAGGTGAACACAGCGGCTGCGACCCCCGACTCCATCTTCGCTTCGCTTTCTGGCCCCTGACGAGAGAAGAGGCACGCCGGGGCTCATCGGCCTGCCTGACGAACACGGAGATGCACCGGTCTAGGAAAACCGTACCCCCGCGGCTTCATCAGAAACCAATCAGTGACGCACAGCCGTCCAGACCAACCTCTCCCGTCCTCAGAGTGCTAGAGGGCACCTCCAAACCCTATGAGAGGGACCCATGGGGTTTCAGCTCGGAAGCTCCATGATGAGTTGGCAGCCCGGGCGCGCGGAGCCCGCGACCAGCGATTGAGACTAGCTCGGTCTGCCGTCAGCAAAGGCAGACCTTCCTCGATGAAGGGCGTCCCGCGTTAGTTTGACGGCCCGTCCTGTCAACCTTCCCGGGTAAAGGGTCACAATGTGCCTGCTGCGGAGATGGTCTGTCCACCTTCGCAAGTACGGATAACTGGAGATGAAGTCCACCTCGGAGACCTCCCGATCCCGGAAGAGCTGTTCAATCGCATGGCTGAAGCAGACCATCCCGGGCGAGCCTGCCTCGTGCTCAAGCGTGTAGCTGGTAAACATCGCGGTCGCCTTTCCACCCCAGTGGATTATGAACAGGTAAGCCACGGGCAGGCCGTCCAACTCGGTGAGGAATACATCGAGCGACCCATCATCGTTGCACGCCTCCAGCAGGGCCTCTACCAACCTCCTGTTCTCCGGAAAGGCCGACCGTTCGGCCTTCCAGCTGCCTGCGTCAACGGTTGCCAGCTTCCTAATCAGCCCGGCGAGATCCTCAGTTCTCCTGATTCGGAGGGTCTCCAGATTCCCCCTTCTCTGAAGCTGCCGTTCATAGTACCTCAGATCCTTCCTGAAGCTGGCGCTCTTCTCCTTCAGGAACGAGTCCCATGTCCCTTCGAGGGGAAGGTAACATCCGACGGCGTGCACGGTCCGGGACACCCTCATCCCGGTCTCCATCGCCAGCTCCTCGATTGTGGGCAGGGAGTCCGATTCGTCGGGGATCCCGCAGAACTCCATGTAGCGACAACCCGTGGACTCGATCGCGTGCTCTACCATCCGTCTGATGCACTCCCGTCGCGCGTCGGGCTCGACGATGAAGTCTGACTCAAGGTATCTTGGGAACATGAACGAGACCTTCCTGGCGGTTATCGGGCCCCGCCGGACCTCTGAGACCATGAGGGGAGCGATCCCTTCGATCCTCCCCCCGTCCCTCGCGACAAGAATGAAGAGCTGGTTGCCGTAGTTCCTCCACTTCCACCAGTAGAGTGCGAAGGCGAAGTTCGACGACAGGGGAGAAGACCCTCCCCTTCTCACAAGATCATTCCAGGCGGCTTTGAGTCCCTCGAAGCCATCGAGGGTCCTCACTTCCTCAATCGAGAGCGATTCGGCCACCTTGGTCGGCGTTTCCAGGTTCGAGTGATATACCTTTGGCATCGGTCTGAGGAATTGGGCAAGGAGCCCGTGGAGTGTCACTCGATGCTATTGGAGGGAGGTCAATGTCTTGCTCCCAGCGTCGATGACAGCCGTCCCGATATCCTATCCGACCTGGACTGTCTTTGAAAAGCTGCCATTCGGGGCGAAGCTTCCAAAGCCGGCCGGTTTCTCTCGATGACGCAACTCTAGAACGATTCGCGGACGCTATCCCCCGTTTTCATCGCCTTGATTCGCCCGTCCGCGAACCCAGGATCCCTCCTCCCCTCCCGGAGGTAGCCGAGAGGTTCGGAATGAAGGTCCGGGACGACCAACTCGCCCCGGGTGTCTACGGCCGCGGCCGAATCGTGAGATTACCGCCCTCCCAGGGCTTCATGATGAGGTCCCAGGGCGTCACGACCGCCTCCCTGCTTCGGATAGTCAGGGAGGTCTCCCACTTGCTCCTCACCTGGTGGGCAGCAGCCCTGAGACTCGTGCGCGCCCCGACCTCAATTGGTGCGGTCTTGGTGAGCGACCCTATCTGGGTGTCGAATGCGCGCTTCAAGGGTCCGTCGTGAAAAGGCTCGAGAAAGCTAGGGTCGAAGATCCGGTCGATTATTGTTCGGTCGGAGACGTACTTCCGGTCGCCTGAGATGAATACTGTCCTGTGCGATAGCCGGAGCATTGTGGCTAGAGCCTTGCGAACCGTCGTCTTTCCGGGCAACGAGGAGATCGGGCTGGCCACGTCCTCGACGACCAGGTCGGAAGTGAACTGTTTCGTCTGGTATAGGCTCAGCAGGTCGTTCAGGCTCAAGAGGCTGATACAAAGTTCCCCGTCTACCCAGCCGCTGACGAGCGAAACCCCCAGTCTCCTCTTGCTGAAAGCCTCGAGGAGACTCTCGATATCGTCCTCAAGGCCAAACGAGTCCAGCTCGGTCGAACCGCGCTCGCAGGGCCCTTCGAGGAAGCTTTGGAATGCCTTCTTGGACATCTTCATGATCTTGGGCAGGCAGGAGGATCCCGATACCGCGCGCCTGCTCGTCGGACCTTCGAATAGCGGCACCGCGGCGATGTCGTTCATCCTAAGCAGATTGAGCACGGTAAGCAGGGGGTAGGTGGGCTTGATGGGAGGGCGCCCTTTCGCGAGAAGGCTTGGAAATGCCGAGCCTATCTTCACGGCCATACGCCCTCCGCCAGGGTTAATAACCTGATGTCGAAATTGGCGGAGTAGATCTCAGGAAGGGTCTGATCGGTCGCTCTTTCCCGGTTCGAACTGGTCGAACGGGCGGATGCTGCGCTGGCGACAGAAGGGAAGCTCTCGAAACCTGTCGAGAGAGAGGCCGGTGGGCAGACAGACTAGGGGTCTCGGGATTCTACTTGGACTTCGCCTTGTAGTCTCTTTCCAGGGCGGCTGCGAACTGCTCCCACGCCTTGCTGGTGCCGTCGATCTGCTCCTGCATCGTCGGTACCTTTGCGATGTCCTTCCAGGTCTCCTTGAAGACCATGTCGAGCCTGGTCTTCTCCTTGCCGAGGCTCTTGAGCCGGTACTCCCCCGTCTCATAGTCCTCCTCCCCGAACTGCTCGAGGGACCATGCGTTCGGCGGCTTCAGCGTGACGTAGCTGACTGCCATCTTCTCCTTGCCGTCCGCGCCCTGGTAGACCACGACGTAGACCGTCCGCTTCTTCGTCTTCTCGAGTATCCTTCTCTTGCTCGTGGACCCCGTGAGCTTCGAGTCGTCCTCGCGGAAGTCGGTGCACCACTCGTACGTGTAGCGCAGGGGAGCGTTGATCACCTTTGAGACCTTCGTAGTGTCGACCATGTCCTAGCCTGAGCCCCCGGCCGTCTTAAATAATCTGGCAGAGGGATGCTACCGTGACCCACCCGTTTGCTTCTAGGTGGCGGACGAACAGTGACGGGTTAAAGGGAGCGAGTTTCCGGGCCGGGAAGCGTCGCGCGAAATGACTTCACCTTCCGAGTACGTCCTGAGCTTCCCTGCCATGAACGAGATTCAGAACATGGCCATCACAAGCTTCCTGGACTCTCCCACCCGGCACGCGAGCGTCGTGGCGCCCGTGGGCATCGGGAAGACCCTTATCGCGCTGTCAATCTGGGACCGTCTCGGAAGGCCGAACACCCTCATCGTGGTCCCTCGCATAGTCCTGATCCAGAACCCCTGGCTCAAGGAGATGGAGAAGGTCGGTATACCCCCCGAGTCCGTCGGGCAGTACTACTCGGAGCTGAAGCGCCCGAGGCACCCCATAACCCTCACGCTGTACCAGTCTCTCAGCAGCAACCCGAAGCTTGTCGAGGACTTCGACCTGGTCGTGTTCGACGAGGAACAGTTCCTGACCGAGGGATATGCGGAACTGTTAGGCAAGACCACTACCACCCGCTACGTGCTCGGCATGACCGGGACGCTCGCCGAGGCGGCGAGGAAGAACCCGCAGCTGACCCAGTCTCTCCCCGTCGTCTTCGAGTCTTCCATCGCCCAGGCGAGAGACAGGCACATGCTGGCGCAGGCGGAGATAATCCCGGTGTACGTCGACCTGCCCCGGGACGAGAAGCTCGAGTACCTCAGGTTGATGGCCGCTTACAACAACGCCCGGAGGATGGCGTTCAGGGCGCGGGGCCGCTACGGCCAGACCGCGGCGCACATAGTGAAGCAGAAGATCAACCAGCTGCTCTCGAACACGGCGCCCAAGATGGAGAAGACCCTGGAGATAATCGAGAGCGACCCCTCCGCCCCGACCCTCGTCTTCTCGCTCTCCATCCAGAGCATCGAGACCCTTAGAGCCAGGCTGGAGGAGAAGGGGATACGCGCCAGGATGATCACCCACGAGCTGACCGACAGGGCGAAGAGGCAGGAGATCGTGGACGGGTTCGGCAGGGACTACAGCGTGCTCCTGTCGGTCGGGACCCTTGAGGTCGGGTTCAACGTCCCCAACGCGAGCAGGGAGATCATAATGGCGAACACCGGAAGCCTGACGAGGACGGAACAGCGCCTGGGCAGAGTGCTCCGGAGGGACCCCCGGAATGCGGACAAGATAGCCAAGGTCTACGTGGAGGTCGCGAACGGGACGATAGATGCCGGAACGCTCCGCAGGGTCAACCAGGCCTACAACCGGCTGAAGGCGAAGGGCTCCGGTCCGCAAGAGTAGCCATTCGGAGCCTGACCCACCCCTCAAGGTCGGACCCTAAACGCCCGAGAAGGACCAAGGCATGCAGCGACGGCTGCGAATCCGATGGCGATCGGGATGAGTCTGCCAGGACGCTAGCCGGACGTCAGTCCGCGGATGGGACTGCCTTGGCGCCTCCCTGCCAATACGACAGCAACGAGAATGACAAGGGCGGCCGCGATTGGTCCCACGAATGCGTCGGTGGTTGCAATCGAGCTGCTGCTGCCAGCTGTGCTGGCTGACGAAGTCGCCGAGGTCGCCGATGACGTGGCAGAAGCGACCGATGACGATGCCGCGGATGTGGTCGAGGTCGTCACCGACGTCGCGCCCAGACCGAGCACCCCGTTCTGGATAGTCACCCGCACCGACTGGAGCGTCCCCGCCGTCATGGTCCCGTCCATGGTCTTCGTCGAGGTGACCGTCCCGTTCTGCACCACCGTGTAGGTTAGGGTGTAGGCCTCGGTGGACTCCTCCATCGCCGTCCCGTCAACAACCGTCGTGAAGCTCTGGACGCCGGGTGGGAGCGCGATGACCACCGTCCCGTTCCCGAAGTCGAGATAGTACGAGCCCGGGATGACCTCCACCGCCGTGCGCGAGATGTTCAGCAGCGCGGCGTTGTAGCCCGTGTGGCCTCCCGTCGAGTTGTACACGTTCAGGTAGAGTTGGTGTCCCGGATGGCTGAGCGTTATGACGGTCCAGGTGTCCGTGTCCGCCGAGAGGTTGACGCTCCGCATCAGTGGGAACCAGTTCGCGGCGGCGGGGAAGCTGAGCTGCGCCTCGACCGACGAGTAGGTCTGGAAGCCCCTCTGGAGGACCCCTGCCTCCGGGAAGAGGAGTACTGTGAGCCCTCCGTACATCATCGAGGTGGTCGTGTTCGCGATTACGGCGGCCTTCACGGCCTGGACGACGGAACTTGCCGCGGCCCTCACGTTCTGGTCCGCTATCGCCGAGGCCAGGATGTTCTGGACGAGGCTCCGCACGTCGAGGTAGGGGTAAGAGCCATCGCTCTGCACCGTCTTCGCAAGGACCTGCAGCATCGTCTGGTTGAACTGCTGGTTCTTGGTCCCGTATTCCCTCAGCAGGGCGTTGGAGAGCGAGTTCAGCCCGGACACGACGCCCTGCAGCTGCGACGAGTCGATGGCCGCGAGCGTCGGTATCTCTCCCGCTACGGACATGTAGTAAGGCGTCGTGTACTTCTCACGGTACGTGCTGACTATCGTGTTGAGATAGGTCACCGTGGCCTGGTCCGGGTTGCTGAGCAGCGCGGAAAGGAACCCCGTGTAGTCGTACCCGGCCGCCGGCACGGTGCGCTCGGAGGCCGTGAAGTATGAAGCATAGCTACTCAGCTGATAGAGGACCTCCGCCTGCGACATCAGGCAGGCGTCGAAGGAGATGATGTCCAGCTTCGGCGAGATCCCGCTGAGTCCTGTCGCCAGCTCCGGGATTGACAGGTAGCTCGTCGTGCTCCCCTTGCCGAAGCCCAGGATCCCGGCGCCGTGGTCCGAGAAGATGAGCTGGTTCCTGTCCGCCGGGTCCGTCTGCATCGCCGTGGTCAGGAAGGCGTGCAGCGTCGCGGGGTCGAAGACGTTCGTCTGGGACCAGGCGCCGCCGACCTGCGTCACAGAGCCGTTCGCGACCCTGTAGAGCGCTATCGTGCCCGCGGCCTGGACAGCGGTCCCGGGGAAGCTCGTCGGGGAGTCCGCGAACCAGAGCACGAGAATGCCGACGGCCGGGTTGTCGTTGGCCTTTGTCGCCGCGGCCATCTCGAGCACGTTCTCTCTCATGCCAAAGTGGATGTCCGAGAACGGCGCGCAGTACATCATGATCAGCCACTTCGCCTTCAGCAGGTCGACCTGTATCTTCGTGTTCTGCGTCTGCTCGTTGCTCGACGCGACCACGGTGAGCGTGTAGTTCTGGGGCAGCTGTGTCCCTCCGGGCTGCATGCAATCGCCCAGCACGCAGTTGAGCGTCGCGTTGACCTGGACGGGGGACGACCCCTGGGGCGAAGGCTCCAGGTTCGCGGTGCTCGTGAATCCTGCCGCGCCCGCCGGCTTGAAGGTGAACGTGAGCCCCATCGGGAAGTTCTGGCCCTGAGCGACCGCGATGCTGACCGGGCCCGTGAGGCTCAGGCTGCTGTAGTTCACGGAGACGGTCGCGTAGGCAGGCTCGGTGGGATACACCGAGACCACGGACGAGGTCGGCGACCCGGTCAGAAGGACGGACGACCAGTAGGCCTCGTTGGCCCCCCTGCCGGAGACCGGCCCTCCTTCCGCCTGCTCCATCACGAGGTAGAACGGGCCACCCCCGACCGAGGCGCTCGCAGTGCCCAGGACGTGCCCCGCCTGGCTTATGCTGTACTGTGCGACCCCCGTCTTGTTCACGGAGATCAGCACCGTGTAGAAGACTTCCAAGCTCGGGGTCAGATAGAGCTTCGGTGCTCCCGACCATCCCCCTGCGCCGTTCCCGGTCTTGACGTCGATGCCGTAGTAGCACGCGTTGGGGGCTATGGAATCGTTGAGCGGGGTCCCGCAGACGGACGGGTTGCCGCAGTCTCCCAGATGGCTGCAGTTCTCGTCGTTGAGGTTGCCGATTATCGCCACGCCGGACGTCGCTGAAGCCGAGGCTATGGCGAAGACGAACGTGTGCCCGTTCGACACCGTCGCCTCCACGACGGCGGTCACGTTGAACGGCGGCGCGAACGACTGGACGCTCTGTATCGTAACTATCTCACAGTTCCCGGTCGCCTCGGCCACCTCCATCCCGGTAGCGGAGAAGGTGGGCTCCAGCGGGACGAGCGAACACGAGGAGCCGACGTCGTCCTGCCCGAAGACCGAGCCGACGGGCCCGTTTATCGTCCACATGCTCGCGCTGAGGCTCGTGTCGTGGGTGAAGTCGTCGGAGAGCAGGACCTGCTGGGGTTGCGGAGTCGTAGAGGAGGTCGACGTGGCCGCAGAAGCCGTCTGGGGGGCCGAAGGGACCACCGACAGGGTGACAAAGGACGAGGCTGTCAGGAGCAGAACCGTCAGGATCACCAAGCCATGGTTCGACCGCGCAAGCGGACCCATACTCTCGAGCAGGCGCGCCTGGTACGGCTTACTTACGGCTTCCCTCGGCCAAGTGGCGCAGGCCAGGGTCAGGACCAGGCACTTCTCCAGGAATTCGGCGTCCCCGTTCCGCATCTTCGACCGCACCCGGCTTTTTCAGACCCTCGAGTCCGATATGCTCGGCTTCACCCGTTCTTACGGCTCGTCGGCGGGCGTTCCTCGGGACCGAGTCGCCTAGGAAACATTATCTCGATGTCCTCCCGTCGGATTATTGGGATGGCTCCATCTCCGAAGGACCCGACGAGAAGGACGGACCCCTACGGGGGCTTCAGGTTCCGCATCAAGTGGGGCGGGAAGGTCGTCGCGGGGATGAGCAAGATGTCGGCCCTCAAGCGGACTGGCGAGGTGGTCAAGCACAGGGCCGGAGGCGATCCGTCCACGAGTCTCAAGTCGCCGGGCCGCACCAAGTACGAGGCGATAACGCTCGAGAGAGGCGTAACCCTGGACCAGGGGTTCGACTCCTGGGCGAGCAGTGTGTGGAAGTATGGCTCCTCTCTCGGTTCCGATGCCTCGCTCAAGAACTTCCGAAAGGACCTCTACCTCGAACAGCTGAACGAGGCGGGTCAGGCCGTCGTGGGATACAAGGTCCACCGCTGCTGGGTGTCGGAGTACCAGGCACTGCCAGACCTTGACGCGGGCGCGAACGCGGTCGCCGTCCAGCACATCAAGATCGAGAACGAAGGATGGGAGCGCGACGTATCCGTCGCCGAGCCAACCAAACCTAGGCGGCGAAGATGAAGGCGAATCCTACCTTCGAGGTCCAGGACGTCGACTACCACGGGTTCCTTACCCGGGAGGAGATCATCGGGAAGGTCGCTCGCAGGGAGCTCGGACTCTTGGCACAGATCAAGGACGGCCGGGCTGATGTCCCCTTCGGCTCCATCGGCCAGGACGAGGAGTTCAGCCTCCTCCTCCCGAAGACCCAGTTCGACCTGTCGAGGAATTGGAGTCAGGCAGAAGGGATCTTCTGTGCGGGGCGCGACCGGAAGAGGGTGGCCGACCTCAGCGACCTGATACGCCACCGGGACGACATCACGAAGATCAACTTCGTCTTCCCGGCGGTGCTCGACTCCCCGACAATAGTCTCGGGTCTCCCCTTGTACATGCTAGGCCCGGGCCTGTTCTACTGCGTCTTCGGCGAGGCGGGGCTCGTCGCGGCCCCCGGTGGAAGCTTCTACTTCTACGCAGGAGGAATCAACTATGCGGAGCAGCCTCAGGCCTTCACGCTCCACGTCAAGAATCTGGAGGTGTCCGCGGGCGTCAGGGCCAGCCTCTCGTTCGACCTGCCTCCCGGGCGGCACGAACTGAGGAGGATCAGGATGGGCGCGCCGGTCTCTCCGGGGAAGTTGAAGGTCGAGTTCGGGATCGAGTCGACCAGGTCGGCGTTCGTGAAGAACGCCGCCGGGATGTTGACGACCGTGTCCGGGGGGATGAACGGGGGCGCGGAGGCTTCCCCGCTTCCTTACAAGCCTCGCGAGATCAACCTGAAGCTCCAGGTCATGAGCCAGGCGGTCGCGGACGAGCACAACCAGCTGCGATCTCGGGTCTTGCGGCTGATAGGAGCCCGCCTGGACGCGGCTGGTGCCCGGGCGGTGAGAACCTTGTATGGGGACGAGATTCCGAAGGATGTCTTCATGAAGAGGCTCGAAGACAGCCTGTCAGACTCGCTCTTCGGGGTCTTGGCCAAGAAGCATGGGGGTGACCCGGCGGTTCTCAGCGACAGGATTCTCTGGTGGTTCGCCGAGGAGGAATGCGGCGTCAAGGACCCGTCTGCCTTTGTCACTAATTGACCGGGACCCGATTCTCCCCGTGTGGGATGTCGCTCCGCGCCGATGTCTGAAGACCTCCGTGGCTTGGCTAAACGAACTAACGAATAATCGCGTGTGGTCTGTCGGAAGTTCGCCTGAATAGCACGTACTTCAGCCGACTCTTCACGTTCAGGTGAGCCCTGCGGGAATCCTTCTTCTAGGCAGATTCGCAGACGTGTAACGTATGTAACATAAAGAATCTATACACGTATATACTGTTATAGGTATAACAATCTGAATTCCAATGTCGAGCGAGCTAAGCACGGATAAGAAGATATCGAGAAGGCAGTTCTTTGGACGAGGGGCCTCCGGAGCCATAACACGCGGCAAACGAAGTTTCTCTTGGCTGCGGAACGCGCTTCGGATGAAGCGTTGACGGGTCTCCATCGGAGCTGCCTCAGAGGGCGCCCTCCGGAACCAAGATTGAAAGGAATAACTACTGCACAATGACCTCGCATACACAGTTGTCCGACCACGCGTCAGAAGAAGAGAGTCTGAGGAAGCTCTACGACCAAGCCCGGGCGCAGGGAAACAAGAAGAAGAAGAAAGAGTACAAAGAAAAGATCGCCGAACTGAACCGGCTTCGGAAGTCCGAACAGCGAGAGAGCAACCGATCGAAGGGCTAGTCCTCCCCGAATCCTTCTCTCCAGCACCTCGGAGTCGAGGGCGCAGTACGGTCAGAACAGCCGCGGTGCGCTACTTTTCCAGGTGGACCTGAATCACGCGGTCCATCGGCTCCCCTGCCTTCATCATCCTGTACTCGATCAGGAATATCGTCTTTTGCACGAGAGCGGAGTGATGGGAAGTCGTGCGCATCTCGCGCTCGCTCTCCCCCCGGTAGGTCACCTTGACCCCGTTCTTGGTCCCGGTCTTCTTCTTCGACTTCGCGGCCGCCAGGCAGAGGTCGTAGAGGGTCCCCCTCGAGAATCCAAGCCGTTGATCGAGGAATTCGAGGTACCCTCTTGAACCGAGGTGCTGCCTGATCGCGCCGGTGCGGTGAGTTCTAACGGTCTCAGGACTCTGCAAGTCAGATCAGACTCCTCTGTCGAACCCGGATCGACCCTTCGTCCCGGAACCCGTCTCCATCCTCGGTGAGCTTCATTTTCAACTGTCTTCCTGTTATGGCTCTGGCGATGGAGATGACAAGACCCGTAACTCTTGGTGCTCCATGAACACGTGCCTATTTAAGAGAGAGACCCCACACAACAGAGCATGCTAGGGTTGCGGTATCACCGAGGAGACAAGCCGATGCGGGAGGGAGACGGAAGATGACATGGCGACAGGACAGGAAGCTATCGCTGGCGAGGAGAGCCAGGAAGGGAGACACCGATTACATCCACGCCCAGCTTCTTCTCGCCGGTCAGAACGTGCTCACCGATGAGATAAGGGGGAGGTCCCACCTCTACCATTTCGACTGTGGCTGCGTCAGGTCCTACGCCCTCAGCGCCGAGTTCTCGGCCTCGGAGAGCATCTCGGCCTGCAAGAAGCACGAAGGCCTGATTGGACCGCGTGGCGGACCGACCAAGCTCAAATGACCTTGGGAGCGCCCGAATCGACGATTCGACCATGATCCAACGCCAATCCATTTCGTTTATATACTATATAAAGCGGAATCCCAGTCCTTCCCAATGCCCCAGACTAAAGCGATCATAAGTATCGAGAACGTCGTAGCTTCCGCCTCGATAAACCAGAAGGTCGACCTGAACTTGATAACGAAGAACTTCGTCGACGTGGAGTACCACCCCGACCAGTTCCCCGGACTCGTCTTCAGGCTGAAGGTCCCAAAGACCGCGACGCTGATCTTCAGCTCGGGGAAGATGGTCTGCACGGGTGCGAAGTCGGAGGACCAGTCGAGGAAGGCCGTGCAGGAGGTCGTCAGGAGGCTGAAGAAGGGCGGCATCCCCATCAAGAACGAGGCGGAGATAGTGATACAGAACATCGTGGCGTCGGCAAACCTCGGTGGGAAGATCCACCTCGAGGAAGCGGCGAGGCAGCTGCCGAAGTCGATGTATGAGCCTGAGCAGTTCCCCGGGCTGATCCACAGGATGCCGGACCCCAAGACGGTGATTCTCCTCTTCGCATCCGGGACGCGGGTCTGCACCGGTGCAAAGAGGGAGAGCGAGGTCTACAGGGCCGTCAACAACCTCCACGTGATGCTCGAGGAAAAGAATCTCATGGTCTACTGAGCCTTCATTGTCTCGGACACGCCGGCGGGTCCAAACCGCCGCTCGCCTCGGACCGTTACCATGGCCGGAGGATTCGGTAGCCTCCAGAATCCAGGTCACGCTGTCATCGTCCTGAGAGCAGTTGCTACTACCCCTGCCTCCGAAGGGGGACGGACGGTGGTCGTCGTCGCGCATATATCTGGCGAGAGGGTTAGCATGACCCGGCCGAATTGAAGAAGATCCTGGACAACCCCCTATCGGTTGCGAACGACGCCCTGGATGGCATGGTCCTCTCGAGCCCCGACGTGCTCCGCCGTGTACCTGGGAAGAGGATCGTCCTCAGGAAGGACGCCCCGATAAAGGGCAAGGTGACCTTGGTGTCGGGTGCAGGGTCCGGACACGAGCCGGGTCACGTGGGATACGTGGGTCGGGGGATGCTCGACGCGGCGGCGATGGGCGACGTCTTCTCGGCGCCCGGGGCGGGTGACGTGCTCACGGCAATACAGCAAGCCGACGGAGGCATCGGCGTGCTGCTGGTCCTCCCCAACTACGGAGGAGATGTCCTGAACTTCAGCCTAGCCGAACGCAAGGCCCGGGAGGCCGGCATTCGGGCGGAACACATCCTGGTCAACGACGACGTCGCCATCAAGGAGAGGTCCCAGAGGCGGGGAGTCGGGGCCGCCATCTTCGTCGAGAAGATAGCCGGCGCATTTGCCGAAAGGGGAAGGGGAGGGGCGACCACACTCGCCGACGTCAGGCGGACGGCCGAGACGGTGGTCTCGAACTCCGGATCGATGGGCGTCGCCCTGGCGCCGTGCACGATACCCGCGGTGGGCCGGCCCACCTTCACCATAGGGGAGGACGAGCTCGAGCTGGGGATCGGGATCCACGGCGAGCCCGGGGTCGAGCGCGCCAAGATGATGACCGCGGACGCGATCTCGGAGTACCTGGTGAGCCGCATCGCCGAAGACCTGCACCTCGCCAGTGGCGACCGGGTGGCGGTGATGGCCCAGGGCATGGGCGGGACCTCGAACATGGAGAAGTTCATCTTCTACCGGGACGTCTGCAGACACCTCGTCTCCCGGGGCATCGTCACAACGAACTCGTTCGTCGGCGAGTACACCGCGTCGATGGAGATGCAGGGCGTTCACCTCACGCTTCTCAGGCTGACCGACGAGCTGAAGGGCCTCCTCGAAGACCCGACCGATGCCCCGGCATGGCACTCGTGGAGCTGAAGACCCATCCCTGATTCGACGATCTCCTCGGCCGCTTTCCTGAGGATGTTCACGAGGGCGGCAAACGCCGTGACTCAGCGGGCGGCCTACTTCTCAGAGCTCGACATGCTGGGAGACGCCGACTTCGGGGTGAGCGTATCGAAGGGCTTCGAACTCGTCCTCCAGAGGCTCTCCCTGGAGAACGGCGACCCTGACGTCGGCAGGATCCTGACCGTAGCCGGAGACGCCTTCTCGATGGAGGTCGGGTCCACGATAGGGGTGCTGTTCGGCTGTGCGCTGACCGAAGCAGGAAGGGCGATGGACGGCCGGAAGAACCTCGACTCTGCGGGGCTGGCGACGATCCTCAGGACTGCGCTCGTCGCCGTCGAGACCACCGGCCACGCCACCGTAGGCGACAAGACGCTCCTGGATGCCCTAGAGCCGGCAGCCATCGCCGCGGAGATCGCCGCGAGCCGGAGCGAAGGCCTCGGAGAGGCACTGGCAAGGGCGGCCAAGGCGGCCGAGGCCGGTTCGGAGATGACGGTGAACATGGTCGCGCGGGTCGGGAGGAGCAGCTACCTCGGCGAGAGGAGCAGGGGGCACGCAGACCCTGGTGCCGCCTTCATCGCCTACTTCCTGCGGTCGATGAGCCAGCCGGAGTGATTAGCTCAGTTCCTGCGGAATCTTCGGTCTATCCACGTCATTCTTGCGCACGAGCGCGATGGCGACTAGCGTTACGGCCGCGCCGAGCACGATTAGGGCCGTCACCTGCTCCTTGAGTATGAGAACGCCGCCGATCACGCTAACCACCGGGATCAGGTAGAGCTGGACGGAGAGCCCTGAGACCGTGCCTCTGCCGACCATCGTGTAGTAGACCGAGTATCCGACCACCGAGCTCAGGATCGAGAGGTACAGAAGCGCGAACCACCCGTCCGAGGAGAGCCTGGAGACCTGGCCGACGAAATCACCCCCTGCGAATGGGAGGAGGAATGCGGTCCCCAGCACCGAAGCCCAGATGACCGTCCTGAGCGCACCGTACTTCTCCACGAGCGGCTTGGAGGCCACCGTGAAGACGGCGTAGAAGACGGCTGCGACGATCGCCTCTGCCGAACCGATGATCGCCGAGCCGTTCACGCTGAGATCGCTGAACGAGAGGAGGAGGGAGCCGACCAACGCAAGGACGAGCGCGAGCACTAGCCTCTTCCCTATCCTCTCCCTCAGCGTGAGGGCGGACAGGAGGACCATGAAGACCGGGCCGAGCGAGACGAGTATCCCGGCGAGGCCGGACGAGATGGACTTCTCGGCATAGTTCAGGGTTATGTTGTAGCCGGCGATGTTGGCGAGCGCCACGACCAGCAACCTCGGCAGGTCGCGGGCCTCGAACCTCGCCTTGGACTTCGTGAATGGAAGCAGCACCAGGAACCCGGCACTGGCGATGAGCCATCGAAGGAGTGCGAGGGAAGTGGGAGAGAGACCGGAGTCTGCCACCCTGATCGCCACGAACCCAAACCCCCAGATGAGGCTCAAAGAAACGAGAAGGCCGTAGGCCACAACTCTCGAACGGTTGGTGGTCTTGGCCTCCGAGTCCTTGGTTGTCATGGATGCTCCGGCGATGATTGTGGATTGTCTGGGTCGGCGCTGATCAGCAGGGGTCCGCGCGAACGCCGGAAAGACAGCAATTCCCTGCCTCAAGTTGCAGGTCTCGATTGAGGAGTAGACCGCCGGGCTGAGCGCTTGCGAATCCGTGACTGTGCCGGTTGTGGTCGGCTTCCGAAGGGATCGAGGTATTCACGATTTCTGAGATTCGTCCCCCAATTGCGTATTAATTCCTTTACGGAAGTGAGACGATTGCTTTTCGTCCTCCGGGTCGGTGGCGAGGCGTCTTGCTACCGACCGAACAGGAATCGGGAGAGCATGGTGCGGATCCGTCCGAGGTTCGCGGTGGACCCCGGTCCCAGCAGCGACCACGAGGATGACTTTTAACCCCGCGAAAATCGAACGGCCTTTGAAACATTGAGCGGCTCAAGACCCCTTCCTGGACGCGGGGACCCCAATCGGTCGTCTGCCTTTCTGCAGCTAGATGTGTCGAAAGTTTTCGTCAGCGGGGTCAACGTGCGCAGGAGCCCGGGTGACGTGGCGGACCTCATGAAGTCGATCGGAGAAGAGGGGATACTCGAGCCCCTGCTTGTAAGGCCCGTGGACGGCCGCTACGAGCTTATCGTGGGGTCCAGGCGGTTCGAGGCGGCGAAGCGGCTCGGCATGAAGGAGGTTCCCGCCGTCGTAAGGACGATGGGGGACGAGGACGCCCTCATCATCTCGCTCGTCGAGAACATCCAGAGGAGGGACGTGGAGCCCGAGGAGGAGTACGACGCGCTGATGAAGCTCAAGAGGCTCAACCCCGCCCTCTACTCGACGACCGACCAGCTTGCGGAGGCGATCGGCAAGTCGCGACAGTACGTCGAGGACAGGGTCGCCGCGGTAGAGGCGGTCAACACGATCCGCAGGGGAACAAAGTCGACCATCGCCGTGAGGCAGTCCCCCACCATGGAGGAGAGGAAGGAGGGCGTCCTCCCGATAAGCCATGCTGGATTCCTCCGCAAGGCCGAGGACGCCCCGGCGGTCCAGAAGCTTCCGGAGGAGAAGCGCGCGAAAAGGCTCTCCGCCCTCGCCGACACGATCGCTGAGATGCCCGCGCCCGAGGCGCGCAGGGTTGTCGAACAGTTCGTCAGGGCTCCGCAGAGGCCCATGGCAGAGATCAAGAGGGAGACGGAAGCGACCCGCGCGTCCAAGATCGAGGTCGCCTTGGACCCACAGGTGGCCGCCGGTCTCGCGAAGGTGGCCGAGGAGAGGGAGATGACCGTGGAAGCGGTTGCGGCGCTGGCGATCCGCGCTTGGCTCAGGCTTAACAAGTACATCTAGCCGGACGGTCCGGCCTTATCCCGTCTCGTCGAGCTTGAAGTTGAGCTTCCTGCAGACGTCGTCGAAGATCTCCATGTGGGCCTCCAGCCACGGGTGTATGAAGTAGGTCACGCCGTAGGACTCGCCGGCCGAGTCGACCAAGGAGTTCTTCTTCAGGATCTCCATGTGGTGCTGGACCGTCCTGTACTCCATCCCGATCCGTTTCGAGAGCTGGTTCATGTTGCCGGGCTGGACCCTGAGCTGATGGAGAAGCCGCGCCCTGGTCTCTCCTCCCCTGGTTGCGCCGAGGAAGTACCACAGGAGGCGGCGGAGGTCCGGGTTGTCCGGCACGGGTTGCGCGACCGGCCCATTGTATTTATTTTTTAGACCAAATCTCTCTGAATTTTGAAATAGACTTATACGCTCGGGGGCGGAAACCGGCTTCCAGACTCAAGGAAAACGATTTTGGACCCACTAATGGAAGTAGCGATTCTGTTCTCCGGCTTCAACGCTCTCATACTCGTCGCCCTGCTCTACTTCTATGCACGCATAGCCGTCAAGAGCAAGGCCGCGCACTCCGTCGGCATGATGTTCTTCGCGCTGCTCCTCCTAGCCAACAGCCTGTTGACCGTCTACTCATACTCCGCCATGTCCCCCTTCTTCGGGAGCGAGGCCCTGCCCTACCTCTCGGCCATATCCGTCCTCGAGTTCTTCGGCCTGGCTGCCCTTCTGAAGATAACGATCTAGGTCCAGAGCCGCCGACACCTCAGTCGCACCTGGACGCTGTGCATCCCATAGCCGGCTGAATCTGTCATGTTCTTGGAACCAAATTGTAACTAATCCTGAAATACGCTCTAATAGATTCCGCGGACTTTTGGGAAGACATGAAATTGATTCTAGCGGGTCTGACTCTCGCATTGGTCGTACTGGCGGCTTCTCCTCTGCTGGCGACGGCCAGCGCGGCGAGGATCGGCGCTGTCTATACGATAGACAACGCAGCCTCGAACTCGGTTCTGCAGTACCAGACAGGGCCCACCGGCGTCGTCGCCCTCGCCGGGACGTACTCCACCCACGGAAGCGGGACGGGTGCGCGGCTGGCGAGCCAGGGCGCGGTAACCCTGACGGAGGACGGCCACTGGCTCCTCGCGGTCGACGCCGGGAGCAACCAGGTCACGGTCTTCCAGGTGAACTCCGACGGCAGCCTTGTGTTCGCGAGCGTGACCGGCTCCCAGGGCAAGGCTCCCATCAGCGTCACGACCTCTGGCGACCTCGTCTACGTCCTCGACAACGGGAGTGCCACCGTCCCGGGCAACATCGCGGGCTTCTGGTTGGGCAGCAGCGGGACCCTGACCTTCATCCCGGGATCGGTCCAGCCCCTCAGCGGCCCGGCCAACACATCCCCTGAGCAGATAGGCTTCAACAACGATGGGACCGTGCTGGTCGTGACCGAGAAGGCGGCAGGCGCAATCGACACCTACGCCGTCGGAAGGTCTGCGATACCCAGCGGACCGACGGTGACCCCGTCAAACTCGGCGGGGCCGTACGGCTTCGCCTTCACCTCCAAGGGATACCTCATCGTGAGCGAGGCCGCAGCGGGGACCCTCTCCTCATACAGCCTCTCTGACAGCGGCAACCTGAGGACGCTAAGCGGCTCCCTACCTGACTTCGGGCTGGCCCCGTGCTGGGTGGCCGTCTCCCCCAACGGACAGTACGTCTACACGAGCAACGCCCACGGAGGGACAATCTCAGGGTACTCGGTCGCCGAGACCGGGACGATGAGCCTCTTCAGCTCGGTGGCGGCCAAGGCCTCTATCCCGACGCTCGACCTGGCCTTCGGGGGCAGCAGCCACAGCCAGTTCCTCTACGTGCTGAACGGGGACTCGATCACGAGCTTCCAGGTCTACCCAGACGGAAGCATCGCACAGACGGCGACGGTGGGCGGGGTACCAGGCTCAGCGGCGGGCCTGGTCTCCACCTGACCATCGGTGGGGAGTTAGGCAGAGACTCAACGCGTCAGGGCCGATCCATCTGGGTTCGGGAATGCGTAGATTGAGCCCACCCCGGCTAGTAAGCTTCTGGGGTGAGGCGACCTCTCCGGGGTGAATCGGGACCGGCCTGGCGACGCCTCTTCAGTTCCGCCACTTCGACTTTGGAGATCCCCACGTCTCTCACCAGATACACTTTCTCGGAGAGACCTCTAATCTCGGTCCTGATTCCGTCGAACTGGACGGCTTTTCGCATGTCCATCTCGTCTATCCTAACGTTCTCCGTGTCGACCCTAGCACTGACTGACCTACTCATCTCGTCTATCCTCGAGTTGACCGCCTCTATCCTCGCGCCGATCGTCTTCAGTTTGCCATCGATTCCGTTGAGACGAGGCAGGAGTATCCTCTCAACAGAGCCAACGGCTTCCTTCTCTTTAGTCGCCTTGCAATAGGAGTGCATCCACGTAAAAAAGGGAAACTCAGTTAGCGCAGCGAACTGTCCTTAAGCCGACTTGAACTCATATCTGAGGAGTCGGATCATGTTCCTGACACGAGGCACGATTGCAACGGTGCCGAATTTCAGACGATAGCCCGCCGGGAGGTACTTCGACCCGAAGACGCTCTCGTTCGAGAGCCTCCTCAGTCTGGGATTTAGCCTATCCACGTCCCTAACGTCGTCGACCACCCACGTGTGCTCAGCCCCAGTCTCCTCTCTGAGCTTCTGCCTCCCCGACTGTATCGCGAACGAGTTCATCACATCGAAGACGATCTGACCGCGGGGAAAGTGGTCGGTCAGCCTGTTGAGGAGGCTCCCCACCTTCTCTTCGGTGAGATATTCCAGCACACCTTCCGCGACAATCATCGCTGGTCGCCCGGCGGGGACCTTCTCGAGCCAACTCTGCTCGGTCACCGAGGACTCGAGCATCCGGTAGCCCTCTGCGTCGGAGTAGAATCTCCGGCGTTCGGCGATGACCTCGGGGTAATCCATGTCGAACCAGCTGACGCGGGGAGGCGGTCGTATCCTCGTCACCCTCGTGTCCAGGCCGCACCCGAGGTTCAGCACGACCGCGTCGGGGTTCGATCTCAGGAACTCCCTGACCCACTCGTCAATTTGCCTCGCCCTCACCACCATGACGTTGCCATCGCCCAGACCCCTGAGGGACTCAAAGTCGTAATCGATCATCCTGACTATCTCGTCCGATTTCCTGTCCCCTAGGATGGGGCGCTTCGAACGGCTGTCGAGAGCCCTCGCGTACAATGGGATAAGGAGGGTCTTCTTCTCCCCGGTCAGGTGCACCTTGTGCGGTGCGCGCCCCGAGCCACTCTTGCCTTCCGGCGGCGCGCCTGCCAACGCTCCACCGGACCAGCGGCCCGATTTTAGCTAGACGCTCGCCATCGGCATGCAGGCAGGGATGACTATGAAAAGGCCCCGAACACCTCCTGCCAATTGACTCGATCCGGACCGTGCTTGTTACATCAGAATGTCATCGGTCAGGACATGCCGATATGCCCCAAGTGCCGCAAGCTCATCAGCGCGAGCCACTACGGACGGCACGTCGAGCGCTGCGGTCTCACACACAGCACGAAGGTGGCCTCCTCGTCCCAATCAAGGAGAAGGGCCGCCGGTTACTGACGCCTCTGCCGACCGGGTGACCAGAGCGGCTGTGTTTGCAATCCGTTTCTCGTCGCCCATCCGACTCAAAGTATGCCCTTCAGGATCCTGAGGTGCTCGGTCGAGATCCCCTCCTCCCAGCTCCAGAGGAAGAAGTCGTCGAATCCGGCGTCAGCCAGGGCGTCGATCTTCCTCCTCAGGCCTCTCCAGTCGTTGTTGTTCTCCCAGATGTACGGCTGGACGGGAACCTTGCCGATCAGCGGCCTGAGGTACTTCATCTGGCGCGCGAAGATGGAGCAGTCGTAGGCGTTCGAGTAGAGGAGTATGTGCCTGGGCTCGCCGCAGGCCTTGTAACTCCTGGGACCGGGGCCGAGGTCGAACGCGTCCCTGACTAGCCTGAGAAGAGCGCCCTCGTCCAGTCCGACCCGCCCTGCGACTGCCTTCGCGAAGAGCGGGATCACGGAACCTGGCAGGTAGTCCGGGAACTTCGGGATCAACAGGTCCAGTTCGGAAGAGAGGGCGAGGAAGTCAGTCCCCAGGATGGGGCTCAGGGACGGGAGCTGGAACTCCATCCCGAGCCTTAGTCTCGGGTTGTGCTCCTTCGCAGCCTCTCTGCCCGCAGCTATCAGTGCGAGGCTGTACCGCGTCATCGAGTCCATCCTGAAGCGGAGCCACTCGACGAGGTGTGGCCTCCCTAGGAAGAACTGGGTCACGTCGTCCGCGTTCAAGGCGGGCGGCGCGCCCTCTCCCCCGTGCAGCCGCGGGCTCGAGAGTGACGCGAGGAAAGACCTCGCCTCCTCCTTCATCCGGGGGAAGTCAAAGCCCTGGTCCGCAGCGGTCCTTTCGCATGCCCCGCAGAAGCACGAGAACAGGCTCTCGAGGTCTATCTTCGGGTTGGCCCATCTGACCCTCCAGGGATACTCGAGGTGGTTGAGGGCCATTATCTCCATGTCGGGCCACGCACGGACGAACTCTCCGATCATGAACTCGCCGAACCTCACCATGTC
>JBEKFK010000007.1:0-25095 GCA_050013375.1 Nitrososphaerales archaeon | reverse complement strand
TTTCAGCTCCTTTGATCAGGACACTGGTGAAGACCAGTATCAGGATAATGAAAGAAGCCTAGGCCCAATTCAGAGCTGCCAGGCTAGAAATGGACGCTGAGGGCACCTTCAACGGAGCCATCTCGTCTTAGCCTCCCCGGCCTTCGCCAGGTGCGGATCGTCTGTGACGCAGTCGAGCCGATGCATCTTTGCGGTGGCCATTATGATGCTGTCGGCCATCGGGATTCTGTGCTTGCTGCGGATCTCAGCCGACAGGACGGCCAACTCCGTGCCCAGGGGAATCACCGTGAACTCCTTGGCCATGAGCCCCACCCGGAGCTTTGCGGTGTCTCTTCCCTCCTTCTCGAGCACCAGCTTGTAGAACTCATGGACCGTCACCGAAGATACGAACCTCGGACCTCTCCCCGCGAGCTCGTCTCTGGTCTTCGCAAGGGTGGATGGATTTGATGCGTAATAGTGCTCGAAGAAGAACCTCGTGTCGTAGAGGCTCACAGGTCTTCTTCTCTCATCTTGTCGAGCAGGGCCTTCATCTCTTCAGAGGTGGCCTTCGTCGACCCGGTCCCTGCAAGGTCGGCCGTGGTGAGCGCCGGCTTGAACATTACCCCTTCGCCGGTGTCGATGACTTCGAGTCGGGTGCCCTCCTTGATCCTGTACTTCGCCCTCAGCTCGGCAGGTATCGTGGTCTGGCCCTTCCTCGTGACGAGTACTTCCTTGCTCATGGTAGTACTACTGCATCAGTACTACTTAAGACCTGCTGAGGCGGGGTTGCAGTCGGCTCGCCCGGTATGTGGATGAAACGGACCGGCGGAGGCGCAATGAGCCCCAACTTCGAACGGAGGAACAGATTCGCTAATAAGCAGCGCCCGCTTGGATACACATGATGAAGACCGCAAAGGTTCCACAGGGCAGATTCACGGTCATCCTGCAAAAGGAGGAAGGACGCGGCTATTCAGTCCGGTGCGTCGAACTCCCAGGTGCGATAAGCGAGGGCGACACGAAGAAGGAAGCCCTGCAAAACATCCGGGAGGCTATCCAGGGTTTTCTGGAAGCCTTCCCTGAAGACGAAGCTCGCTTGAATCTGAAGAAAGAGGTCCTTCAGGTCACAATCTGACTTGATCCAAGACGGATAGAACGTGGATCCTGTTGTCGAACCGTCTTCCGAGCTTGGGCTGGAGGCGGATCGTCAAGGCCCTCGGAAAGAAGGGCCTCTATGTAATCCATCAAAAAGGCAGTCACATCTACATGACCGACCAGCAGAGGAAGCACAAGGTAACGGTCCCGAGGCACGAGACCGTCGCGGCAGGAACACTGCTGTCCATCATCGAGCAGTCTGGGATGATGAGGGGCGAGTTTCTGAGATTGCTCGACTAACCTCGCTGCCATCGTCTATCGTCGGCTTACCATAGCCCAACACATGGACGGAATGGACCGGAGGAGGCGCAATAGACCCCAGGCCGAGCCAGCTGAAAGGTAACCGAGTCATCTTTACACTCCGCTCAAGCTTAACTAATCCTTCCCCCCCATCTCAGACTCATGGCGCAGACTACCGTTCATCTCAGGACGGTTCAGGGTGCATCTGCCGCCGTAGGGTGGTCGGGACCCCACACCATCACTATCGACCGCTCGGAGAGTGCCGGGGGGCTGGGAATAGGATTCAACGGAGGGGAGATGCTTCTCTTGGCGATCGGCGGGTGCTACCTCAATGACATCTATCGGGAAGCGGCCAAGTCCAAGATCGACATCAAGAACGTTCAAGTCGTCGTCGAAGGGGACTGGGGAGGGGACCCTGTCAGAGCGCAAAACGTCTCCTTCTCCGTTAAGGTTGAAGCGGCTGCTACCGGGGAGGAGATCTCGGAGTTGATCAAACACACAGACAACATAGCAGAGATTCCCAATTCGCTCAGGCTGGGAACTCAAGTCTCGCTGGGGAAATTCGAAGCGATTCCTGTGTAGAAGGCGCGGTTCACAACGGGTCAGCCAACGGAGGCGCAATGAGCCCATACTTGTTGCCTAGACTTCTTCCAGGTGCTAACTAGCCATGGCAGCAGGGAGTTCTGTGCCGTGAACCGCCGCGGTCGGCCAGCCTCAATGGTTGAGCCGGGGACAGATACCGCCGGTCCTGCGACGGACTTCCTGAAGTCGAACTGCCTGGCTAACAGGTCCCCTGCCAAGCCACTACCTGCGTGCCGTTCAGTGTGAAGGTGACTGTGCAGATGTCTGTAGATGTCTCTAGGAACGATGTGCTGGTCGTTGTGGAGCTGGTCGTCGTCGAAGTCGAGCTCGTTGAACTGGTGGTCGTAGAAGTTGACGTAGTTGATGAAACTGTCGAGGACGACGTGGACGCCGAAGTCGTGGAAGTCGTGGAGGATGAACTCGCTTCTATCGCATCTGCGAACCAGATCGCCGACTCGCCTGGGTTAAGGGTCCAGCTTCCCGTTGAGACCAGGTTCTGAGATGAGGAGAGGACGAGGTAGGAAGCGCCGCTCGTCATCCATCCGTTAGGATTGCTCTGAGCTATCATCGTGTATCCGGGGGGAGCGCTGATGCCCGGGCCTCCCTGACTCCCTATCATCGCCAGTACCATGTCGTTCGCGTTCGTGGTGGAATAGGACAATCTGCACCCATCGGTCTGGTTGCAGTCGTTGAAATCAGACGTGGGCAAGGAAGGATTCGAGTCGAAGGGATTCGTGCTGTTTGCTCCGGTTATGCTGTACGCTATCATGCTCCACGCGGCCATCGTGCTGTTGACCGTCCCCGTCACCATGGCAGTTCCGGTAGACGTGGCTATGGCATACTCTTCCCATGCGAGCGTCCCGTCGCCACTGCCCGGATTCTTTGTGTAGGCAAATCGCTGTTGGAAGGTCATCCCCGACGAGGAGAGCGAGCTGAGGAATCCCGCATCATATCTGGCACCGCTGACCCTCGTGTCAACGCTCTGGGGACTGAGCGCAACGAACACTATCACGACATCGCCTGACCTCACGGGCACGTGCACAGATTGCGAGATGCAGCCATTGCAGCTGCTGGCAGCCGAAGAATCCAGTGCTATCCCCGGACTGCCCGAGACAGATGACACGGCGACGACCGTGAATACGCCGACAACCAGAAGAGAGGCTACGAGGACCGAAGCGACCTTGCTTGATTTCATGTTTCAGGTTTTTGGAGCAATTCTCTAATAAACACCGGATGCCAAAACAGAAGGTGAGAGCCCTAAGCCGCCGAGGGCGCAATCAAGGTGTCTGATCGCCGGCATTGCCTCCAACATGCGGATGAAATGCCCCGGCGGAGGCGCAATGAACCTTCAGATTGGCATACCAGCCTATGAGAGGCGGGTAGGCTCCAGACTCCGGCGTTCACAAAGAAATATCTATCGAACCCGGAATAGAGCAACTTCGGATGGGCTCGAGCGCCGAGAAGGTCGAAAGGAAGGAGACGGCACGAATCGAAGCCTTCAGCGACGGCGTCTTCGCCTTTGCGATCACCCTGCTCGTCCTGTACCTCAAGGACCCCACGACCAACGGCGGAGGCAGCCTCCTCCAGGGGCTGCTGGACGAGTGGCCGGCCTTCTTCGCGCTGGCGACGAGCTTTGCGACCATCCTGATAATGTGGGTCGGCCACCATGAGATGTTCACATCCATCAGGCGCATAGACCGGGGTTTCATGTTCCTGAACGGGGTCCTGCTCTTCTTCATTGTGCTGACGCCGTTCACGACCTCCCTCGTGGCCAACCACATAGCCTCCGGCGACTCCCGGGTAGCCGTCGCCATCTATGCGGGCAACTTCCTCCTCACATCGCTCACATGGGGGCTCCTCGGACGCCACGCCTTCCGCAAGAAGCTGCTTCTCGAGTCTGCCACCGCCGAAGCCTTCGCGCGCTCCCAGATCCGCGGTGCCTACATTGGGCTCACCTTCTACGCCCTGGCGTTCGCCCTGGCCTTCCTCAGCGGGATAGCGAGCGTTGTGCTGTTGCTCATGGTCGCAGTCTACTATGCCGTGGGGCCTACCTCCCAGAGGTAGACTCCGATTCAACCCGGGAGCCGGCCTTAGGGCAGTGGTCGTGAGCGAGACCCTGTCGCGTGGATGAAATGCCCCGATGGGGGCGCGATGGACCCTATGCACGGCGTTCCCGACACAGGTTGTTGGTAGCCGGGTTCGAAACCAGGTCGCGGGATGGAATCATTCGCGACCCACGAAAGTTCGATGAATTGATATAGGAAAGTTGCACCCACTGGCACTGGGAGTTGGCCCCATGGAACTAGGCCCGTTTTCGATATGCCTGGCGGTCAAAGACCTGCAAGCCTCAAAGAGCTTCTACGAAAAGCTCGGGTTTACTGCTTCCGCCCCCGACCCCTCCAACAAGAACTGGCTTCTCATGAAGAACGGCGACGTTCAGATAGGGATTTTTCAAGGCATATTCGACAAGAACACTCTCTGCTTCAACCCCGGGGGGAGGCTCGGAAAGCCTCTCGCAGGTTTTACCGACATACGCGAACTTCATCGAGAGTTGAAGGCCAAAGGGGTCGAGACGACGGAAGAAGGAGGGCTGGCATCGAAGAGTGGACCGGCCGGCTTCGTCGTGACCGATCCTGACGGGAATCCGATCCTATTCGATCAGCACGTCTGATGCAGGCCTGCTTGGTCTGGAAGACAGGCACCCGGGCCCCGTTGAAAAGGAAGGGTGAACCCAAAGGGTGGGCACGAAAGTCTCGGCGGAGACGCAATGACCCCTAGCATGGTGTAAGGTCAGGGTCATGGACCGTAGACGCCGCTCCTGTGTTCTATTTTGACCACGAGCACCAAGTTGTCTTTCTTCTGGACCTCATACAGGACTCTCTAATCCCCAACTCTTACCCTGTATGTGCCAGTCCTCGTCTGGAGCTTGATGGCCCCGCGCGGGAACGGGTCGTCCCGCAGTTCCTCGAGGCGCTGGACTACCCTTGATCTCGTCGTGGATTGAAGTGACATTAGCTCTCCGTATGCTCGCTTGGATAGCTTGACGTCGAAGCTCAAGAGCGCTTCTGCTTCTTTACTTGCGAAAGGTCGACGGCGTGGCCGCGGGCGAGGTCTCTGTGGGCGTCCTCTATGGCAGAAGCGTCGTCTTTGGTCAGAATCGAGTCAAACGCCTTTTCAAGAGAGGCGATCCTTCGTTTCATCTGATGAATCTCCTGTCTTAGCTCGGAACCTTCTGCCTTCATGCATAGAGTTGGAATCACCGCTCGCTTTTAACATATCGTCGGAGGTCGGCTTACTGTAGCCCAACGTGTGGATGAGATGCCCCTGCCTAGGCAGGAATGCTCTCCCCTCATCTCGATGGTACGGCTCGACGACATCCCTCACTGGCACCAGCATCCTGTGGCCGGCGCTGGGCGCAGGGAGGCCGTCCGGAAGTCCGCGCACATCCTGATCCTCAGCGTGGGCGGGGGTTTTGAGAAACCCCCACGGCCAGCCGAGAGATTACGGCTTCTTCGTCGCCTCGATGAAGTGCAGGGCCATCGCGTGGCCGCCGTAGACGATCGGGACGAGGATGGTGGTCGTCTCGACCTCCTTGCCGTCCTTCCCCTTCCAGGTCACCTTGATCGTCGAGCCGACGAACCTCGTCACGGCCGACTGGTACGCCGCGATGAGGGTCCGTTGCGACTTCTTCGAGACGAAGGCGTCCGGGAAGTTCTCCTTGACCGCCGCCCACTCCTTCGGGGACTTGTACCCCAGAAGCGCCGCGAAGTTGCGGTTGCAGACCTTGCTGACGTCGTCGAGGTAGATGTAGACCGACTGCTCCGACCCCTCGATAACGTCACCGAGCTGCTCGGCGACCACCGCGAGCGCCTTTGCGTGCTCTCCTCCAGCTTCGGATGTCATGCTCTCCCACTCACCCCCCTGCTATCTAAGGACGAGCCTCGAAGATGCGGTTGAAGGGGGTCTGCGCCGCCCTTCGGAACCGCGTGAACCCTCCCTGGCGGACCACCTCCTCGATGCGCTGGTCGCTCGCCTGGGCGCCGAGGGCGAGCCCGACCTCCTGCGCGACCGAGTTCGGAGTGCATATCATCGTCGAGGCGCTGTAGAAGATCCGCCCGACCGGGTTGAGGTTGTCCTCGACCTTCCCGTTGGCGTAGGGTTCGACTATCAGCCAGGTCCCGTCGGGCCGCATCGCCTGCCGCACGTGAGAGGCCGCCCCGGCCGGGTCGCCCATGTCGTGCAGCGCGTCGAAGATCGTCACGAGGTCGTACCCCTTCCCCGGGAAGGACTTGGCGGAGGCCACCTCGAACCTCACCCTGTCCGAGACCCCCTCCCTCTCGGCCGCCCTCCTCGCCTCCTGTATCGACCTGTCGTGGTAATCGTATCCCACGAAGGTCGACTCCGGGAATGCCTTGGCCATGATTATCGTAGAGGCCCCGTGGCCGCAGCCGATGTCTGCGACCATCGCGCCCCGCCCGAGCTTCTCGACCACGCCGTCCATCGCCGGGAGCCACGAGGAGACTATGTTCGCGGAGTAGCCGGGCCTGAAGAACTTCTCCGTCCCCCTGAACAGGTCGATGTCGTGCTCGTGCCAGCCCACCCCTGCCCCGGTCCTGAACGCCTCCGCGATCTTCTCCTGGTCGCTGAAGACCGAGGCCGAGATGTAGAAGGCGCCGGGGACGTAGGCCGGGGACTTCTCGTCGGCGAGGGCGTAGGCCTGCTCCGGCGTCAGCCGGTACATCCCGCTCCCCGCGTCGTACATCGCGTACCCGGCCGCAGCCTGTGCCGAGAGCCACTCCCTGAGGTACCTCTCCGAGACGCCGGTCCTCGAGGCGAGCTCCCCCGGGGTCAGCGGGCCCGCGGCGGCCATCGCCTTGTACAGGCCGAGCCTCTCCCCGAGGATGACCGTCGGGGCGTGCAGGGTGGCGCCGAGGTCGGCCACGAACCTGCCAAGGAACTCGTTCAACCTTTCCTGATTCACTTCTCCCGTGATCTGTTGTGTCATGGTGAAGGAGACAATCCGGCCGCGCTGATAACAGGTCCTCAACGGAGAGGGTGAAAGTACACCAAAACGTTGATATCGACTCCGGGCCTGAAAAGGCACTGCTTTCCGCCTTGGAGGAAGAATTCAGCGGGCTTCTGTTCGCCCTCTCGAGCACCGACCGGATGAAGCTCCTCTCCGAGCTGCAGGGCGGAGACGTGAGGCTGACCGACCTCTCCAGGCGGCTCTCGGCGACGGCCCAGGAGACCTCCAAGCACCTGTCGCGGCTCGTCGACGCCGGGGTGATAGAGAAGAGCCCCCTCGGAGCCTACAGGCTCACCGCCTTCGGGAGGCTCGTGATGGAGACGATCCCGTCCCTGCGGTTCGTCTCGCAGAACCGGAAGTACTTCATGACCCACGACCTCTCCTTCCTTCCGCCCGAGTTCGTCATGAGGCTCGGCGACCTGAGCGAGCACGTCTTCGTGGACCACGTGACCAACGTCCTGACCGAGTGCCAGCACCTCCTCGGGATCGCCGAGAAGTACTTCCTGTGGACGATCGACCAGCCCCTGCCGTGGGTGCTGCTGAAGCCGCTGCCGGGGACGATGCACGTCCGGTGCATCATGCCTTCCGACATCAGCCCCGCCTCCTACAGGCAGGCGAAGAACGTACTCGGGATCGGGTCGGAGGCGAGGTTCGCGGCGCAGGTCAGGATCGGGCTCGCCGTAAACGAGAAGATGGGCGGGATTGTCTTCCCCGATTCCGAGGGGAGGATCGACTTCGCCTCAGGGTTCATCGGGTACAGCCGCAGCTTCCAGAGCTGGTGCCACGACCTCTTCAACCACATGTGGGACGAAGCGTCCAGCAAGTGGCCCAGCGGACTCGCGGAGGTGAAGCCCGACGCGGGGACGAAGCCCTAGGTCTGGACCGTCAGATCTATCCTGTGCGCGGCCTTGGCGTGGGCGCTCAGCTCCTTCGCCTCCTTGAAGTTGCTGCCGCAGCAGGAGAGTGCGACCGCGAACCCGCCAAGGTTGTGGGTCGATCGCATGTGCTCCGTGAGCGCCTGGCCGCTCTCGTATACCATCCCGCAGCAGTCGTACCTTGGCAAGACCGAGAAAATACCCTCCCGGTCTATTTATCCGTTTGGCGAAGCGGTTCCGGTAACCCAACCGTCGCTGGCCGCCTCCCTGTCGACTCGCCGGGTGCCGACGGCAGAAAACGTAAAAAGAGACCGGACGCAACAAACTCGCGATGTCAGCGGGAAAGGGACCATGTCCGAACTGCAAGGGAACCGGCACGATCAAAGCAGGCGCAGGCCAGAGCGTGCGTTGCCCCAAGTGCAACGGTACCGGCGTCGTCCAGAATCAGCGGTCGCGAATCGTGGGGCGGCCAAGGCATCAGGGCTAGGAACTGGGGGCTCGCCGTGACTTCGGCGAACTTCGTTCCGTGACGCCAGCAAGTCAAGGACCATGGCCCGCCTGTGGATGATACTCTCCCCGGCGTAGGCGCATTGAACCCTAGCATGGCAACTAGTGGCCGACCGATTCGTCGAACGCCATATTAGGCGAACGCGATCGTGATGCCAACATGCCTGCCCGGTCCGCAAATGCTCGGGATTCCGCGGACTTCGTCAACTTCGAGGACAAGGGAAGCACATACGACGCCCCGATCGACGTCCTCTGGGATTTCATCATGAACGACAACGAGTTCCACCCCCAAGCCCACCGCGAGAGTCTGCGAAACATGAAGTGGAAGCAAGTGAACGAGATAACCGGCGAGGCGACCTGCGAAGTGCTGAGGGGAGGGCGATGGACGAAGATGGAAGCACGGATCACAACCATTCCTCCCTTGGCCCGCATCAGCGAGGAGTTCGCGGGCGCCTATGCCGGCTTGAAGATGGTCTTCCTCTACACCCCAAAAGGTGACAAGACCGGAATCGACGTCTACGTGCGTGCCCCGAAGGCGGTAGCGGATGAGCTGAGGGAGACGCTGGCGAAGGCCTTCCAGGAAGACATCCCGATGCTTCGAGCGTTCGCCCACAAAAGACGGGAAAGATGACCCTGATAGCCCGACGTCGAGTGAACGAGTTCAAGCGCCGACGAGCTGACCCCGAGCTTTTCCGTTCGGGCCGAAGATTCCTGTAGTCCGCTATTCGCAATCCGAAGACGGTCAGACCGACAAGTATCGCTCTCGCCAACCGCTGGATGAAATGGACCGGCGGAGGCGGAATCGAGAAGACCAATATCACAGGCAGTCTCACCAGCGACGATGTCATCCATCGAAGGAGAGCTCGTCACCGAGACGCTCGAGTACGATGGCGGTCGTCAGGTCACGGTGTATGTCCCACGTAATCCGCCCGAGGCCGTCGTGTTCGCCGGTGACGGCCAGCTGATTGCGCAATGGGGAGGAGCCCTCGAGGCGGCCGACGTACCGCCCACGATGATCGTCGGCGCACACCGGCTGGACGATGAGACGCTACGGCTCCATGAGTACTCACCGGCGTTTGACCCGGTGCGGTTCGCGGCACACGAGAAGTTCTTTGTCGAGGACCTCCGGCGATGGGCGAGGTCGCGTTTCGAAGTGGCGCTGCCCGCCGAGCGCACCGCGGTCTTCGGTGTCTCGGCGAGTGGAGAGCTTGCACTCGCCATCGGGCTTCGCCATCCGGACGTCTACGGCGCGATCTTCTGCGCCTCGCCGGGCGGGGGTTACCGCCCTCCTGAAATCATGCCGCGATCGGTGCCGCGTACGTATCTCGTCGCCGGCACCCAGGAGCCGTTCTTCCTCAAGAACGCGACGCGGTGGGCGACCGCTCTGCGCGATGCAGGTGCGGACGTCGTCATGACCGAGCGGGTCGGATCGCACGGCGACCCATTCTGGAGAGAAGAGTTGCCGCTTATGGTGTTGTGGGCTTTTGGACGATGAAGGTCGGACTCTGCCGAGGGGGGGGCGTGTCCAGCCGGTCGACTTACCAGAGGTACGTGCGGGTGGAATTCCCCGGCGGAGGCGCTATGAACCATTTGCGGGCAAATAATTAAATATACGGGTTATAATCCAGAATCATGGGTACAGAACTGGCAGAGGTAGACGAACGATACAGGATCACCATTCCGAAAGGCGTGAGGGCTACCTTCAAGTTGGTCAGAGGCCAAAGGTTCTACCTCGTTCCCTATGGCGAAGACATCCTGATGAAGCCGGTTCCCGCAGACCCCGCTGCGAGACTGGACAGGACCATGGGTGACTTTCCATTCGACAGGGGCACGCGAAGAAGGGCTGAAGAATGGCTTCTGAATCCGGACCGCAAGTAGTCGTAGAATCTGATTTTCTCTTCGGACTGAGAAAGTCGGACGCGAGGCACTCCAAGGTCGTCGCCGCACTCGAGATGCACAAGACCGGAAGGCTGAGGATAACTCCCCTGTCCTCGGCCGTGCTCGAGGTAAGAGCTGTGCTGTATTCCAGAGGCGTGCAGAGCAAGGATATCGAAGAGACGTTCACGCTGATGGCTGCACTCCTGGCAGAGTATGGCATCAATGACACGCTACCCGTGGACATCAGCGACGTGATTGTGGCAGAGCGGCTGCGTCAGGATGAACCGGGCCTAACCTTCTTCGACTCACTGCACGCGGCGGCCTCCAAGAGACTGGGAGTTACCCTCCTTTCAAGCGAGGGCGCATATCATCGGCTAGGGCTTCCTGCAATGGACCTTGACAAGCTGAAATCGTAATCGTAGCCTACGCGTGGATGAAATGGACCGGCGGATGCGCGGGGCTGCCAACTTGGAACTAAACTGGAACAGATTTTGAAAATCATTCAAAAGACGCGCCCGCGCCTCCGGGAGCTCGTGCATACGATGCGCGGAGTGTTCGTAATCGCGGTCCTGGTAGTCATGGTCGTCTCCCTCGGGAGCTTCGGGGCGGCTTCGAGCGGTTCTGTGGCGCTTCAGCCCGCAGGCGACCAGGCTCACCGGACCACCAGCTCCTCCTCGAGCACGACGTCCTCGACCAGCTCCACGACCACTTCCTCCAGCACGACAACAAGCACTTCGACCACCACTACTTCCTCTTCGACCACCTCTGGCTCAGGTTTCAGCGCGTTCTACAGCGTCCCCACCGGCGCCTTCCCGCTCGCAGGGGCCTACGACGCCGCCAACCGCGTCCTGTACATTGACGATCAGCAGTTCCCCGGACTGACGGCGATAAACGCGACCAACTGGGCCTACACCTTCGGGGTCTGCACCGGCGCGAGCACCTACGCCCAGGACAGCATCTACGACCCTGCCAACAACCAGCTCTACGTAGCGTGCTACGGCGGCTCCAACTACGTGGCAGTGGTGAACCCCACCTCAAAGGCGGTGGTTGCGACCGTGAGCGTCCCATACCCTCTGGTCCTCGCCTACGACCCTGCCAACAGCGACATCTACGTGGGGAGCGACAACCCGCAGTCAGGGGGCTTCAGTCCGGTCTCGGTGATAAGCGGCACGACGAACGCGGTCGTGGCCACGATAGCCGGAACGTTCAACGGCCCCAACGTGCCCAACCAGATAGTCTACAGCGCGGCCAACGGAGACATCTACATCACCAACAACAACGCCCCCAACTACCTCACCGTGGTCAACGGAGCGACCAACGCGTTCGTCACCGATATCGAGCTGGCGGCGGTCGGTGGAGGCGGAGCCGGCTCGGAGGTCTACGACCCGTCCAACGGGGACATCCTCGTGCACGCGCCCATCCAGGCCGGAAGCGACTCGCTGGAGGCGATAGGCACCTCGAACACCATAGTCGCGATGGTCACCCCAGGGTGCGGCAGCGGCGAAGACAATCCCCAGCTCGTCTACGACTCGGCCAACGGCAACGTCTACTGCGCACGCGTCTACAGCCCTGGAAACGGTGTGAGCTACAACCAGGTGTGCGAAATCAGCAGCTCGCCCTTCGCCTACGTGGGGTGCGTGGACATCTCGCAGAGTGGCAGCGTCGGACTGTACACGCCTAGCTACCTGCTCTTCAACCCGACCAACGGCAATCTCTATGTCTCTGGCGGCGGACCGGACAACTCCCAGAGCGGGCCCGCACCCGAAATCATCCAGGTGGTCTCCCCCTCGCTGGTGCTCCTCCAGACCGTCAACATACCCGGAGTCCCGTTCCAGCTCACGTTCAACCCGGCGAACCACGAGGTCTACGCCGGAGTACCACAGGTGGGCACGCCCCAGTTCAACATCGTGGTCCCGATCTCAAGCTGACGGGGCCCCGACCGCGGGACGGGGGCGCCGTGGACCCCATTCAATGGAGAGCGGCGATTATATCGTAGGGCGGGATCGAGTCCTGCTTTGTCGGAGTCACTGGACAAGGAGTACGCAGAACTGCACGCACAGCTGGTGCCGCTCGACGAACGCCTTGCCAAGATGGGCTACTGTCTCGGGCTCCATCTCACCTGCCATCCGAGGCGGTACGAGGCCTTCTACGGCCACGCCTTCCTATTCAGCGCGGAGAATCCCTTGGTCGTGGCTGACAAGTTGGCTGCATCGTAGAGTCCACAGACAGACATCACGTCAGCCTCTGCGCTTCCCAGGGCCGAACGAACGGCTGAGCTGTTGGACAGAGGCGCAACGAATCAAGCCATCATCAGACCCCTCTGCGGTTAATCATTCCGTCAGCCCGGGGCTCCTACGTGCGAACCGCGTCGGTTCCGGGAGTCCTAGGTACAGTATCATCTGTGCCAAGGCAGCAGCGCTATCCTGCCCAGGTGATGCGAGGTCACAGCCGCATAGGCCTCCGCTGCCTGGTCTAGCGCGAAGGTCCTGCCGAGATGCACCTCGAACGCGCCGGCTTCGGCCAGTTCGTTGAGCCTCGTTATCAATGCCCGATCCGGACTCTCGTTGTAGCCGGACAGCCGGACCGTCGACGGGGCTTTTGGCGGCGGGCGCTGGTTTATCCAGGGGTAGGCGACGCGTCCCCCGTCACGCATCAGGGTAAGCGCTCTCTCAGGCGCTTCGCCTGCGACCGTGATTAGGGCCGCATCGAAGCCGCCCGGGGCGAACTCGCGGGCAGAGGAAGTCATGACCTCGCTGTGTCCGTCCACTGCAGCATCGGCACCCAACCGTCGTGCGAGAGCCACGCCGTCCTCCCCCGAGGCTATGGCAAACACCCGAGCGCCGAGCCGCTTTGCGAGCTGGATCGCCAGATGGCCAATGCCGCCGCTCGCCCCAAAGATCATCAGCACCTCCCCCTGCTTCAGGCGCAGGGTGTCTTCCAAGCCCCGCAGCGCGGTCCCCCCGTCGATGAGCAGGGCCCCCGCCTGCTCCGTTGTTACCGTGGATGGAATGGGCCACACGTTGTCCGCACCCAGAGCCACGTATTCCGCGTAGAATCCCGCTTTCGGATTGGTGCCCCACACGTCGCCGTAGACCCGTTCGCCTCCGCGAAACCCGCTAGCTTTCTCTCCGGCCGCGATGACCGTGCCGGCTCCCTCCGAGCCGAGTATCCAGGGAAACTTGGGTTCAACCCCGAGCATCTTGGCCACCATTCCCTGACGTTCGCCGAGATCCCAGATCCCGACTCCTGCGGATTCGACCCGGACCAGCACCTGATCAGGCAGAGGCTGTGGCACGGGAACATCCCTAACCGAAAGGACTTCAGGACCGCCAAAGCGGTCTATCATGACTGCGCGCATCCTTCTGTTCTTGGAAGTCGGTTACTCTTTTGTCTTTCGAGACTCGTGGCTGGTACAGATTCGGAGAAGCCGAAGCGCAGGTGCGCTTCTCCCCTACCGCATCATGTGGATGGAGTGTCCCGGCGGAGGTGCTGCTGACCCCGTACGCTGCTATGCTAAGGGGGCAGGGGTTGCGGGTTCAGCTCCACCTTCGAGGCGGCCGAGACGAAGGCCTTGTTGAGCTGGAGGGTCGCCAGAGCGTATTTCTTCTCCGCGCTCAGCACCGCTTCTACAAGAGCGAGTTCGGCCGGAGTCGTCCATCCTGGCTGGTGGATGATCTTCAATACTTGGTTTAGATCGCGTCTGGCGTCTCCGAAACCATCCAGAATGTCTCGCAGCTCCGTTATCTTTCCCTTGAGTTCGTCCGCATGGTCTTTTGGCATGAGACTGACTTGTCGCCCGCTCTATTAAGAGTGGTGCAACCTGGGACAGCTGAGCTGAGCAGAGTCGCAGACTAGCACAATAGGATGTATAGGCCCGCTGTCAAGGGTCAATTATCATGCCTCTCTATGACAACCTCAAAAAATTCATCGCCGAGGACATGGTGATGTCGCATGTCTATCAACCCGTCATGCTGATTGAGCTGCTAAGACGAAACGGCAAGGCGTCGACAACGCAAATCGCCGAAGCCATACTTCGTCAGGATCCAACCCAGGTTGAATACTATGAGCAGGTCGTAAAGACCATGGTCGGCCGCGTCCTGACCAGGAATAGGCACATCACCCTGAAACAGGGCGACAGTTACATCCTGCCTGAGATGGCCGGTTTGTCCGTCCAAGAGAAGTCAGAGCTCATAGCCATGCTGGAGCAGAAGCTCAGCGAATACAAATCGATGCGAGGGAATCTTCTCTCGGAGCACCGTCGGAGAGGTCACCGCCCAATCAGTGGCTCAATCAGATTCGAGGTGCTGAAAAGAGCGAGGTTCCGCTGTGAGTTGTGCGGTGAACAGGATGGGGTGAAATCTCTGGAGGTCGATCATGTTCATCGGAGAAGTCTCGGCGGGAAGGACACATTGGACAACTATCAGGCCCTTTGCTACACCTGCAATGCCGCCAAGGGGAGCAAAGGCAAGACGGACTTTCGAGACTACCGGGAGATATACGCGCACAGAGAGTCAGGTTGTCCCTTCTGCGAGATTCCTCAGAGCAGGGTAGTTGACGAGAACGAATTGGCTCTCGTCATCCGTGATGGGTTCCCGATCACGCCGATGCACACCCTCATCATTCCAAAGCGCCACGTCGTTGACTATTTCGGGCTCTTCCAGCCCGAGATCAACGCTACGAACAGATTGATCATCCGACAGAAAGAACTGCTTCAAGATGATGATCCGTCCATCGATGGCTTCAACATCGGCATCAACTGCGGCGAGACGGCGGGACAGACGGTCTTCCATTGTCATATCCACTTGATACCAAGGAGGAAAGGCGACATCAAGAATCCAAGAGGAGGCATCAGGAACCTCATTCTGACAAACGTGCCCCATTAGGCCTGCGGTGCCGTCAGAGTTCGGACCTGGGCTCTAGACCTCTGTTGCTTCTCACCGCTCGGCCTCGTACCGTCATGGCCCAACACGTGGGTGAGGTGCCCCGGCGGAGCCGCGATGAGCCTCTTTCAGGTCCTTAACTCAAGTCCCCTGGGAACGACCAGGCTCTCCCTTTTCCTTGGCATCGAGCAGCTTCTGGCAGATGGGCAGGAACGTCCCGAAGGTGAGCTGGAAGTCGTCCACCTTCCACGCCTCGGCGACAGCCTTGTCCAGGATTTCCTGGTTCTCCTCCCCGAACTTGGGGTTCATCCGTATCAGGCCTGTCAGGAGGTTCATCAGCCCCCGGAAGGTGGCCGGGGTGTCCGGAGGGATGAGAAGTGAGGAGACCTTCATCGCCGATACGGCGTGCTCGTCGGAGACCACTCCCAGGGTCTCGAGCAATCTCACCTCTGACGATATCGTCACGGGCGTGCCCGCCGGGACCGTGCTCTGAAGGAGCTGGATGAGCTCTCTGGCCTCTGTCACTGCCACGATCCCCTCACAGCAGCAAGGCTAGCGGGCCGAGAAGCGCGGCCGCCACGAGTGCGCCGGCGTTCGACCCACTGCCTCCGCCCGAGCCACCGGTGCTCCCTGGCGTTCCTGCGCCATTTCCGCCCAGGCCTTGGACGCTCGTCGGCACCGAAGAGGGGACACCCGCCCCTCCGGAGCCTCCAGTGTTACCGGAACCGCCTGACCCGCTGGACCCACAGTCGCAACAGCAGCAACAACACAACTTCGGTTCACCGACAGAGAGAATGCCGTCCTCAGATTAAAGCCTTCAAAGCTTGCTGGGGGTGTAGATTCGGCCAGCGGGGGTGCAATGACCCCTATGCACGGCTCTCGGGATCGAAGCAGGCGTCCTACGACCTGCGGATCATCGACTTTATCTTGCGCTGCAGGTCAGGGGTAAAGTCGTCCTTCTCGAGCCCGTGCACCTCAATGGCATGCTGCTCTATCTGCTTCTGAATCTCCCCCTCGGTCTGCGCCACGAACACGGCCTTGCACGAGAACCCCGCATCCCTGCAGGCAGCTTCGAGCATTCCCTCTCCACACGACCCGTGCGAAAATAAATCTTCCCGTTAGGGCAGACCGTCACTCGACGGTCTTCTGGATTTCCTGTCCAAACCTCGAGAGAAGCGAGTCGACCAGCCTGGTCCACTCCTCCGCTGCCTTGATCTTCTCCCCCACAGATGAGTCCGACCCCCCGAAGGCGCTGTCCATGCAACAGTCCTTGAAGAGCGAGGCGAAGTCGTCGAAGGCCGACGAGAGCTCGTCCACGAGTTTCAGGTCGTCGATGAACTCTATCAGGCGACCGAGGTCGCCACGCATGGCCGGGACCAGATACTCGTCGAGGTTGGTGGCGTTGAATGCGGCAAAGTTCTTCACCTTGCTCTCGCTGTTCTCGGAGTGGTCCCTGAGGTAGTCCGAGAGAAACTGTCCCAGTTTCACGTAGTTCCTCCTCACGAGGTTCAGGTTGGCCATGAGCCTGGTCCCGAAGTACTTCTTCTCCAGCTCCTGGCGCCTGAACTGGGTCTCGATTATCCTGTTTATCTTGGAGTCGGCCCTCCGCTGCATCAGGAATATGGAAAGGCCGATGACGATGCTCAGTATGGCGAGTATCGAGGCCACTGAGAGAAGGTCAGACAGACCCGCCATCGGGCTAGTTCATCCTCGGCTCGTACACGTCGAACAGGCGGATCGCGGGGACCCCTTTCGCCTCGGCCACGACCTTCGCCAGTACGGGGCCCACCACTCCGGCCGCCGCATTTGCGGCCTGCTCGGAGGACCAGATGACCACGATTCCATAGTCACCCTTCTCATGGTCGGCGAAGAACTCGCATCGTTCGCAGCCCTGCTGCGCCCGTATCAACGGCACCACAGTCTCGGCCACACCCTCCGCAGCCTCGCGCCTGCCGGGGCCCAAGCTAAACTGGACCAGCCTCAGCTTCATGGCTCACTCCAAGCACCCCCGTGCCCTTATCTGCCTTATGGCACTGGAGCTTCGGAGTCATCCCCGCGGAGTCAATGCGGACCCTCTTGCATGGAACCGCACTTTCTGCGGAAGTGCAGGAGCAAGGAACGGCTAGTGACCCTGAATCGCGCGCATGCAGAAAAGTCATTTATGGACGGCGGGAGATGATGATTCCAGCCCTTGGATTTCTGCCCTTCCTGCGGCTCGCGGATGAAACCCTATTCCGTCCAACTAATCTGTCCCAGGTGCAACACGACGGTACGTGTCCAAGGCGGAGGCCCGGACAACCACGGGATGAATCCTGTTGCCGCTGAAGACAACGTCAGGCGTTTCATCGGGATGCTGTCGTCGCAGGCGCGTTTTGGCCTCAGGGGTGAGAAGCCCCTCGCCGTGATCGCCGCTCTCAAGTACCTCTGCGAGTCTACTCAGACGGGCATCGGACTCGCGGAGCTGATCGAGAGTGAATCCCACTCGCGTGCAATCAGGAACAGGTTCATCGCCCTTGCAAACCTGTACGGGCGAACCTCGAATGCAGAAAACTCCTGGAACGTGATAACGGGGGGAGACCGATTCGAACTTCAGACGGCCGTGAAGGGTTCTCCTGACCTGGACGAGAGCATATCGAGTCTGACGCTCGAGCAGACATGTCTACTCTCCAGAGAATTTGTTCAGAATCTGGCTGCCATCATCCAGCCAAAATGAACCGTATCCATGTCTCAACGCTCTTGGACGTCCGGTCGAAATGGCTGGAAGATTGTTCCTCATCAAGTTATAACCCGAAGCTCCTGAAGTGCATTGCTTGAGTCGCGGGGTGGCACCTGGAGCATCTTGTGGGGCCTGCGGTGGAGCAGCGGCGTTCGAAGGGGATCTCGCGTATTGCATGGACTGTCGAGAGGGCATCGGAGAGTGCACCTGTTCCCGGACATACGCAATCAACCGTGCACCTGCGATTCCCCGACGATGAAGGCTCCAAGCGGGACGATTCGGACGGCCCCCAGCAAAGGATTAGAACAGATAGGCTGACCCCGCAGGAAGGACGGCGACCGGGTTGAGCGCGGCCAAGATCTCTGTTGGAACTGCGCTGGCTGATGACACAGACGGCATCATCCCTCTTTTCGGGGATGTGCTGGAACCGCTCCCCTACTATAGTGCCCTGGCCAAGAATCCGACAAGACTCTCTTGACCGCCTCCAAGCCTATCACCCGGTCAGCAGCAACGCACCCTTAAGAACCGCGGAGGGGGCTTCTCGACCGATGACCGGAGTCGCAGGGAGGTCTACAGGCGGAGCAGACGGACCCTCGCATGATCCGACGCTGTCCTGGTTGCTCGAGGAGAGCCAGCCGTCCGTGAGATTCCACGCGCTGAAGGACCTGATCGGTCTGCCAGAGGACCATCCGGACGTCGCGGAGGCTCGTTCAGAGATACCAGAGAGAGGCTGGGCTTACGATATCCTGGGCAGACAGAAGCCCGGGGGCTACTGGGAGTCCAGCAAGAGCCTGTACCGGCCGAAATATACGGCGACCAACTGGATGGCGATCGTCCTCTCCGACCTCGGCCTGACGAGAGACGACCCCAGGATATCGGAGACCGCCGAGCTCTTCTTGAGGGAGTGGATGGACGACAAGAAGGAGAACATCTTCAAGGACGAGGTCTGCATAGTCGGGAACACCGCCCGCTACATGACCCGCTTCGGGTACTACGACGACCCCAGGGTGAGGAGGCTCTTCGACCGCCTGCTCGAGGACCAGAAGGAGGACGGAGGCTGGCACTGCTGGGACCCGGCCAAGGGGACCCTCGACTGCTGGGAGGCGCTGGCTGCCTTCGCGGCAGTACCGAAGAATGGCCTGTCCAGATCGATGAAGCGCTCGATCGAGCGCGGAGCCGAGTTCTACCTGGAACGGAAGCTCTTCGAAGAGGGCGAGACCAAGTACCGCCCATGGTTCAGGCTGCACTATCCGGTCCACTACTACTACGATGTCCTGGTCGGGCTCGACGTCATCACCGCTCTCGGCTTCGGGGGAGACAAGCGGCTCGGCCCCGCCCTCGAGATCCTGAACCGAAAGCGCCTGGATGGCGGGTGGCCGCTAGAGAGGATCCACCCGGACCCGCCCGGCTACGCATGGGGCAAGGGCAACCGACGTCGAAGGACGAAGCCCTTCGCCCTGGAGAAGGTCGGGAATCCCAGCAAATGGCTGACGCTGACGGCTCTCAAGGTGCAGAAGAGGGTGGCGGAGGCGCAGTGAATCCCTTGTCTCGCGCAAGCCTTTGTACGGCATCTCAAGACCAAACGAACAGCGGCAGCTCTCTGATCTCCGCGGCGCGGAATACCCCTTCGGCTTGAGGAACACGTTGGCTGCACGCCTGCCGGGCGCGGAAAGTTCGGTGAAACGAGCTGCCATTGAAGTACCGTCTTTTTCAAGCATCCAACTCATATGTTATAACTTTTGGAATAAAAATAAATACGGGTTTTGGACGCCGTCCGGCGATGACCGCCGACCAAAAGATAAGGTTGGGCATGATTGCCCTGTCGGGCGTCTGCTTCTTGGCAGCCGCCAGTGGTCACGTCGCTCCACTAGCCCAGACTGCTGGCTCGTGGGGTCCATAGCCGCCCTCTGACCGTCGACTGCAGGGACGTCGGATGAAGGCCGCTCGTGGTTAGTGTTCTTGATGCCTTGAGTTAGGGTCCAGGCTGCGCGTTCCAGGAAGGAGACAGGGACCGTGTCGATCTTCTTCCTCCGGACAGCTACCTCAAGTTCGACACCTAGATGAAATGCAGCGGCGGAGGCGCGATGAACCCTTGCATGACGAGAGCTTCCCCTACATCTCAGAATCAGGTAGGTCCATACTGTGCCATTCGGACATAACTATTAATCACAAACGGCGTTCTTTCAAGGTCGAGTTGTCGGCTCAGCTGGGGGGCAGCTACACGCGGCTCGCCATCGCGATCGTCGCCGCAGCGCTCGTAATCGGCGCCTCGATCTCTGCGTCGTCCCTCTCCAGGACGGTCACGATAACGGTCACGACACCCTCAGGACCGACTGGCACGGCTACCTCGACCACGAGCACCACCTCGACTACCACAACGCCCACCGTCTGCTACAGCTACGTCACTTCGCTGCCTGTCGTGGTCAACGCAAGCTCCACGAATTCGGCCGGAGCTGTGACGGAGCTGGGAAGCTTCGCCTATGGGGGCAATCCTTGCGTCGTCCCCAACTTCGATGCCCAATCGAACACCAGAGTCGAGATAACGATCACGGCTCTCACGAACCTGGCGTACTCGGGCGGGATATCGTCCACTTGGATAACGTGCTCATCCGTCGGCTGCCCTCAGTTCACGATAGACCACGCCACTAATGTGACAAGCACCTCCACCTACGTCGTGTCCGGCTCAAGCACCGTGACCAAGAACGTCGTCGCGACCGAGTGGCAGGTCCAGATGACGTTCACCGGCAGCGGCTCGTACCTATTCGAAGTCTTGTGGCAGTCTCAATCGGGAGCGGTTGGTCAGCAGCCCTTCACCGTAGATGTACAATAGGACGACATCCCCGGCCTGACATCCTTCGGCGGGCGCGCATTTCCCCCCGGCTACTGCTCTCTGCATCCAGGCTACGCTTCCTTCCACCCGTAGCTGGTCGGGTTCCTCAGAATCCTCCCGACACCCATGTGCCCAGCGACGACCAGCGCATGGTTCACGCTCGCTTCCACAAGGAACAGGTCCCTGCTCCTCAGATTCGCCACGGGGTCGTTCCACTCGGACATTATCCGCGGGTCGGCAACGTCCATCGGCTCGTGGAACAGGTCTCCGATGCAGTATAGCACCCGGTCCTTCGAGGTCACCCGTACGATCTGGTGTCCGGGGCTCTCTCCCGGCATCGGCACGACCATCACTCCCGGGACGATCTCGACCGGGCGCTCTAGGAGGTTGAGCATCTTCGACGAGTCGAGGACCCCAAGCGTGTTGGCGTACTCCGGGTTCTCCCTGAGGGCTGCCCGCACGTCCGCCGAGTTCCAGTCCGCCGCGCCCAGATAGTATCTCGCACTCGGAAAAGCCGGGACGTAGCCCCCATTCGCCTCCTTGAGCGTCGATCCCATGATGTGGTCCGAGTGGAAGTGGGTCAGGATGACGTGGGTGACCTTCGTGCGCCCGATTCCCGCTTGGGCCATCTGGTCGAGGAGCGGCGGGGGAGGAGTGTATCCAGGCACCTTCCACGGCGCGTCCACCTGGAGGAGCGCCTCGTAATCACAGGGGTCGATGACGATCGAGTCCCTCCCGATCGCGACGTGCGCGCTGTACACAGGAAGGTCGTTGACATCGTCAAGGTTGACGCCCGGCGGCAGCTCCGTCCCCGGCCTGACGATCTCCGAGGTCTTCATTCTCAGCTTCCCCACGAGGAAGGTAGTGAGGACAGCTTCGCCCACCTCGATTCTACGGGAGTAGCTCAATCCATCGCGATCAGCAAGCAATGACCGCTAAATCCGTTGCCTTTCCTGCACGTCGGAGGCGCATTGGACCCGGTCCATGACATGTCTTTCCTTACGGCATCTCAGATCACCAAGATGCCTGGAGGTTCTATGGGTGCGAACCACTATGCTGATCTACGGCTCACGGGCCGTCAACGAAGAGGTCGTCCATCGTCGCTGCCGAGGCGTCGCACCTGCCCAAGTCGCCGAGCCTGAAGATTTTCTCGATTGTGGCTAGGACCGAATAGTGGTTGTAGGCGACCTTCGACGCGTACCCCGCCTTCACGATCTCCGGTCGGCCGACCAGGACGCAGAAGACCTGGCCGCCCTTCTGGGAGGGGCAGGTGTTGTCCGTCGAGTGGGGCAGGTGTGTCTCGTCTGCGACGATGAAGAAGACCGTGTCCGCCATGATTCTCGGGTCCCGGATGAGCGGGGCGAGGAACCCGTTGAGCCACGTGTCGGCGAAGGTGATGCTCGTGTCGTGCCCGTCGTCCTCCATGTTCGGCGTGATCCAGGCGAAGTTCGGCAGGGGGGACCTCCCGGCGATGTCGGCAGCGAGCGCATTGAAGTCGACCACGTGCTTGGCACAGTACGCGCTGCGACCTGTGATGGAGGAGTAGAAGACCCACGGGTTATGCTTAGCCGCGTAAGGGTACGCGTCCGCTTGGGCGCAGGGAGCGGGCATCGACTCGATGTACGCCCTCCACGCCTTCCTCTTCGCGTCGAAGAGCGCCCCCAAACTCTTCACGCCGGCGGGCTGGACGTTTGCCGGCGGGGGGTTATCGTCTGCCACGTTGAAGGTAGAGCCGCCGGTCAGCGCCAGGTAGTTGGGCAGGGACGGTTCGGTCACGCTGTAGTAGTTCGCGGCGAACGCGTACTTGGAGATGAGGGACTCGAGGAAGGGCGCCGGCGCCGGCAGTGGGTAGCCCGTGTTCTCGAGGATGATCAGACAGACGTGTTTGGGACGCATGGACTCTGCCGCACCCCAGCCGAACTCATAAGCCCTGCGTCCTTACTTCCCGTACGCCAGAGGGCTTTCCCCACCGAGCTCCTCCCCGACCTTCAGACCGTCAGGCCGGGCGGGTACACGTTCATCGGGCGGAAGATGGGACCAGCCCCTCTGTTGCGCCTCCAGGTAACTTGAGGGGCAACGACCCCCATACGTGGCCTCATCGGTTGGACAGCGTAGGCAGTACAGTCCATTGATGCAAGAAGACGCAACCTTACCCGTGGCTCATGAAGTCCTTTCTGCCGCCATCAGCCACGATGACCTGACCGGAGATGAAGCTCGACTCGTCGGAGGCCAGGAACAGAATCACGTTGGCTATGTCCTGAGGGTCTCCCACCCTCCCCATCGACGCCATGTCTGCCTTGGCCTTCTTGATCTCCCGCAGCCTCTTCTCGCTACCCGCCGCCTGGAGGACCATGTCCGTGAGGGTCCAGCCCGGCGCGACGCAGTTGACGTTGATCCCGTACCGACCCAGATCGAGCGAGGCGACCATCGTCATGTTGATCAGGCCGGCCTTCGAGGCGCAGTAGGCCAGCTCTCCCCCTGGGGCTCCGCCGAGGCCCGATATCGAAGAGACGTTCACTATCTTGCCGTACCTCTGCTTCGCCATGACCTTCCCGGCCGCCTGCATGCAGTTGAAAGGCCCCTTGAGGTTGACCTTCATCGTGAGGTCCCAGTCCTCCTCTTTGGTGTCGAGGATCGTCCCTTCGATCCTGATTCCGGCATTGTTGACGAGGATGTCGACCCTGCCGAACTGTTTGACCGTCTCGTCCACGAGCCTCTTCGCCTGGTCTCTCTGGGAGACATCGGCCGCGATGGAGATGGCGCTCCCTCCCGCCTCCCTGATCCCCTCAACGACTTTCCCCGCCTCCGCAGAGGCCCGGACGTAGTTCACCACGACTTTGGCTCCCTCACGGGCGAAAGTCTCGGCGATTGCTCTTCCGATGCCGCGGGATCCACCCGTGACTATTGCGACCTTGCCCTGCAGTTTCATCCACTGAATGTTGAAGGGAAGAGGAGTTAAGCCTTCGATGCAGGTGATCCTCGCCGAACCTTCTCGGTCCGCTTGAGATGCCACTCATCTTCAGACAACCGGCGGAGGCACGAAAGGGTGTGCAAAGGATAAAGAATCACGCCCAGAAGAAAACCCCGTGCCACCAGACATCACTCCCGATGAACTGCTCACGACGACGCGCGCGGTCAGGCGGCGGCTCGACCTCACCCGTCCGGTGGAACGGGAGGTGATTGAAGCGTGCATCGGGATAGCGCAGCAGGCGCCCAGCGGGTCGAACCTACAGCCCTGGCACTTCGTCGTCGTGACCGATCAGGCCAAGCGGGCGCAGCTCGCCAAACTCTATCGCAAGGGCAGCGAATCATATTTCTCCCGAAGCCCCGCTCCTGCAGGCGTTGACCCGAAGCGGCAGGCAGAGCGGATGCGGCTGAGAGCGTCTGCGCAATTCCTGGTCGACCACATGGGTGAGGTACCTGTGCACGTGATCCCCTGCTTCAGCGGCCGAACGGAGGGCCTCTCCCCACAGGCGCAGGCCGCAGCCTGGGGCTCGATAATCCCGGCGACCTGGAGCTTCATGCTGGCGCTGAGAGCCAGGGGCCTCGGGTCAGCGTTCACCACGTTCCACCTCGGCTCGGAGGAGGAGGCCGCAGAGCTGCTAGGCATCCCCTTCGAACGGGTGACGCAGGCGGCCCTTATCCCCGTAGCCTACACCAAGGGGACGGCCTTCAGGCTGGGGCCCCGCAAGCCCCTCTCCAGCATGATACACTGGGACGGCTGGTAGCAGGACAGTCTCTACGACACGCCCCAGTGGGTCGCAGCGAGCGCGTCACCCTGCGGGAGCCCGTACTCCGCCGTACCTCGAGGGCTTCAGCCCAGGATGAGCAACCCGTAGGAGGCGACCATCTCCACGAAGCCGGCCGCGGGACCGAAGACGAGGAGGGCCAGAAACAGGACAGCGAAGGCCAGGTTCGTGCCCGGCCCGGCTGCAGAGATCAGCACGTTGTCGTGCTCCTCGCTTCTCAGGCCCCCAGAGCGGCGCCCGTACGCGTAGTATCCTCCAGCAACGGCGGGCGCGATGTAGACCGCGCCCGGGGCACCGAACATGAACGCGCCCTGTGAGACGACCGCAGTGATGAGCGTCAGGGCGAGCCCCCAGGCCCAGACCTGGAAGTGCGCGACGTAGCCGAGCCGCATGGCGACGAACTTGTGGCCCATCTCGTGAAGGATGAAGGCGGTCGCCGTCGCGATGAAGGCGGCAGCGATCCCGGCGGCGTCACCCGCCCCTCCGAAGAGGCCCCCGAGATAGCTCACGGAGATGGCGAGCGACAGGACTATCCAAGCCACTAGGATCTGGCCGACCTCGCCGGGCGCGAACGCCCCCGTCCGTTCCTCGTAGCCCAGGTCATTCAATCTCGGTCAGCTCCCGGGCCGCTCACGGTGAACCATGGGATCAGGCGGCCTGAAGGTCCTCAGCCGCCTTGGC
>JBEKFK010000006.1:0-25156 GCA_050013375.1 Nitrososphaerales archaeon | reverse complement strand
ACCGCTGCTCAGCGCCTACTCGGCCATGACCATCCAAGCAAGCGGGAGTAGCTCGCAATCAGGCACTTCATCCTCCTCCCCGTCGACCTACAGTTACTCCGAGTCGTACACGACCAACTACGTCAGCTCCACGACCTACAAGGTTACGATCAACTTCGTCGAGGGGTCCAATAACGTCGCCTACACGGTCTGGCTCCTCAAGGACGGGACTGCCGTGGCCATCAACGTCTCGGGGTTCAATCTCACCGGCTCGTCGGCTCAGGAGACGCTCATTGGCGCCTTCGCCGGATTCGAACTGCAGCTCCAGGCGGATGCCGAAATCAACGCCTACACGACGACGAGCTTCTTCCACTCCACCGGGACCTCGACCGTGTCAGTGGGCCCGACCATGGTCTCCGTGACCAACTATGCCGCCAACTCTCTACCCGAGACAATCACCTCATGTACCGGCTCTCCGACGACCCTGACCGCCTTCTCCTTCTCGGTGGGGACGCCCCAGGGCACGAACGCCCCGCTGGTGACCAATGAGAACATCTCAGGAAGCGACGTTACCAACGGCCAGACGACGACGTTCAACTATGTGCTTCAGGTCACTTCGATCACCATCGCCTAGGGTAGAATCCTGACGGGGTGGTCGATAGAGACCACCCGTTTTCCACTCCCGGCCGGATGAACCGCTTGGACCCTGCGCGCGCACCGTCGCCGGACAGAGCGTTCAGCGAGAAAGTTCGGCTATGTCTCGGCACAGCGTCTCTGCATAGACCGCATCATGGGGCATGAGGAAATTAACCTGGTTCACGCCCGATTCGAACCACTTCTCAGCCGCCGCGGCGATGTCCTCAGCCGTCCCCAGGAAGACCGACTTGTTCGAGATATACTCCTCCGGATCCTTCTTCATGCGCTCCGCCCAGATTGTCGCCAGCTTCCTCGCCTCCGGAATGTCCTTGGCCAGTATGGGCGTGGCGCTGACAGACACCCTGATGGACTTCACGTCCCGGCCCACCTCATTGCAGTAGCTCTCCAGCTGCGCGTACCTCTGCTGGAAGAGCTCGAACGTGCAAGGACCCGTGTCCACGTCCCACCCGTCTGCCTCGTCGACCGCTATCCTCATCGCGTTCTCTGACGATCCCCCTATGACTATGGGTGGATGGGGCTTCTGGACGGGTTTGGGGCTAAGAATCCCCCTCTGAGTCTGGTAGTGCTTCCCAGTGAACGTCACCTCATCCTCTGTCCAGAGCCTCTTGATCAGCTGGACACTCTCCCTCAGCATCTCCAGCCTAGTCCTGTACGGCTTCCATGGTATCCCGTAGGCCAGGCACTCGGTCCTGAACCACCCTGCTCCCAGAGCCACGTTCACACGTCCGTCGGAGATGAGATCGAGGGTCGATGCCATCTTGGCGAGCATCGCCGGCGGCCTGAAGAGGTTGCACAGGACGACGTTGGTCAGCCTCGCCCTCGACGTGACCGTCGAAAGAGCCGATAGGGTCGTCCACGCCTCGACTATCCCGTTCCTGAACTTCTCGGGCATCTCCTTGCCGCCCGGTGAGGAGCCCTGGGGATTGAGGAGGTGGTCGTGGACGCCTATGGTGCTGAAGCCATACCTGTCGGCCGCCTGGGCGATGTCCCTCAGCACGTGGAAGTCGAGGTCGACCTCGTCGCGGGTGTATGAGCGTCCGGAGACGGGAAGATTGATGCCGAATTCTCTCCTGGCCATCCTCCACAATCACCGGCGCCATCCTTGAAATGCTTTCCTCGCTCCCTCCCCGCGACGATTCGAGGGGAACCTCAAAAACGTGGGTACTTCCCTTCATTTCCACCTGGTAAGGATTTCCTCTCTCCGAAAGGTGCCTTTGCACACCTGCACCAGGACCACGTCGACTGTCAGGAGGAGGACCGAGATCGTAAGAAGGGTGGTCGGGTCGAGGGTCCTGAAGTTCGTCTCGGCCAGGACGAAGACTCCCCCGAACGGCACGGAGGCGAGGGTCCCGAGCTGCTGTGCGGCCCGCAGGTCGCCGACCAGGGAGGCGATGATTACGTTCGCCTCGACGCTGAAGATGCAAGCGAGCGGGACGGCCAGCAGCAGGATGGCCGTCATGGTCGAGTTCGGGAAGTAGAGGTGGCCGAGGCGGCCGTACGTCAGGTCGTCGGTCAGGGCCATGAAGATCAGAGCCCCTACGTAAGACGCTCCCAGCGAAGGGAGCAGCGCCGCGAGGCTCTTCCCGAGCAACAGTTCGCCGTCGGTCGCCGGCGTCGCGAGCAGCGACTCCAGGCTCTTCTCGAGCTTCTCGCCGAGGAAGCTGTAGGAGGCGAGCACCGTCGGGATTATTGTGGCCAGGATGATGAATAGGAACGAGAGCGCGTTCAGCAGGACCGAGATCTCCGAGCCCGAGATCTCGCCGTTCTTGAGCCAGAGCCAGACTGCGATCGGCAGGCCGAAGGAGAGGACGAAGGGGAGCCCGATTAGAGAGTAGAGCGTGTACTTCCTCCTCCTGAACGTCTCAAAGTCGTTGGTCGCGACCGTCCAGGCTCTGGAGAGCTTCGTCCCCTAATCAGCTCCTCACGATCCTCAGGTAGACGTCTTCCAGAGACGGCAACAGCTCGGTCACGCCCTGGACGCGGCCCCCCGCCCCGACTATGGCGTCAACAATTCTAGGGTTGTCCTCAGCAGGATTCTCCACATCCAGGATAAGGCGGTTGCCGTCGACCTCGACCTTCCGCAGTCCGAGCCTTCTCACGGCCGAGACGATCGAGTCGTCGACCTTGGCCAGCAGAACCGCTGTCCGCCTTCCCCATAGTGACTCCATCAGCTGCTTCGTCGCTCCAAGCGCGACCAGCTTGGTCTTCAGGATCCCGACCCTGTCGCACACCTTCTCGGCCTCGTCGAGGTTGTGGGTGTTGATGAAGATGGTCCTCTTCTCCTTCTTGAGCTCGAGGACGAAGTCCCTCACCGTCTTTGCGGACTCTGGATCGAGGTTTGCCGTCGGCTCATCCAGGAAGAGGACCTTGGGGTCGTGGATTAGCGCCCGCGCGATGGCCAGCTTCTGCTTCATCCCCTTCGAGAACGTCCCGGCGGCTAGGTCCCTCTTCTCCCACAGTCCAAGCAACGTGAGGAAGTGCTCTATCCGCTCCCTCCTCCGGTCCTCCGGGCATTCGTAGAGCCGTCCGTAGTAGTCGAGGTTCTTGTACGCGCTGAGGTCGTCGTACATCCCTACGCTCTCGGGAAGCAGCCCGATGGTCTTCCTGATCCTCTGCACATCCGAGCTCTTCCCTATGTCATAACCGTCTACCGACGCCTTCCCGCTGGTCTTGGAGATTAGACAGGCGAGCATCCGGACCGTCGTCGTCTTCCCAGCCCCGTTCGGCCCGAGGAACCCGAAGACCTCGCCGTCTTCGACCTTAAGCGTCAGCCCCTCGACTGCGGTGACGTCGCCGAACTTCTTGGTCAGCCCTTCTATCTCGATCAATGCGCTCTACCGGATGTCCCCTGCAGGGAGCAGAACGAGGACTGGCGAGGCTCCATTGGACCCGTCTGCGCGAGCATTATGCTCGATTAATGAATCTGACGGAGCCGGGCGGCGAACGCTCCCGCCCTCCCTCTCGGTCCGCCGCATTATCCGGAGTCGGGTCTGAACCTGAAGAGGAGGAGCGAGTTGCTGATCACAGTGACTGAACTGATTGCCATGGCTCCGGCAGCCAGAAACGGCAGGACGCCGTAGACTTGGGCACCGAAGAAGGGGACGAGCGCGCCTGCGGCGACCGGAATCAAGACCACATTGTAGGCGAACGCCCAGAAGAGGTTCTCCTTGATCTTCTCCAGGGTCTTCCGGCTCAGACGAATCGCTACGGCCACGTTCCGGAGGTCGTCCCTGATCAGCACGATCTGGCCGGTCTCCTTCGCGATGTCAGTCCCGCTGCCGATGGCGATCCCGACGTCAGCCCCTGCGAGCGCAGGCGCGTCGTTGATGCCGTCGCCTACCATCGCGACCACCCTTCCCTCCCGCTGCAGCAACTCTACGGCCTCCTCCTTCTCCTGAGGAAGAAGGCCCGCGACAAAGTTCGTGACTCCGAGGTCACGGGCGATGGCTGATGCCGTGCGAGGGCTGTCACCGGTCAGCATCACGACCTGAACTCCCAGTCTCTTCAGGGCGTCGACAGCGGGCTTCGCCGAGGGCTTCAGTGTGTCCGCGACCCCGACGACGCCTGCCACCCTCCCGTCTGCGGCTACGATCATCGCCGTCTTCCCCTGCTCCTCTATCGTCGCCAGTCTGCCGTCCACCGCGGAGAGGTCTACCCCGTTCTCCCCCATCAGGCGCCTGTTTCCCAGAAGCACGACCTTCCCATCCACGGATGCTCTCACACCCTTCCCTGGTATCGCCTCGAAGTCCCCGGGGTCGGAGAGCTCTATTCCCCTCCTCACAGCTTCCTCGACGACCGCTTCGCCCAGCGGGTGCTCCGAACCCTTCTCCGCGGAGGCTGCCAGATGCAGGAGCTCTTCGGAGCCCACGGACCCGCTCGGGAGCATATCTGTGACCGAAGGCCTCCCCCGGGTGAGGGTCCCAGTCTTGTCGAAGACCACCACATCGACCTTCCCGGCGAGTTCCAGGTACTCGCCTCCCTTGATGAGAATCCCGCTCTGGGCCCCCTTGCTCGTCCCGACTAGGATAGCCGCAGGCGTGGCGACTCCGAGCGCGCAGGGGCAGGAGATCACGACGACCGAGACGAAGACGAGCACAGAGAATGCCCCTCCGATGTGCCCGAAGTAGTACCAGGCGAGTGCCGCCACGAGGGCAGCCCCGACCACGGCAGGGACGAAGTATGAGGCCACCCTGTCCGCCAGCCGCTGTATCGGGGCCCTCCCCACCTGTGCTTCTTCGACGAGCCTGACGATCTGAGAGAGGGTCGTGTCCTGGCCCACCTTGTCCGCCCTGATCTTGAGGAGGCCCGACCTGTTGATGGTCGCTCCGATCAACACGTCCCCGGCGGCCTTCTCGGCGGGCAGGCTCTCGCCCGTTATCATCGATTCATCGACCGCTGACCTGCCCTCGACGACCACTGCATCAGCCGGAATCCTTTCGCCCGGCCTGACCACGAGCATGTCCCCGACCTGGACGTGCTCAACGGGGACGTCAACCTCCGCGCCGTTCTCAATCCGGTGCGCCAGGGCCGGCTGGAGGTCCACTAGCCTCCTCACGGCTGCGGAGGCCCTGCTCCTCGTCACGTGTTCGAGGAGCCTGCCGGCGAGTATCAGCGTGATTATCACGGCCGAAGTGTCGAAGTAGACGGCGGAAGAGGGGAATAGTCCCGGTGCCAGGGTGACCGCAGCGGAGTAGGCCCACGCGGCCGAAGTGCCCATCGCGATGAGCACGTCCATGTTGCCCATCCTATTCTTGATGCTGTCGAAGGTCCCTTGGTAGAACCGCCACCCGATGACAAACTGGAGCGGCGTGTCCAGCGCGAAGATGAGGTAGTCGGAGGACCGAGCGGGCAGAAGAGGGGCATATGTCAGGATGAGGATGGGAACCGTGAGGATCACCGATCCGGCGATCTCGAGCTTGAGCCTCCGGAGCTCCTTCTCCGGAGCGACGAACTCCCGAAGGCAGGACTCGCTGCAGAAGAAGTAGGTGGTACCCCGAACCTCGGCCTTGAGCTCCGCTGTGGATTCGTCGACGAACATCCCACAGACCGGATCCTTCGCCATGGTCGTGCGGAAACCGCGGGATTTCTTAAACCAGCGCCTCAGTCGGACTCCGACCGGTTCCACCCCAGACGGAATCAGCTGACCTCCAGCGCTCGGCGGCCTTCAATCAGAGGGCATGCAAATATATTCACGAGCGAGGCCGACCCGGCAGGAGCAGATCCTGACGGCCGGACAACCAAGCTATTCCACGCTCCTCAGAAACCGTTCCTTCAGCGCGCTCTGGGTCAGCCAGCTGGTGTCGCAGTCTGGAGATGCCGTCTTCGACGTCGCCCTGCTCTGGCTAGTCCTCGTCACCACCGGTTCGACCGCACTGGTCGGAGTCACACAGGCGGCCGTCCTCCTGCCCAGCGTACTGGCGAGCCCGGTCGCCGGTGTTTACGCCGACCGGCTGAACAGGCGGAACCTGATGATCGCCAGCAACCTCACGCAGGGCGCGGTCACTGCAGTCATCTCGCTGTTCTATCTCTCGGGCGCGCTCAGCTTCCCGTCCCTCATCTTTCTGGTCCTGGTCCTCTACACCGGGACCCAGTTCTTCTCGGCCGCGAACACCGCGATAATCCCAAGGATCGTCGGAAAGGAGAACCTCGGTGCCGCCAACGGGCTCTTCATGCTGAGCGCCTCCGCCAACCAGCTCGCGAGCTATTCCGTCGGAGGGATAGTGCTGGCGACGGTCGGCGCAGGAGCGTCGATAACCTACGACAGCCTAACCTTCTTCTTTGCGGCCGCCATGCTGATGCTCATCACGAAGACATACGGCCAGCCCAGAGGCGCCTCAGCGGTCCGGGAGACGCCCAGGTCGGGCGAAAAGGGGTTCTGGAGGGAGTTCAGGGAAGGATTCCACTACGTCAGGCAGAGCCGCGTCTTCCTCGAGCTAATCGTCTTCGGTGTGCTGGTCAACTTCTTCGGCGCGGGACTCGCCGTCCTGATGGCGCCGTACGTGAAGGTCTGGATACACGGGGGCGCCTCGGTCTACGGGTTCACGCTCGCGTCCTTCGCCCTGGGCACGATAGTGGGCTCCCTCGCCATAGGGAAGGTGAACTTCAGGGGATACCTGGGGCGGCTGCTGTTCATCGGCGTCGCCGTCACCGGAGCCTTGGTGATACTCGCCGGCCTGGTCACCTCGATCCCATCCGCATTCGTCATCTTCTCACTTCTGGGGGCAATGCTCGCCGTCATCAACCTCCCAATCAACGTGCTCGTACAGACCCAAGTACCTGGGGAGATCCTCGGACGAGCCGCAACGGTCATGAGGTCCCTGCTTGTCGCTTCGCAGCCCGTAGCAGCCGTCGTCTTCGGCTTCCTCGCGGGCGTCACGGCGATTGGCCCGCTCTTCGTCTACCTCGGGTTCGCATTGATGATCGTGGCTTCGTTGCTCTTCATCCCGTTCGTTGAGCTCAGACGTGCCAGGTACTAGCCGCCGGTAGGAACATGCGCGCTCTCTCCAGAGCGAGACCGGTCATGCACAACCCGATCTCGGCATCTGACCGAGGACTAGACTTAAATCCTGTTATAACCTACGTGATAACAGGTTGTTCGGGCCGTACACCTTCGTCAGCTTCCTCACGCTAGGGGTGTACTTCATCGGGATGGCCGGAGACCATTTCACAACGGGGTACATCATCTCGACCCCCGAGGGAGGCCAGGAACACAGCCCGCTGTACAGATTATTGCGAGACCGCATCACCTTGCAGCAATTCGTCAACTTATCATCCGTGATCAAGGCCGTCGGGGGGATGTTCTGCTTCCTAGTCGTTCCGTCTCTAATGATCATCCCCGCATTCATGGTCTGCACGGCTCCAACATTCAACATGTTCTGGCTGTGGAAAGATGGAAGGACGCGCACGAATCCCACGGGTTCAAGCGGGGGTTGGAGCCTATCAGGACCGACCGGTATCAACACTGCCTCGGGCTCGAGAGTCGGCGAGGCGCTCCAGGCAGAGAAATAGGAGCGGCCCCGGAAGGCGTTGACTCCGACTAGAGAATAGGCCGGGCCGGCCCGGGCCGGCCAGGATAGGGCAACCTGGTTCGATTTGTCCCGATAGCCGAGCTAGGGGTGTGCACCGAAGGTCGGGATCCGTGGGTTAAGCGCTCTTTCGAGTAGGGTGAGCGATTAGCTGCTTCAAGAGTCTTCAAGAAACTGCTCCGACCAGGAGGGGGATAGGTGCGGTCGCCGGGATTTGAACCCGGGTTACAAGCTCGCCTCTTTTCGCCCAAACAGACGAAGAATGGAGGGCTTATGTCCTAGACCAGATTGTCCTCAAGTGTGATCTGGACGACGACCGCTTCGCTTGCACCCAGATTCGCCCCTTTTTATTTTTGACAAGCCGTCACGGGCGCGCCCTGACCGCCGCCTTCTCCACCTCGTAGACCAGTCTTGCGGCCACCACGTGGGCGTCCATGGGGTTCTCGTCGATTCGCAAGAGCTCGTCCAGCGCCTGCGTCGTCTGCGGCGTGAAGTGCCCCTTCGGAAACCCTCCCACGAGCACCGCGGGGTTCCTCGCGCCCTCCAGCTGGACGGCCAGGTCCTCGAGCCTGACCGGTCTTCCCTGGACGGAGAGGCCCATCGCGGGGTCGGAATCAATCCGCTTCAGCAGCCTGGGGGCCGTGGCCTCGAAGACAGTGATCAGTCCCGAGTCGGGCCTCTCGACGAGCGCCTGCTGCATGAGGTCCCTGAACCTGAAGTAGCTCTTCGGGGGGCGCGTCCCCTCCCTGAGCTCTATCACGACGTCGTCGCGGGTGTGGATGAAGACCTTCACCCTGCCTGCCTGGTAGAGGGGGGCACTCGTGACGCTGAGGAGAGTGAGGTGCACGAGGTCGGGTCTTCCCCTCTTTGTGTCGTCCTTGAGCTTCAGCATCGCCGCGTGGTGGATGCTCCTGTCAAGGAGGATCACAGAGGGGTCGAGCTCCCTCCGCCTCGCGTCGTTCCTGACCGAGGCGTGCCTGGATATCTCGCCCGGGACCAGCTCGAGCGCGGCCTCGGCGATGATTAGGTTCAGCACCGTGCCTGAGGCAAACCAGCTACGATTAATCCTTGTCTGCGGGTAGCAGGAGCGTGAAGAAGAAGGAGGCCAAGAGGGAGGCGGTCCAGACGGCGGCCGCCCTCATCGAGATGGCCGCGGCGACAGCACCGAGCGACATCGACCTAGCGAAGGCTCAGGCCTCCCTCGCCAGGAAGGTCATGCTGAAGTTCAACGTGAGGTACGACTGGAGCCTCAGGCGCTTCTTCTGCCACGGCTGCAAGGGACTCCTCTACCCGGGGATCAACGCGAGGGTGAGGCTGGGCCCCGGAAGGTTCCTTCTGGTCACCTGCGGCGAGTGCGGCCACGTGAACAGGAAGAAAATCACAAAACACGCTTAAATATACAGCGGTAAGGGCTGACCAATTCACTCCGTGGAAAAAGATGGTCCGTGTCCATGATGTACCTGCAGACAAACTGATCAAGGCCTTAGCGGAGCACCTGAAGAGGGTCCCGGAGCTCGAGCCCCCAGTGTGGGCCGCTTACGTGAAGACCGGTTCCCACGCCGAGAGACCCCCACAGGCGGCCGACTGGTGGTACACTAGAGCCGCATCGCTGCTCAGGAAGGTCTACCTCCAGGGCCCGGTTGGGCTCCAGCAGCTAGAGTCCGCATACGGCGGGAGCAAAGCGCTGGCGTACTACCCGAAGCATCACCGAGACTCCGGCGGCTCCATCATCAGGAACGCGCTCAAGGATATGGAAGCGGCGGAGCTCGTGACTAAGCTCGGGAACAAGGGCCGCGTCCTGACACCGAAGGGAGTCGCGCTACTGGACAAGGTCAGCAAAGACGTTTTTAAGGAGCTATCGAAGGATATTCCTGCACTAGCAAGATACGGGTGATGGGATTGTCCGAACAGAGGGATAGCCAGCCGAGGAAAGATCAACAGGAAGACAAGGAGAAGAAGGCACTCCGTGAGAACATAATGCGCATGGCCCTGACCTCCGAGGCCCGGCAGCGCCTCGCCAACATCAAGATGGTCAAGCCCCAGATCGCACAGACGATCGAGGATTACATAATCCAGATGGCCACCGCGGGGAAGCTGAAGCAGGTGATAGACGACGACCAGCTGAAGGAGCTGCTCGGCTCGATTCAGGGGAAGAAGCGGGAGTTCACAATCAGGAGGATTTGAGTTATGGGCAGCGTAAAAGACAAGTCGAAGAAGAACCGCCTCATGAAGGCAAGGAAACAGGCAGCGCCTGTGCCGACGTGGGTCGTGATCAAGACCAACAGGAACGTCAGGTTCAATCCGAAGCAGAGGGACTGGCGCAGGCAAAAGCTGCGGCAAAAGTGATAGCAGATGTCTACAAACCTAGAACCGCTTACGCGCGTCTACATGGTACCGCTCCGCAGGGCCTTTGAGGCTCCCAAGTACAGGAGGACGAAGGTCGCGGTGAGGATCATCCGGGAGTTCACGATAAGGCACATGAAGGCGACCGAAGTCAAGATCGAGAAAGGTGTCAACGAGCTGATCTGGTCCCGTGGAATCACGAATCCTCCCAGGAGGATCAGGCTCGAGATGGAGAGGGACGAGGACGGTGTGGTCTTCGTTCGCCTGGCGCCCGAGCCAGTGTCTTCCTAGATGGGGCTCTACCTAGTAGAGGTCTACAGGAGCCCTAACATCGGAATCTTCATGCGGGCCAACGACAAGTTCCTTCTCGCTCCCAAGGGAATAGCCTCGACCAAGTCGAGCATGCTCGCCGACAACCTCAAGGTCTCGCCGGTCTTCGTCTCGGTCGAAGGGACCAGGCTGCTCGGACCTCTCATCGCCATGAACAACAAGGGGATGGTCGTCTCCCGCATGGTCGAGGACTATGAGGTGAAGGAGATCGCGTCCCAGACAGGGCTCAGGGTCGAGAAGTTCAACTCCAAGTTCACGGCCGTCGGCAACCTCGTCGCGGCGAACGACAACGGGGCGGTCGTCTCGCCGATCCTCGACGCCGCGGCCGTCTCCCAGGTCAAGGACGTGCTTGACGTGGAGGTCCAGAAGCTCACCATCGAACACTACGTGCAGGTGGGAGCGCTGATCGTCGCCACCAACAGCGGGGCCGCCGTCTATCCGAAGCTGACCGAGCAGGAGGTCGCGGAGATGGGAAGCCTGTTCAAGGTCGACGCGTATCCCGCGTCCGTCAACGGGGGCATCCCGTTCCTGACCTCCGGTCTCATCGCTAACTCCGCGAACGCGGTCGTCGGGAACCTCACTACGGGTCCAGAGCTGATGTTCCTTACCAAGGCGCTGGGCGTCTGAGCGCTCCATTCACCACAACCTTCCCTGGGGTTTCCGGCTCGGAACGTTAAAAAGGGTCAGAACGGGCCGGAGGAAGAGTTCACATTGAGCAAAGATGAGGAGAGGGTCAACAACCTGGTGGCGGAGGTCAGGATGCTCGAGAGCACATACAACGATTTGTCATCCCGTCAGAGCCTCCTGGAGAGGATACTGATAGAGACCAGGTCGTCCCTCGACACCATAAAGGGCCTCAGCGCATCGACCTCCGATGAGGTGCTGGTGCCTGTCGGAGGCGGCATACTCCTCCGCGCGAGCCCCCCAAAGACCGACAAGGTCCTGCTCAACATCGGCGCCAACGTGGTCGTCGAGAGGACGAAGGACACCGCGACCAAGTTCCTGGATACCCGAGCCGGCGACCTCGAAGAGAACATCACGGCGATAGCCTCCCAGCGGAACCAGATAGCCCAGAGGCTGGAATCTGACCAGCGGGCACTCCAATCGCTCTTGAACAGACAGGGTCAGTAGCGCGCATTGTTCGAAAAGCTCAGAGAGGCCTTCTCCTCCCTCACGAAGGTAATCTCCGAGAAGAAGCTCTCGGAGAAGGACCTCGAGGAGGTCCTTCAGAACTTCCAGCTCACCCTCCTCGAGAGCGACGTCGCCCAGGAGGTCGTCGAGAGCATCACAGACTCCCTGAAGGCCGAGATGACCGGGCTCAGCGTCGAGCGCTCGAAGGAGACGGGGTCGCTCGTGCGCGAGAAGCTGCGGTCCACCATGACCGGCATCTTCACCAAGGCCGGGACCGTCGACCTCTTCAAGCTCATCGACGCGAAGAAGCTGAAGGGCGAGCCGTTCACGATACTGTTCCTCGGCATCAACGGGACCGGGAAGACGACCACGGTCGCCAAGGTCGCGTACCTGCTCCGTCGGGCGGGCTACTCGGTCGTGGTCGCAGCCGGAGACACCCACAGGGCAGGGGCGATTGAGCAGCTCTCCGAGCACGCCGACCGGATATCCGTCAAGGTGATCGCACAGAGGTACGGCGCCGACCCTGCCGCCGTGGCGAGGGACGGTGCGCTCTACGCAAAGTCCCACCACGTCGACGTCCTGCTGGTGGATACGGCCGGGAGGATGCAGACCAACCAGAACCTGATGGAGGAGATGGGGAAGATAGTCAGGGTGGTCAATCCGGACTTCAAGATGTTCATCGGCGACTCGCTCGCGGGCAACGACGCCATCTCCCAGGCGCAGCTCTTCAGCAAGTACACCGGGTTCGACGGCGCGATCCTGACCAAGACCGACGCCGACACAAAGGGCGGAGCCGCGCTCTCGATCTCCTTCACGACCAACCGCCCCATCCTCTTCCTCGGGGTCGGTCAGGAGTACAAGGACCTCAAGAAGTTCGACCCGGTCGCGTTCGTAGACTCCCTAATCGCCTGAGCGCGGAGGGGCCGTCTGGCGGCCCGTCAGAGCCTCATGACCTCGAGGGCAAACTGCTTCGCGAACCCGAGGATCTTCTCCTTGTGCGGACCCATCCCCTTCCAGTCGAGCGCGACGAGACCCGGGAACTTCGAGGTCTTCTGGATTATCTGCCCGAACATCTCGCTGTCGACCCCTTCGAGCGAGTGCTTCGCGACCACGGTGGTGAGGGCGATGTCGCTCTCGAGGATCAGCTTGTTGAACTTCGCCGGGTAGTGCGTCCCCCCGAAGGCCATGGCCACTCTGTCCCAGGACCTTCCCAGGGTGAGGGCCTCGATCAGGGCATCGCCGATGACCTCCCCGGCCCGCTCGTCGCCCCAGTTCTTCTCGGACGAGCCCAGCTCCACGAACAGGACCGGTCTCTTGAGGGAGGTCGGGCCGTGGTGGGTCGCCTCGATTGTGATCTCATACCCCTCGAGCTGTCCCTTCCTCCTGTCCAGCGCCAGCAGGTAGTTCTTCAGAAGGTCGGGGTTCACCCCTCCGACTTCCTTCGGATTGCCGCCCAGCGCCGGCTTGTCGGTGAAGTTCCCGGTGGTGTGGACGGTGAGCGAGGGGATGCCGGACTCCGCCCGGTGCCTGGAGAGGAAGACGTAGGCCTGGGGGTTGAAGTAGGTGTCGAGGTCGGGCGGGCTGATTATCTCGGTGTCGATGGTCACCAGCAGCAGGGAGCCCTTCTGAAAGACCGTCTTCCCCTTCAGCGCAATCTCGGTCGACTCGAACCCGTGGTTCTTCAGCAGCCCCCTGGCTATGGTCGCGGAAGCCTCATCCTTGGTCGAGGTTATCAGTACTGTCGCGGGTCTGCCTTCGGGGGCCATCTGGGACTCGGGCCACCCGCCCCGGCGAGGGAGAAAAACGTTTGACCCGAGGGGCGGGGCAGCCGGAGGACGCCATCCTGCCCTGGGACGCGCGATGTTCCGCTGACGCTCTTGAGTAGTTTTATAAAGAGGTCTCGGGGAAAGGTGCCAAGGTTAGCGTTCAGAATTGACCGTTCGCGATTTCCTAAACTCAATGGCCTCCGTGATAAGGCTCTCCAAGAAGAGCGACAGGGATCAGTTCATGCTCTACCTCAAGCTCGTCCTCCTCGGCGTCGCCGTCGTCGGGACGATGGGGTTCCTGATCAAGTTCATCTCCACGGTCCTCCCGACCATATTCGGATAGGCGAGACTGGGAACATGTCAGAACCAAAGCAGAGCTCGATCTACCCGGTCAAGACCACCGGAGGCCAGGAGAGGACTGTCGCGACCTTCGTCGCCAACAAGGCGCAGCAGAAGCACAAGTCGATCTACTCCATCCTCGCCCTCGACACATGGAAGGGCTACGTCCTCTTCGAGGCCCCGAACTCCCAGGTCGTCGACGAGAGCATCCAGGGGTTCAAGCACGTCAGGTCCAAGATCCCCGGCATGATGCAGTTCCAGGACATCGAGAAGTTCCTGGTCACAAAGTCCATGGTGGCGGAGCTCTCCGACAGCGACATCGTCGAGATAGTGGCAGGACCGTTCAAGACGATGCGCGCGAAGATAGTCCGCATAGAGACGGCGAAGCAGGAGGTCACCGTCGTCCTGCTGGACACGCCCTACCAGCTCCCGGTCACGGTGGACGCCGCCTATCTCAAGATAGTCGAGAAGGCGAAGCCCGAAGCCGCCAAGAAGGAATGATCCCGGCCGTCGGCGAAAGCACGCCAGCCCGCCCAGAAAACCTTTAGATACGCTGCCGGGAGCCGTCATTCGAAGAAGTGCTGGTTATGGGAGAGAAGAAAATCATCTCTGTACTCGTCACGGGAGGGGAAGCTTCCGCAGGAGCCCCGCTCGGTCCGGCCATCGGGCCGCTAGGGATAAACGTCCTGCAGGTCGTCAACGAGATTAACGCCGTTACGGCCGATTTCAAGGGGATGAAGGTCCCCGTGAAGGTGGAGGTCGACCAGGAGACCAAGAAATTCACGGTCTCGGTCGGCACGCCCACCACCTCGGCGCTCCTCGTGAAGGAGGCGGCCATCCCCAAGGGCTCGGGCAAGCCGAACGTCGACTTCGTCGGGAACGTGACCTTCGACAAGGTCCTCGGCATAGCCAAGATCAAGATCAACGATTCCTACGCCAAGTCGATAAAGTCCTCGGTGAAGGAGGTCGTCGGCAGCTGCGTCAGCATGGGCCTCAAGGTAGAGGACACCGACCCGAGGCAGTTCACCGCGCAGATCGAAGAGGGCAAGTGGGACAAGGCCATAGCCGCCTTCGAGGCAAAGAAGTAAAGACACTGCTCCGTCACGAAGAATCGCGATGACCCTCGGAAGGGTGGCCGAGATCTGGCGTTACCCCGTAAACGGGTTGCAGGGGGAGAAGCTCGCCGAGAGCAGGGTTCTCACCAGGGGCATATCGGGAGACCACCTGTACGTCCTGCGGGACGTCCAGTCAAAGAGGGTCCTCGACCCCAAGTCCCACCCCTTCTCCTGGGGAGAGACCCTCGGCCACCCCACCATGCTCGAGCTCTGGGCGAGGCTCTCCGGTGAGCCCGACGGCGACCACGAGGTCACGATCGGGTCTGCCGGGGCCGAGATCTGCACCACCAGGGACCCGGACGCCAGCCGGCTTGTTGGAGGGTCGCTCGGCACGGAGGTCGAACTCGTGCGCTACCCGAGGATCGCAGAGGCCTGGGTCCGATCGGGAAGGACGCTCCACCTCCTGACCACGGCCTCCCTCGAAGCCATGAGCAGAGCCTATCCCGGGGGAGACTTCGATGTCAGGCGGTTCCGCCCGAACATAGTCGTGGCCACTGAGCGCGGCCTGGAGGGCTACGTCGAGGACGAGTGGGTGGGCAGGGACCTCGAACTCGGATCACTCGGCCTACGAGTCGGGAAACCGAACGTCCGCTGCAAAGTCACCACGATGAGGCAGCCCGGGATTGCGGAGGACACCCGGATACTCCAGACGATCCAGACCGTCCACGGGTCCAACCTGGGGGTCATGTGCACGGCGCTGGCGGAGGGCGTCCTTCGGGTCGGCGACCCCGTCTCGCTCGCTTAGGGGCGCCCGAAATCTAGCGAAACTCTTTTAATGACAGTCCTGAGGCTCGGTCTGGCTTTCGGGATTAGAATTGCTTACGAACGTACAGCTTGCAGAACTTGTGAAGAAGGGGAAGGAGTCGAAGGAGAGGAAGTTCCCCGAGACCGTCGAGTCCGTTATAACGTTCAAGGACGTTGACCCGAAGAAGACCGACCTCAACATCAACGAGACGGTCTACCTGCCGCACCCAGGATCCCACAAGTCCACCATCTGCTTCATCGGCTCGGGAGACCTCCTGCTCAGGGCCAAGAACGCAGGCGTCGAAGGGACCCTCGAACCGTCACAGCTCGAGAACTTCGCCGGAAACAAGAAGGAGGCGAAGAAGCTGGCGAGGCAGTATGACTTTTTCCTGGCAGATACCGCTCTCATGCCGAGGATCGGTAAGATCCTCGGGACTTCCCTCGGCCCGAAGGGGAAGATCCCCACCCCGGTCCCTCCGAACGCCCCAATCGAGGCGATGATAACCCGCACCAGGACCGCGGTCAGGGTCCGCAGCAGGGCCACTCTCGCCGTTGCGGCGAAGGTGGGAGACAGGAAGCTCTCGGACGCCGACCTCGCTGACAACATACTCGCGATGGTGGCGGCAGTCCAGAAGAAGCTGCCCAGCGGCGACAGGAACATCAGGGCCGTGATAGTCAAGACGACCATGGGCAAGCCCGTGAAGAGCAAGGTAAGCGAATCATGAGCCAGCAGGTCCAGGCCCAGCGGGAGTACAGCGAGAAGAAGGTCTCCACCGTAGACAAGATCTCGAAGCTGTCGAACAAGTACCCCGTCATAGTAGTAACCCAGCTCTCCAAGGTCCGCTCAGCCCAGCTGATGGCCGTCAGGAAGGTCCTCCGCAACAACGCCGAGATAGTCGTCGTGAAGAACAAGCTCGCCAAGCTCGCCCTGAAGAAGGCCGGGATCAAGAACGCCGACGAACTCCTCAAGCACCTGACCGGCCAGAACGCCCTCCTCTTCTCCAACCTCGACCCGTTCAAGCTCTTCCTACTGCTCGAGAAGAACCGTGTCAGCCTAGCCGCAAGGGCAGGCGACATCGCGCCGATCGACATCATGGTCCCCGCCGGGAACACGGGCCAGCCGGCCGGTCCGGTCCTCAGCGAGTTCAGGGAGGCAGGCATCCCGACCAAGATTGAGTCCGGGAGCATCTGGATCGTAAAGGACTCGGTGGCCGCAAAGGCGGGCACCCAGATATCGCCCAAGCTCGCGAGCCTGCTCTCGAAGCTCGGGATCAAGCCCATCCGTGCGGGCCTCTCGATCGCGCTAGCATACGAGAACGGCCTGATCTACGCGGCCGACGCGGTCGCCATCGACCTGGAGAAGTACAGGGAGAGCCTGCTCTCAGGGTTCGCCTCCTCCCGCGCGCTCGCGGTCTACATCGGCTACGTTACCAAGGACACGGCGCCCGAGATAATCGCAAAGGCGTACAGGGAAGCCATGGCGCTCGCGGTGGAGGTCGGCGAGATCACCTCAGAGAGCGCGCCGGCAATCTTCGGGAAGGCCGAGGCGGAAGCGGGCGCCCTCATGGCGAAGGCCAAAGAGAAGGGCTACCAGTAGAGCTGCCACAGGCCTTCGAGCAGTATCAGACTTGCTGAGCGGGCCACTGTATTCTCCGCAGTACCCGACGAGCGGTCTGCGTGCTCCGCTGACCCTTGAGATGCTCAGCCAGCGAAGACGGTGAGTCTTGGATGAGTCGGCTTACCCGAACAGGGAGGCCAGACCCGCCAGAGCTTCCTCTTCCTTCTTCTCGTCTTCCTTGGGCTTCTCCTCGGCCTTCGCGGCGCCAGCTGCAGGAGCCGCCGCGGCCGGGGCCGCGACCGCCATGACGGAGGCGTTCTTCAGAGCTTCGTCGATGTTGATCTCGCTCAGTGCAGATGCAAGTGCCTTTACCTTAACCGTGTCAACCTCTACTCCCGCCGCCTTGACAACCCCAGTCAGATTATCCTCGTTGACTGGTTTGCCGGCCTTGTGAAGCAAGAGCGCGGCGTACATGTAAGAGTCAGTCATATTGCGATTTGCCCTCCCACTACCGTTTTTATAGTTTTCGTGGTCCGAACGGGCGCGGCGGACGGAATCTCCGGCGCGCGGCATCGACCCATCTCTTACTTTATTTACCGATTCGAGAGGGTGAAGCGTCAAGGCGCTCCGGATGGCGAACGACAAGGCCCTACTCCAGGAGAAGTTCTCGAAGGACTACGACAAGTACTACCTCGTCGACCTCTTCAAGCGGAAGGGCTTCGTGAGGAAGCAGTGCGAGAGCTGCGGAAAGCACTTCTGGACCCTCCGGCCGGAGAAGGCGCGTTGTGACGACCAGCCGTGCTCGCCATACTCATTCATCGGGGACCCGCCGACCAAGAAGCCGCTGGACTACGTCTCCTCCTGGAAGACCATAGAGGACTTCTTCGTCAGGAACGGCCACACCATCGTCGAGAGGTACCCCATCGTGAGCCGCTGGAGGCCGGACCTCTACTTCACGGTGGCCTCCATCATCGACTTCCAGAGGATTGAGGGGGGGAAGGTGGTCTTCGAGCTGCCGGCAAACCCGCTGGTCGTCCCGCAGATGTGCGCACGCTTCAATGACGTGCCGAGCGTCGGGGTGAGCGGCAAGCACTACACCTCGTTCTGCATGGTGGGGCAGACAGCCATCGCCAACAAGGACGGCTACTGGAAGGACAGGTGCATCGACCTGGACTTCGAGCTCATGACGAAGGAGTTCGGGATCCCGGAGAATGAGATATCGTTCATCGAGTCCGTCTGGACCGGCGCTCCCGGGGCATTCGGATACTGCCTCGAGTACTTCGTCAGGGGCCTCGAGCTCGGGAACGCCGTCTTCACGGCGTTCGAGGGCGACATCACGAACTACAGGGAGATGAAGGAGCCGGTGATAGACATGGGGGCCGGCCTTGAGAGGTTCAGCTGGATCACCCAGGGCACCCCGACGTCCTACGACACGACCTTCGCGCCCGTCCTCGCCAGGATGCAGGAGACCTGCAAGGTCGAGTACGACCGGGACCTCTTCATGAGGTACTCACGCCTCGCGGGGACCATGAACCTCGACGAGTTCGCCACCCTGACCGAGGCCCGGCGCGAGATGGCGAAGGTGCTCGGCGTCGAGCCCGCCGTGATAGTTGAGAAGCTGGGGCCCGTGGAGGCGCTCTACGCCATCGCGGACCACGCCAGGACGCTCCTGTTCGCGGTCGCCGACGGCCAGCTCCCAAGCAACGTAGGCGGCGGGTACAACCTCAGGGTGCTCTTCCGCAGGGCGCAGTCGTTCATCCAGCGCTACGGCTTCAACCTCGACCTGCTCGACGTGGTACAGTGGCAGGCCGAGACCCTCTCCCAGATGTACCCCGAGCTCTTGCAGCACCACGACGACGTCTCGAAGGTCCTCCGCGTCGAAGAGTCGAGGTATGCCTCCTCGACCCAGCGGGCGTCGAAGGTGGTTGCCTCCCTGGCCGCCTCGAAGAAGGAGGTCGGCGTGGAAGACCTCGTCAAGCTCTACGAGTCGGACGGGATCACGCCGGAGCAGCTCGTCCAGGGAGGGGCCAAGGTGGCCGTCCCCGAGGACTTCTATCAGCGGGTGGTCGCCAAGCACATCAGCCAGAAGACCGAGGAGAAGGGCCGGAAGTTCGAGACGTCGGACCTCCCGGACACCGAGCCGCTGTACTACGAGGACGTCGACATGTTCGAGTTCGACGCTAAGGTGCTGAAGAGCCTCGAGGGCGGGTACGTCGTCCTCGACAGGTCGGCCTTCTATCCGAGGGGAGGCGGCCAGGAGCCGGACCACGGGAAGATCAACGGCCTGCCGGTCACCGAGGTCATAAAGTACGGGGGCGTGATCCTCCACAAGGTCGACGGGGACCTCCCCGCTGCCGGTTCCCAGGTCCACGGCGCCGTGGACTCGGTGAGGCGGCAGAGGATAAAGCGCATCCACACGGCGACGCACATCCTGAACGGGGCCTCGAGGCAGGTGCTGGGCCCGTGGGTCTGGCAGCACTCGGCCTTCAAGGAGGCTGACTACGGGCGCCTCGACATCACCCACTTCGCCCACCTCGGCGAGGATGAGACCAGGAAGATCGAGGACGTTGCGAACGACGTGGTGATGAGGGACCTCCCGGTGACGATAACCAACTTCCCGAGGAAGGAGGCCGAGGAGAAGTACGGCTTCAGGATCTTCCAGGGCGGCGTCGTGCCCTCGAGGACTCTGAGGATAGTGAACATCGCCGACTGGGACGTCCAGGCCTGCGGCGGGACCCACGTGCGGAAGACTGGCGAGGTCGGGCTCATCAAGATAGTCAGGACGGAGAGGGTCCAGGACGGCGTGGAGAGGCTCCACTTCGTCGCCGGCTACCCGGCGGTGGAGTACGTCCAGGAGATGGACTCGACCATCGGGAAGGCCTCGGCCGCGCTGAACACCCAGAGGGAGAACGTGGTGAAGGTCCTGGCGGAGCTCCAGCAGAAGCTCGACGAGACATCCCGGCGGGAGAAGTCCCTGGGCGAGAGGCTGGTCGCCTCCTCGATTCCCACCATACTCTCTTCCGCTCGCCCTGTCAAGGGTGTAAAGGTTTATCTCTCGAACGACCAGGAGCTGAACGAAGAACTGATTGTTAGCCAGGGCCAGAAGAGCGTAACCGCGGACCCCTCCCTCGTCTACGTCAGTCTGTCGCCCCGCGGGAGCAGCGCGCGGATCATCTGTTTTGTTGGCAAGTCGGCCGCCAGCCTCGGCGTCGCCGCTGACTCTGTGGTCAGGAGCCTCTCCAAGACGCTCGGCGGCTCCGGAGGGGGGACGAAGGAGTTCGCCCAGGGCGGCGGTCCGTCGGCCGAGAGGATCGGGGAGGCCTCAGCGGCGGTCTACGACCTGGTCTCGGGCCTCCTGGGGAGCTAGGATCGCATGGCGTCCTACGAGAAGCACTGGCTCAGCGTGTGGAACGAGAAGAGGGTCTTCGAGTCCGAGCCCCTCTTCGGCAAGAAGAAGTCCTTCGTGACCTTCCCGTTTCCGTACATGAACGGGCCGCTGCACATCGGGCACTGCTTCACCGCGACGAGGGTGGACATCTACGCCCGCTTCAAACGGATGCGGGGCTACAACGTCCTCTTCCCGTGGGCCTGGCACTGGACCGGGGAGTCCATCCCGGGGATGAGCTACCGGCTCTCCCAGGGGGACGAGTCTGTGAGGAGAGCATTCACCCAGATCGACGGCGTACCGTCAGAGGAGGTGGACCGCTTCGTCGACCCCGAGTACCTGGCCTCGTACTACACCAGGGTATCCCGGGAGGCCGTGAAGGCGACCGGGTTCTCCATCGACTGGCGGAGGGAGTTCAGGACCGTCGACCCGGCTTTCAAGAAGTTCATCGAGTGGCAGTACCTGCGCCTTCGCGAGCTGGGCTACGTCGTCCAGGGCACCCACCCCGTCGTCTGGTGCAAGCACGACGAGAGCCCCACAGGCGACCACGACAGGATGGAGGGAGAGGGAGTCTCTCCGGAGGAGTTCAACCTGATCAAGTTCAAGCTGGGGGAGAAGTGGCTCGTGGCCGGGACCCTGAGGCCCGAGACGATCTTCGGGGCGACGAACGTCTGGCTGCGCCCCGACGGCGCCTACTGCGAGGCAGACGTGGACGGGGAGGCGTGGATCATCAGCTCATCCGCCGTCAACAGGCTCGCCGAGCAGCTGCACAGCGTCCGGGTCGTGAGGGAGTTCAAGGGATCGGAGCTGCTCGGGGCGACCGTGACCGCGCCGGTGACCGGCGCCTCGCTGCCCGTCCTCCCTGCTTCCTTCGTCGACACCGAGCTGGTGACCGGGGTCGTCTACAGCGTCCCCGCCCACGCGCCCTACGACTACATGGGTCTCGTCGACATCCAGGAGGGCAGGGGCGGCGCGTCTCCCGAGATCCGTGAGGTCGCCCGTGGTCTCAGCCCGATATCGATCATCTCGATCCAGGGATACTCCGACGTCCCTGCCAGAGACGAGGTGAAGAAGCGGGAGGTCAAGGACTCCAACGACCCGAGGCTCGAGGACGCGACGGCCGAGCTCTACAAGGCCGAGTTCCACAAGGGCGTCATGAAGCCGAACTGCGACGGCTACAGCGGGCTCAAGGTGAGCGATGCCAAGCCGAAGGTGGTCGAGGCGATGAAGGCGGCAGGGACGCTCGCCTTGATGCAGGAGCTCCCCCAGAGGGTAGTCTGCAAGTGCGGCACCCGGTGCTACGTCAAGATCCTGGAGAACCAGTGGTTCCTGAACTACTCCGACCCGTCCTGGAAGGAGAGGACAAAGTCCCTAATCAGGAAGGCCAACGTCTACCCGGACCAGTCGCTCGAGTGGTACTTCTCGACCATAGACTGGCTCCGCAACTGGCCGTGCGCGAGGCGGTCGGGGATGGGGACGAAGCTCCCCTGGGACAAGGAGTGGATCGTGGAGACGCTCTCGGACTCGACCATCTACATGGCGTTCTACACGATCAACCAGCTGGTCAACGCCGAGAAGGTGAAGCAGGAGCAGCTGGTCCCGGAGGTCTTCGACTACATCTTCACGGGGAAGGGGTCCGAGGCGCACGTCGCCAAGCTCTCCGGCATAGACCCCAAAATGCTGAACAACATGCGGAACGAGTTCCTCTACTGGTACCCGGTCGACCTCCGGAACTCAGCCAAGGAGCTGATACCCAACCACCTCACCTTCTACGCCTTCCACCACGTCGCGCTCTTCGAGGAGCGGCTCTGGCCCGTCGGGTTCAGCGTCAACGGGATGATAGAGATCGAGGGCCAGAAGATGTCAAAGTCGAGGTCCATCTTCGTCACCTGGAGGCAGGCGCTCGAGCAGTACGGGGCCGACGCGCTCAGGGCGACCCTCGCTCTGGCCGCCGACGGCATGGACGACGCCGACTGGAAGGCCAAGAACGCCGAGGACCTCAAGTTCAAGATCGAGTCGCTCTTCCCCTTCATCGAGAAGTCCCTGAGGGACACCGTCCAGCGGGACCCGGACCACCTCGACAGGTGGCTGATCTCTGTGATGCGCCGGAGGGTCGAGACGGTCACGGCCTCGGTCGAGACGATGAAGATCAGGAAGGCCCTCTCGGTCGCCCTACTGGACGTCTGGAACGACATCCGCTGGTACCTGAGGCGCGAGGAGAGCCCGCGGCGCCAGACGCTCGAGCTCGTGACCGAGACCTGGGTCCGCCTCCTCTCGCCCTTCATCCCCTTCGCGGCCGAGGAGCTGAACCAGAGGATGGGCGGCAGGGGCCTGATAACCATGGCCGACTGGCCCTCGACGATCGAATTCCCCGAGGACGCCGCGGCCGAGACCGCCGAGCTGCTGGTGAACAGCGTCCTGGAGGACGCGAGGAACCTCCTGAAGATAATCAAGGAGTCCAAGAAGTCCCTGACGCTCTACGTCGCCTCGGATGACGCCCGGGAGTACTTCCTCGAGCTCCGAAGGGCGCAGAAGGAGCACGGCGACCGCGGAGCGGTGATAAAGAAGTACGCGAGGACCGGGATCAAGCCGGAGAGGGTCATCAAGCTCCAGTACGAGCTCGGCGAGGACCTGGTCGAGACGCTGGCGGGCCTCAGCGGGTTCGACGAGTTCGAGATCCTCAGCAGGGCGGCGGGGTTCATCTCGTCCGAGACGGGGCTCGTAGTCAGGGTCTTCAAGGCGGGCGCGGACGGGATCCACGACCCGGCGAAGAAGGCGTCCGGCGCGCTCCCGTTCAAGCCGGCCTTCTACCTCGAGTAGCCAGCCACGGCCTTAACTATCCCCCGCGCCTCTAGTCCCGTCCATGACCGCCGCGGCCCCTCCACACGGATACCGGCCCCTCTCGGAGGAGACCGGAGCCCAGGATCCCCCCGGGAGGCCCGTCAGGCTGGTCGCGCACATCGACATGGACTCGTTCTACGCGTCCGCCGAGGCCAGGAGGAACCCCTCCCTCAGGGACGCCCCGGTCGTCATCGGGGCCGACCCCAGGCAGGGGAAGGGGAGGGGCGTCGTCGTCTCCTGCAACTACCCGGCGAGGCGGTTCGGGCTCAGGTCCGCCATGCCCATCTCCGAGGCCTGGCGGCTCTGCCCCCAGGCGGTCTACCTGCGCCCGGACTTCGAGTACTACGAGTCCCTCTCCAGCCAGGTCATGAAGTCCATCCGGTCACGGGTCCGGGAGTTCGAGCAGGTCTCGATTGACGAGGCCTTCGTCGACCTCAGCGGCGTCGTGGCCTCCATGTCCGAGGCCGAGGCCTGGGTCGCGGCGCTCAAGGAGGCGCTCCGCGCGGAGACGGGGCTGACGTGCTCGATCGGCCTAGCCGAGTCCAAGTCCGCGGCCAAGATAGCGACGGACCTCCACAAGCCCGACGGCATAACCGTCGTCGGCCTTGGAAAGACCCGCGAGTTCCTGGCCCCCCTGCCCATCGGGGTCATCCCCGGAGTGGGGGTCAAGACCGAGCTGCTCCTCAAGGACCTCGGCATAGCCAGGGTCGGGGACCTCCAGGCGCTCGACGCCGACGTCGTGAAGAGGAGGCTCGGCGGGTCGGGGCTCTGGATCTGGGAGGTCGCGAACGGGCTCGAGGACGAGCCGGTCAGGGAGCACGAGCTGAAGTCGTTCAGCACCGAGAGGACCCTGGAGGAGGACTCGCTGGACTGGGGAGTGGTCGACGAGATTCTAGCCGCCCTCGCCTCGGAGCTGGGCGAGAGGGTCCGGTCGTCCCACATGGTCTTCCGCAAGGTCGGGATCAAGGTCCGCTTCAGGGGGTTCGAGACCCACACCAGGGAGGCGAGGCTGCCGAAGTACTCAGGCGAGACCGGGACGATCCTGAAGGAGGCGCGCTCGCTGATGAGGTCGTTTCAGGAGAAGAAGGTCCCGGTCAGGCTGGTCGGCCTGAAGGTCTCGGAGGTGAAGGGCGAGCCCGCGGACCAGACCAGCATATCCGTGTGGATTGAGAAAAAAGCCGAGGGGTAGGTCCTAGACCTTGCCCCCGATGCGGAAGAGCTTCGTGCCGCAGACCGGACAGACGCCCTGGACCGCCTTCTTCCCGTTCTTCATGGTGATGTTCGCAGGGGTCTTCATCTCTCTCTTTGCTTTACATTTGACACAGTACGCGGAGACCAAGTTTATTGCCTTAGCAATAGCATGCGCCAAATCCCTGTATAAACGTTATAGAGCCACTTTCCTTCTGCATTTAGCCCACATTTGAGCGCCATTAGTGACCAAGATTGGCCGAGTTCTCGTCGCAAAACCGCCGAATCTTGCTCAGTATGAGCTGTTCATCGTCCATTTCCTTCTCCCAGAGAACCAGTGTCTCATACCCGTGCTCTCTGAACCGGGCGACTCGTTCCTCCACCGTCTCCCTCGCCTTCACGGTGTGCCAATAGTTCCCGAACAGCTCGATGAGCAGCTTCTTGCCATCTATACTCACGAAATCAGGACATTTGCCGCCCAGAATGAACTCCCAGTTGCCGACATACTTGAATGGTAGATTCGCCCGCTGAATGAGGTCGATCAACCGCTTCTCGAGCCTGTTGGGTTTCTTGTGCTCCCCAACCATCATCTTCCTGAGCTGTTCGTCGTGGTTGAGCCTCCAGAACTCACGATGCTTCGGATTCGGCCTTCCTCGCTTGGAGTCGGCCATCCTCTTGGCATAGATTGGATTCCTCATTGGGTTCTTGTCCCCCATCTTTGCCATGCTTGCCTTCTTCTTCCATTCCTCGGATTT
>JBEKFK010000005.1:0-28688 GCA_050013375.1 Nitrososphaerales archaeon | reverse complement strand
GTGAATGATGAAGCACCCGCGACCGAACTCGCGAGCTTCCTGCTAGGGTCGAGGCCGCCGTTCTTGTCCGCGAATATGGTCATGTTGAGGCTCCCGGGGTTACCTACCACATCGCCGTACCACCTCACCTGTAGCGTCGCCGTGCTTGACGGGAGGTCGAACCGCATCTCAACGAAACTGGTCGAGCTCCCACTTCCGAAGACCTGATAGGGCGTAGACGTCATCCACTGTCCGGAGGACAGAACAATCGCAGGCTGGACGTTACGATACTCGCTCCAGAGGGCGTCTAGCTTACCATCGGAGAGGTAGCCCGTCCCGTTTACGTCGGCGTTGTAGTATGGAGAGTTGACGAAGCTGCTGATCGAGACGTTCGAGTACCCGACGATAGGTACGGATCCATGGGGGGCATAGTACGGGTTGCTCTGGGAGGAACCCGTCCCGAGGCCGGCCCAGCTGGGATACACCCCGTAGTATGAGTAGAGAACGGTGAGGTCGCTCTCTAGGTAGCGGGCTACCTCTGGGTTGTCCAGGGAGACGTATGCTGCGCGCGTGCCGTTGGAGTAGTAGGTAGCCACGGTGGGATCTATGCCGATGAGGCTGTTGACCCACGGGGACCCAAACCCCTCTGCAGTTAGCTGACCCACGTAGAGCACGTTGCTGAGGCCCATCACATCGCTGGCGACAAACCAGTTGTTCACCCACGTCTGGTACGGCGGGCTGCCAGCGGTGAAGTTCTGCCACCCGATGTCGAGCAGGACCTCTCTCACGTCCAGAGGGAGGAAGACCTTCTGTATCACCCGCTCGAAGGCGCTGACGGTGACGCTGCCGCCCGTCAGGGCCTCAAGAGAGCTCAGGGTCACTCTGTCGCCGGCACCAAGTGTTGCAAAACCGTGGTCGGCGTACTGTGAGGGATTTGAGGCGCTGGCCTGAGCCTGCGCGATGGAGACGAAGGGGCTACCGACCAGAAGGAGCAGTATCACTGGGAGCGCGACGCGTGCTAGACCTGAGAGGGATCGATTCCCGCCCCGCAACCTCATCCTTCTCATCTCGGGAGACCTGTCAAGACACAGGCTCGCTATGCCGTGATCCTGGTGAAATGGAGCATCGAGTCAGTACCACCCCAGCGTCCCGTCCTTCTTCGCCCTCTGAAGGCCCCACCGGTACACGTACACCGAGATAGGGATAAGGACGAGCGCGTAGGCCAGAGTAGCGAGAAACGCCTCGGCTACTCCTGGATTGAGAAGCGAGCCTGCTTCGAGGCTCGAGAGCCTCACTATGTGGTATATCCAGGTCTGAGGGAGGAGCCACGAGACCGTCGAGAGGCCTGGAATGTAGGTGTTCAGCTGCGAGACGGGGTAGGTCATTCCCGAGAGCAGGGACGCGGCCATCGCCAGCCCCCACGTGATCGGGTCGGTAACCTTAGTCACTATCCGGATCCCCGTCGAGATCATCGCCAGACAGAAGATGATCAGGCCGGAGATGAGGATGGCGACGGCCAGTGAGATGAAGTTGACGACCAGGACAGCTTTGAAGACGTAGATGCCCAGATACAGTTGGGGTATGAAGAGAACCACCGAGAGGATGTATGTCCACAGGGACGTGCCCAGGACGAACGTGGGCGTCTTGATCCCCGTCATGAGTATCGTCTCCAAGGTCCAAGGGTTCAGTTGCTTCTGGATCCCGCTCCCGAGAGGGAGGATCAGGTTGGTCACCAGGATCCCGACGATCAGGAACGAGACATAGTCGGTGTTGTACTGGGGGACCGAGATGTTCCTGTAGTCCGCGTTCACACCCCACGCGGCGATGCCGACGATCGAGGACGCCACCGTCGTGAGGATCTGGCTCTTGTAGGTGGACCAGTTGTATATGTCCCTCTTCGTCAGGGCCCAGACCTTTGAGAGTTCGACGGGCGACTGCACTACGACTTGTCCCCCCGCGTGAGCCTTATGAAAGCCTCCTCCAGACTCGGCTGGGACGCCTCGACCCCAACTATCCTCAGCCCGAGGGCAGAGAGAGCCTCGAAGATCTTGTTGTAGTCAACGTCTCTGGTGGCCTCGACCTCGAGCTTGATGTTCGCGGTCTCGGGGTCTTTCTTCATCTCGAGCTTGGTCACGCCGTTGATGCGTGAGATCATCCCAAATCCATCATCCTGGCTGGGCAGTCCGTTTCCAGCCAGAGTAACGGTCATGCTCACCTTCTCGGCGATCGCATTCCTCACTTCGGAGGGGGTCCCGGTCGCTATGATGTGGCCCTTGTTCAGGACTCCTATCGTATCGCAGACCTGCTGAGCTTCGGTAAGGTTGTGCGTCGCCCAGATGAGAGTCTTCCCCCGCTCGCGCACGAGGATGTTCTTCAGGAAACCTCTGAAGTCGGCGGCCGATGCGGGGTCCAGGCCGGATGTTGGTTCGTCGAAGAGGAGGACGGATGCGTCGGTGAGGAGCGCTCTGCCGACGAGAAGCTTGCGCGTCATCCCGGTAGAGTATTTCTGGAACATCTGGTCTGCCGCTTCCGTGAGCTGACAGAACTCCAGAAGTTCGTCGATCCGTCGCGCCGCCGTCTCGCTCGGGATGCCGTACAAGGTCGCGTAGAACTGCAGGTTTTGCCTCCCGCTGAGCCTTCTTTCGAATCCCCACCCCTCAGCCAAGACCGCCTGGAGCTTCTTCAGAACGACCCTAGGCTGTCTCACCACGTCCGTCCCGAACACAAGTGCCTGGCCTGAATCGGGGAGGACGAGGGTCGAGAGTATCTTGATCAATGTGGTCTTGCCCGCTCCGTTCGGTCCGAGGAGGCCGAACACCTCGCCCGGAGCGATGGTGAAGTTGACCCTGTCGAGCGCGGTCATCTGGCGGTCCCTCTTCCCCCGGAGCACCGAGATGTAGCTCCGAAACTCCATCGAGCTGGTTATCTTCCTCACCCGCACGTCGTAGTGCTTGGTGATGTCGATGACCTGCAGCGCTGGGACTTCCGAAGTAGCGGTCATCGAATGGCAGAACCTGGGGTGCTCGTAAAATGCCGGGTTTTCAACCTTTTCGCCGCTGCACCGTATGGTTTCACGAGGCTCATGCGGCGTAGGACTCCAGGAGGACGTCCGTCGCCCTGTCCCAGCTGAAACGGGACAACGCGCTCTGGAGGGCCGCGGAACCCATCGAGCGGGCCCTCTCCGGGTCTGTCAAGATGGTCACCACGGCCGCGGCCAGCGCGTTGGGGTCTCCCGGCGGGACAAGGAGACCGTTCTCGCCATGCCTGACTATCTCTGGGATCCCTCCATGGAGGGTCCCGACCAGGGGCTTGGAGTGCATGGACGCCTCGATCAGTGCGAGGCCGAGACCTTCGTTGGCCGGATCGGAGGCGACATCCTTGGATGGCAGAACGAATAGACTACTCTGCTCGTACTCTTGATCGAGCCTGGGCCCGGTCAGGGTTCCCTTGAAATCCACCGAGTCACTGAGGCCCAACTGCCCCCTCAGCCTGACCAGATGCTCCATCTCCGGGCCGTCACCCACTATGGAGAGTCTGACCTCAGGGAGGCGCGACTTCACAATCGCGAACGCCCTCAGGAGATCGTCTACCCCCTTTCTTGCGACCAGTCGTCCCACGAAGAGCACCATGGGCGGTGAACGAGTTTCTCGCGATCCTGTTCTCGGGGGCTCCTCCGCCGCTCCGAGCAGGACGTGTGCCTTTGGCCTGAGCTCCGTCGGGAGCAGGGACCTTGTCGCCGTCGAGTTCACGTCGATTGAATCGGCGAGGACCGTCGAGATACGGAAGAGTGTCCGGGGCACGGCACCGGTGAACTCGAAGTCTTCGCGTCCGAACAGGCTTATCACCGGTCTCGCCCCCGTCAACTTGGCGACGGCCAGCGCGTAGACCCCGAGCAGGGTCGAGGATCCCGTGAACACGTGTACCACATCGGCCCTCGAGTCGATGATGCTCTTCGTCACGAGTTTGACGCTGTAAGGCAGACGTCGCATCCCTCCTGGGCAAGGGACGACCTCCGCACCGGGAGTCGCACCACGCACCACAGGGATGCGTCCGGCAACGAGGACCTGGACCCGGACCCCTCGCCTTGACAGCCTGTCGATGTACTTCGATATCCTCGTCTGGATGCCACCGACCTCCGGCGGGAAGTGATAGGTCAGGTAGACCACGGAGCGAACTGCTGGTATCGGAATTCCACCTGTTCCCCGATCTATGTAGTTTGCGACGGGGCAATCATCTGGCTCGATCCGTCTTCTCTCTCGACGATGACACCCGCGCGCGACGGCGAGCAGACGACCTCACCGGAATCCAGCCGGGGATCAATCTGGGAGCTCGCCCTGAGCTGCCACCAGTTGGCGCACTCCCGGGCCGTTCCGACCCAGTACCCTTCCTTCTTGGCGGTCTCGAGCAGCGCCTTGAACGTCCCGTAGACGCTCGGAAATGTCTCGCGGTTCAGGTACGTGTTGTGGAAGTTCGCGACGAGGACCCCATGATACCCTTCGACCGCCCTCCTCGTCTTCTCCAGCGTCTCGAGCTGCTCTCCCGCATCCTGCTCTTGGTGGAGCGAGGTCCAGTCCATGTAGCCGGTCGGCAGCTCGAGGATCGGTATCCTCGACTGCTGGGAGAAGGGGTGGTAGGGGAAGCAGATGCCCGCTCTGAATCCGAAGAATCGGTTGAAGTAGAAGGTGGCGTCGTACTCCAGCCCGGCGGCGGCTTCTATCTCCCACGTGTGTGGGGGTTCGAACTTGAGGATGTGGTAGCGCAGGCCCATCGGGTCGAGCCCGATCCGCTTCCGGAAGAGCGCGAGCTCGTCCCTAAGCGATTCGGGGTCTCTGTAGGAGGTCTGTGCACCGTGCAACGCGAGTTCGAAGGACTGCTTCTTGAGGATGTCAGCGCTCTGCTCCAGCAGGTCCTTGCCGCCGTAGGACATCTGGAAGAAGAAGGTCGACTTGAAACCGTATTCCTGCTCCAGGGCGGCCGTCTCAGGGATGTTCCAGCCGTAGTCCTTCTTCCTGACCAGAGAGTCGAAGGCCAGGCGCAGCAACCTGAAGGGGTTCGCCGACTGCTTCACTACCTGCTTGTGGAACGGTGAGTAGTCGAACCAGTCGATGTCATGTGTCAGGACACAACAGGCCTTTGCCGAGCCAGGCCAGTACCACTTGCGCACGAGCGGGAGTTTCAGGGCGAAGAGACGCTCCCTGACGGCCGAGAGCAGCTTCTCTTCCTCCGCGTTTACGGCCAAGTCGAAGTTGTCTCGTCTGTCAATCACCCCTCCCCCCAGCAGTGAGAGCGCGAGATCTAACGCGACGATCTTCTCGGCTATGATTATGTCAGACTCTGAGCTGCACGACCTGCGAGCGAGGGGATAGGACTCCTCGGAGTACTTGGACATCAGGACGATTGGATACTTCTGAGGTTCGCCCTTCCCATCCACAGGCCGATAGGCCACCCCGTGGTGGTCGAGCATCTCGAGCAGTACCTCGTCGTAGATGGAGCCTTGGGAGACGACGCCTATGGTCAGGTCCAACTCTATCTCAGGCCCCCTTGGCAGACCTCATGGTGCGGCCGGCGATTCTGAACAGCTCAAAGCCCCCTCGCGTACCGGATGTACCCTTCCAGGCCGGCATCGAGGGAGACGCTCGGCACATATCCTATGACCTCCTTCGCCATGCTATTGTCGGAGACGAGCCTCCTGATGTCCCCGGGTTTCGGTTCGGCGTAGACGAGGGGGGCCTCGTATCCGCACGCCTTCATGACCATGAGCGCCAGGGCCTCGATGCTCACCTCGTCGCCTCCTCCGCCGATGTTCATGATCTGGCCGGCAGAGCGAGTGCTCCTGTAGGCGAGCAGATTGGCTGCCACGACGTCCCTCACGTTCAGGAAGTCGCGCGTCTGCTTCCCGTCTCCGAAGATCCTCAGTGGCTGCTTCCGGAGGGCCCTCGAGACGAATATGGGGATAACCCCCATCTCCTCATTGACGGTCTGCCTCGGTCCGTAGACATTGAAGTATCTGAGCGCGACCACGTCCAACCCGTAGTTCCTGAAGTACATCGAGCAGTACAGTTCGGAGGTGAGCTTGCTCACGCCGTAGGGCGAGATGGGGTTGAGCGGATGATTCTCCGAGATCGGTATCTTGGTCGGGTTGCCGTAGACGCTCCCGGACGACGCGTGCACGAGCTTCACATCGTGCTTCCTCGCGTACTCAAGGAGCCGTATCGCTCCGCCTGCGTTCACCATCATGTCCGTCACAGGGTCGACGAACGATGGGAGGAGCGCCCTCGCTGCCTCGTTGAAGATCCCGTCGAGCTTGCCAAGGGAGTCGAAGTCGAAGGTCCGCACGTCTCCCTGGACGAGTTCGAGGGGACCTTTCGAGCCCGAAAGGTTGGCGCTCTTCCCGTTCGAGAGGTCATCAAGGACCACGACCTGAGCCCCAAGTTCGAGGAGCCCCTCGGTGATGTGCGAGCCGATGAACCCGGCTCCGCCGACGACCAAGAACCTCCTATCCAGGAACGCCTCGGCCGACTCTGGTTGCATCTAGGCCGCCACCTCCAGATACAGGGATGTGAGCTTGTCGATCATGGAGTCGAGCGTGTAGCGCTCCTCCACGGCGCGCCTGGCGTTCTCTTCCAGCGTCCTGAGATAAGCCGGATCGGTGGCAAGCCTTTCCAGCTCGGCCGCCAGGAATGCGCCGTCCTCGGGCTGCATCAGTATCCCGACGCCGTCCGCGAGCACGTCGGGGATCCCACCGGGCACGTTGGTCGAGATGACCGCCTTCCCGCAGCTCAGGCCCTCCAGCACCGTGCAGGATATCGGACCTCCGACGTTCGACGGCAGGACCACGATGTCGGAGCTCCTGTAGAGCTCGAGCAGTCTGGCGTCGTCCCTCACAGGTCCCTTGAACTGCACGGCGCCGTCCAGGTTCAGGCCCTGCACGTACTTCTTGTACTCCTGGGCCCTGGGTCCACTGCCGACGAGCACGAGCCGCATCTCTGGGACCCTGCCATGGGCGGTGGTGAAGGCGTCTATCAGACACGTGACTCCCTTGATCTCGGAGAGCGCCCCCACGAAGAGGACCTGGGGCGCCCCAACCTGCTTCGGTGTGGCCCAGAACTTCTCCTGGTCGACCCCCGTGTGCACGATACGGATCTTGTCCTCCAGCTGGGGGCCGTAGATTCTGAGCATGTAGTCCTTCACGCCCTGTGACTGCGCTATCACGATGTCGCAGTGGTTCAGGACGAACCTCTCGAAGATCGTGATGAAAAGTATCTCACGATGGGTCTTCCACCAGAGGTCCCGGGGCCAGAGCAGTTCCGTCCCGTGGGTCGTTACGATGAGCGGGACGCCGAAGATGTACTTGCAGGGAAGCGCAGCGAGACCCGCCGCGAGGCCGTGGACGTGGATGACGTTGAACCGTTCCTTCCTCTGGAGGGTTATGATCATCATCATCTGCGCGAAGACGAGTCTGACCTTGTTTAGGAGGGTGCCGCCGCGGAACGAGTATGAGGAGCGTCGGACGCGGATGCCCTCGAACGTCTCCTCCTGCTTTGAACCTGCTATCCCCCGCGTCACGAGATAGACATCGTTCCCTCGCTGGGCGAGCCTCCGAGCGTGGTCATAGACGCATCTGGTCGACCCGTCGATCTTCGGATAGAATGACGATGAGACGAGCAGGACCTTCAACACCTGGGTCCCTCCGATGGGTTCATCTGGCCAGGACCTCGCCGTAGATCGAGTCGATTCTTTGGGCGACGGCCTTCCACGTGAAGTCGCGGACTACCTTCTGCCTTCCGACCCTCCCCATCCGACGCGCGAGTCCTTCGTCCTGGAGGACCGTCACTATCGCCCTCGCCAGGTCGGCCGGGTCGGCGAAGTTGACCAGGTAGCCGTTGACTCCGTCCTCGATCGAGTCCTGGGTGCCGCCCATCCGCGAGGAGATGGCTGGCCTCTCGCACGCCATCGCCTCTATCAGGACCTTGGGGAACGCCTCGTAGTAGGAAGGGAGGACGAGCACGCTCGACATCGAGTAGTAGTTCGGGAGCCTCTCATTGGGGACGCGGTCCAGGAGCATGACCTTCCCGACGAGGTCGTTCTGCTCGACGAGCCCGTTGAGGTACGACCAGTAGTCCCTCTTCGGCAGCCAGGATGGGACTCCGCCCACGCAGACCAGCATCGAGTTCGGGACCTCCTCCGTGACGGTCTTCATGGCCCTGATCAGGAAGGGTATGCCCTTCCTCAGGCCGAAGTGTCCCACGTACAGCACCACCTTCTTCCCCTCCACCGAGGACCGCTCGGGGAACTCGGGGTTCTCGATCGGCCTGAACAGTTCCGAGTCGACGCCGTTGTAGACCAGCCTGATCTTGTCGTCGGAGATCCCGTATCGCTTGCTGAGGTCTGACTTCACAGATGTGCTAACGGCCGCTATCCTGTCCGCCGCGGACCACAGCGCCTTCTCCCTGATGAAGGAGGTCGTGACTCCCCAACGTGAATATCCGACCCGTATCCCTCCGAAGGCGAGCACTGTCGGGGTGGCTACGGAGTAGGTCGTCCCGTGGACGTGGGAGACGATCGGGGCGCTCATTGTCCGCTTGGTGGCGGCGAGAAAGGCGCCCGTCGTGGAGTGCGTGTGCACGACGCTCGACGAAGCGCCCATCGTCAGCTCACGGAGCTTGGCCAGTGCGTTCAGCGTGAACGGATTGCCCACCCGGTGCACCACCACGCCTTCGTCCGTCTCGAGGGCCGGTTGCCCGGAGCGCCTCCGCGTGATCACGTGCACCTCGTGCCCGTTCATGGCTTGGACCTTGGAGAGGTTGTAGTACACCGGCTGGAGGCCGTACGAGGCCTTGGCGCCGCCGGCGTATTCTGGGACGATTCGAACGACGCGGGCGGTCGAGACCGTGCGGATCTCTGGGGGCTCTAGATATTGTTCCAAGCGATCTCCTTCCCTTGGATCTTTCTGACCAGGATCATCACCAGGGCGACCGAGTACCCCATCGCCATGGAGAAGTTGCGCGTCATCACGAAGACTGGATAGCCGAGGAAGTTCCTCTTCCTCTCTACGACCGGCCACGCAATCCTCATGATCCTCAGGGTGTTCGCGACGAAGAGGAGCGCGACCAAGAGTAGGACTAGGCCTCCCCAGAGCGGGGACCTTACCAAGAGGATGACCCCAAAGACCGCAACCCAGAATGGGGCCATGGTCTTGAGGATATCAAGTATGCGGCCGTGTTTTATGGAATAGAGGATCCGCGTCCTGCCCCGGCTGAACCACTTCCTGGCGAGTTCGGGGGTGGTCTGGTCCCTCCTGTGGCGCCAGTTTACCCCCGGCACCCAGGCTACCGTGTAATGGGCGCCCTGGAGCCGGTCGAAGAGGTCTTTGTCCTCCCCCTGGAAGAGTTTCTCGTCGAACCCGCCCAGCTTCATCAGGACCTCCCTCCGGTAGACCCACGCGTAGAAGGGCTTGATCTTCCCTTGGTCCAGCAGTCTGTGCTGGACTTTGTTCTCGATGTCTATGGACTCGGTGGCGAGCGTCGACCGGGTTATCAGCGGGGCCCCTGTGAGGCAGACCGCGCCGGCCTCGGGCTGGGAGTCCAGGCGTTCGACTGCCTTCTGCAGGTAGGACTCGTCGTAGACACAGTCGGACTCGGCGAAGAAGACGATCTCTCCCCTGGACTTCTCGATCCCCACGTTCCTCGCGTGGGACGCCCCGCCATGGTTCGTCTCCACGACGGTCACATCCTTCCTGCCAGTCGAGAGGTCTTCTGCGGCCTTGCGGGTCCCGTCGGTTGACCCATCATCCACCAGTATTATCTCCCGATTAGGGTACGATTGCTTGTCTAGCTCTGCCAGGACTCCCGCTACCTCCGCCGCGGAATTATAGAGAGGTAACACTATGGAGACCTTCGGTGCGGGAATCGTCTCCAGATCGCGCTGTTGTGAGATCATCATCGGTCGACCCGCTTCCTAGCTCGCTGGGATTGCATCCGAACGGAGTACCGACTCGAAGATGCTGCCCAGCTGCTCCGCCACCATGCTCCAAGAATAGTCGGCGACCACCGACATTCGTCCCGCGGCTCCCACTTTGTCTGCGGCCGACTTGTCCCCGAGTATCCTCAGGATGGTCGAACCCAGCGCCTTCGAATCCCCAGGTGGTATGAGGTAGCCCGTCACACCATCCTGTATGGGATCGGAGATAGGCTTCACATCGGTGGTGATCACTGGCTTGCCGACTGCCATGTACTCGAACACCTTGAGCGGCGAGCCGAGGCCGTGCTTGCGGACCTGCTCGGTCGACTCGATCCTCCCGGGGTTGTAGGGGGCGACCAGCACGTCGCCTGCGTTCATGTACTTCGGGACCTGTTCATATCGAACTGGGCCTGTGAAGATGAACGCGTCCGAGAGCCCAGCGGCTGCTACTCGCTTCTGTGTCTCCTTGTAGTATGGCCCGACCATGAGGAACTTCACGTCGCTCCTTGAGCGCTGGATCTCTCGTGCGGCCTCGATCAGCTCGCTCAGACCGTGCCACTCCTGGAACGTTCCCACGTATCCCACGACGGGCGAGTCGCCCAGGGAGTACTGGTTCCTGATCTCCTCGCGGGCGAGGGAATCGGGCCTGAAGGTCTCCGTGTCGACGGCCCCCGTCACTAGCACGACCTTTGAAGCCTGCTCCTCGTCCTCAAACATGCCCTTCGAGTAGGCGACTATCTTCCTAGACCGACTCAGTTGAAGCCCAGTGACGCGGTTTCCAATCACCTCCAAGACGAGGGGCCTCCCTGTGAGCACGCTCGCCATCGCCCCGGCCCCGAAGGACGTTTCCCTCTCGAAGATCAGGTCGATTGCGCTCTCCTTGACGACGCGCGCAACCTCGATGGCGATGTAGACCGGGAAGACCGTCCGAAGGTACGCCTCATAGGACTTCCACAAGACCGTCGAGGTGTTGCCGCGATACGAACCCCGCGCCTGAGTGTCTGAGAAGCTCGACCTCCTCGACGAGAAGAAGATCCCACGCTGGAATCGGTGGATTATGATTCCGTCGAGCTCCTCAAGGCTCGGTTGGGACGAGTTGACTCGGCGGGCCACGACGTGCACCTCGTGACCCAGCTTGGCAAGGTTGCGGGCGAGCTCGTAGACGTGGGTGGAAGAGCCTCTGTAGTGGGGGACGGCGACGTCTGCGGCCACATAGCAGATTCTCATAGTTCAGGTTCTCCGACCTAGAGGAACGGGGGGCGGTAGTTCCCCGGAACGTAGTCGAACTTTTGTTTCTTCCGCTCACCGATCACTTTGGCTGGGTTCCCGCCGACGACGCTGTAGGCTGGGACATCCTTGGTGACCACGGCCCCCGCAGCCACGACGGCTCCCTCTCCTATCGTCACTCCCGCCAGCACGATCGCGTTGGTGGCTATCCACGCCCAGTCTTCGATCGTTATCCGCTCATACTTTGCCTCGAAGGTCGGCGAGTTCACGTCGTGCTTGGCCGTTGTTATCACGGCTCCGTCTGAGACGTTGACGTTTCTCCCTATCTTCACCCCTCCTGTGCAATACAGGTTGGCCCTCCCCACGAAGCTTCCATCTCCCACCTCGAGTTCGTTCGGGCTTCCTAGGTAGACTCCTCGGCGGATCACGCAGCCCTTCCCGATCTTCATGCCAATCCTGCGGTACAGGTAGAGCCTCAGGCCCAGGCCGTGGAGCCTGCCGATGTTGTACGCAAGTTTGGTTGCAAGGTACGAACGCTTCGTGTTTCGGAGACGGGTGGGGGCGTCAGCTGTGCCAATCCCCATAGTCGGTCCTGCACTTATCAAGTCGGGCGGGAGGTCAGATTCGCTCATGGGTCATGCTCCGTCTGTTGGCTTGTGAAAGTGGATGTAGGCGAGGAGGACTATCGTCAACGCTGGGACCACCAACGTAATGGGAAGGGCCCCACTGCCGGGTACGATTGTCTGAATTGAATACACGGAGAGGAGGATGGCCGTGCTCCAGGCGATCGTGTAGAAGATCGTCTCCAATAGCGTCCCTGTGTTCCGAAGAATCAAGGTGACGAGGTATCCGGGCACAATGATGAAGTAGGGCAGGATGAGCAGATTCGAGACACTGGCGAATCCCGGGATGAAGGTGGCAATCACTATTGCCGAGTAGACCACTACGATTGCATCGCGCAGCTGTTCGAGCGCGACTCTTAGGCCCGCGATCTCCAATTCCCTCTCACGTATTTCTCCACGGCTGCGAGCCCGAGAATCACGGCTGCGAACGCGAAGCCGGCGACAAGCCCCGGCACCACCGCTATGACGGTCTTATCGGGCGTCATCTCGCCCACTCTGACCCCGCCGTCACCTATCATAAGAGCCACAAGAAGGAGAGCGAGCACGGCGGTCGTGCGGCCCATCCTCTTCAGATAGGCCAGGGGGATGAGACCGGCGAAGAAGAGAATCTTTCCCGCGGAGAGGAGGTAGTTTTGGCTGACATCTCCTCCCAGCGCCCCACCGAAGCCGTAGATGAACCCCTTGAGCGAGAGCGAGTTTGAGAAGGCGGTCCCGAACGCATAGTTGCCCAGCGGGAAGAGCAGCAAGATGCCCTGGTAGACATACTGTCCGACGTAGAGGGGATCTGCAAGAAGGATCAAGGCGACCCCGGCTATCAGGGCAAAGTCAGCTTTCTTGACGCGCAATCCTCCCTCCGCGCCGACCGCGCCTATCAAGACCCCGAGGAATCCTGCAGCCAGTCTTGGAGTACTTCCCCCGCCGAAACCTAGCAGGCCGATGGCCGTGATGTCATGGGCGTCCGAGTTCACGGCATGCAGCGACAGCGGGACGGCGAGGATCGAGCTGGTAACGACGTAGATGGTCTCGCTGAAGAAGAAGACGAAGATGCCCGCTCCGATAATCACGGCCAGATGGTAGAGATCGGTAGTGGTGCGGGACTCGGAGGTGAGGGACCCGAGGTACGCCCACCCCAATAGCACCAGCACCATGGATAGGACGGCTTCGACTGCGAGGAGGGCCTTGAACTCCCCGTTGCTCAGTGTGATGCCGAGGACGTTGGTTCTCTGGTTGAGCGAGAGCTGGAGCTTCAGCGCCGCGACCGCGGTCGAGTTTTCGCTCAACGTGGTCGCGTTCACGGTCTTTATGACTTGGTTCGAGTATAGGTCCGTTATCAGGTTATACGTGCCGGTATCATTTGCCCTGTTGTCAATCACGATTATGGGGGCGTTCCCGAGGTACGGCAGAATGAAGCCGGCCTCTTGGGCCCACTGAGCTTGGGTGTAATCGGAAAACACGACGATGTTGAACTGGCCGACGCTCGACATCACGTCGAAGTCCGTGTAATCCTGCGTCGGGGTAAGAACCTGGACGTTCCCACCAGGCACCACTGCCTGAAGTTGGCTCTGTATCTCGTCAGTGTGAGTTGAGTCCGCCGCTATGACGTAGGCCTTCACCCGCGGGTCGGGACCGCCGACGGCACCCAATGCCACCATCACCAACGCGCACAGGATGAAGAGAACGAGCAGTTTACGGGGCTGGAAGAGGTTTCTGAATCTGAAGCCCTTTCGCGAGCCGAGGAATGGGATTGCGCCAGTCGTGGTCTTTATTCCCGATCTAAACTGACGCGAGATGGTATCGAGTAGTTGCCTTCCCTGCGCGAAGAGATTGAGCGCCGCCAGGGCTACTACAGCTAGGGCTGCGACCGTGATAGCGATGCTGGCAGGCAGGAACGATGACGGTTGGAATATGAGGAGGCCATTGCTGAGAACTGATGCAACGACGTTGTATTCCACCTGACCTCCTCCGCTACTGGCTTCCGTCACGGTACCAGGTGGAGGAGTGCCGCCCCTTCCATTGTAGACCTGTGAGAGAACGGTCCCAGAAGGAACTGTTACGTAGAACTGGGTGCTTGTCCCCGGATTCAAACCTGTGAAGCTAACGAACGGGGCAGCGGCAAGGTACCTCCAGAGAAAACTCGACCCGCTTTCATGCCCTTGGAAGGAGATGCTGAAGTGCAACGTCCCCGGGCTCGGGGTAATCACTGTGCTGTACACGCCACCCGACGAGGTAGTGGTCGAGCCAGAGATGTTGTGATTCCCAGTCTCTGTGGGCTTGAACAGCGTAATCATGGTGAACGACACCCCCGGAACAAAGAATGTGCTTCCATTGATCAAGATACTGACTGGGTTCGTATTGCCACCGTAGACATCGAACAGGGGTTGAACCCGCTCCGTTACAACCACGTTGAAAGAGGCGGAAGTGGTGGAAACCTGAGCACGCGCTGGGTTCGCAGAGGAGAGTATCATGATAAGCATCAACCCTGATGTCAATCCTAGGAGAAGGGTGCGGCGGCTACGGTGCAATCTAGACGACCGTCCTCCAAACAGAGATTATGTCGCGTCCTCTCTCGACGAGCGATCTTCTGACCAGACGTCTCTGCTCAAGCTCCCTCAGCGATGTATCCAACCGTTCGGTCTCCCGCGCCGATGACAGACCCACGCCCGACGCCAACTCTTGGCCTGTCGCGGCGTGGTGCGCCCGCTTTAGCAGGCCTGAGAGGTAAGACCAGTTCTGTTCCGTCTGGGCAGACGCCCTGGTGAGGAAGCGGTCGAGCCGCTCGTCAACGAGGCTCGCGCGGTGAGCCGCCCAGGCTATGAGTGCCACAGACGATGCAAGAATCAGGAGCGTGCTCGCAAGCACTCCACCCTGATCCAGCGTGAAGAGGAAGTCCGTCCAGCCCGAGAATGAGGAGTCCCTCGTGATTCCCGGGAGCCAAAGCGCGTTCATATCCCCGAGGAACTGCCTGGTGTCAGCAGTCACGTTGGAGTTCCTGAACTCCCTCATAAGACCGAAGCCCACATAGTACCGCACGAACAGGCCGCCGTCGATGAAGAGCATCGACGTCTGTCCTTGGTACGCCAGCATCACCCGGTCCGAGGCCACGTACGTCGTCAGGTGACCCTGGAAAGGCCCGACCTGGGTGAAGTTGTTCGGGCCCCTACTCCATCCTGGGATGTCGTTGCCGAACGAGTTGTTGGTGTAGGGCGTCGGCAGAGCCGATAGTTCATAGTAGACCGTGTAGTTCTTGGTCTCCGGATGATAGAGAGGTACGTACACCTGCTTTATGGCATACGCGTCGTTCGTGAATTGGGGACTTGACACGGAGGTGCTCTGGTAGACGGCCGTGGAGTTGATCTGCCAGCCCGAAGGAGTCGGCGGAATAACCGTCCCTGAGTATCCTCGGGACGAATAGTACGCGTCGTAAGGTATGCCCCCGGCTAACCCCAGCGCCGGTATCGTTGTGAAGATCAACAGGGCGGCGACCGCGAGGACGGCTAGGAGGCCCCAGACTCCGACGTTCTCTCCCGTCCTGGGCCGCGCGAGTCTTGATCCGCAGACCGAGCAGAACCCGTCCGGGAGCAGGTGATGTCCTGGGCACGCCTCAGCGGTCGCCCGAGACGGTAGGAAAGTGAAAGAGCGAACCCTTGGGACGAGAAGGACGAGCAGAGGGAGGGGGACGAAGACGGCCGTATCGACCTGATGGCCGGACAGGACGAACGAGGTCTCGGTCCGAGCGATGAGGCCTAGTAACATGATCGCGAACGGGACTATCATCGACTTCAAGCGCAGTCCCACGAAGGTCAGGAAGAGTAGAAACACCAGGTCTGCGGAGAGGAATGCCACAACCTCCTGGTCGTTCGAACTGAGGAAGAAGCCAACCGGAGGAACGGCCAGGACCAAGATCCCGAGCAGGGGTGCAAGGGACTTTAGGATCCCCGTCCCTATCCTGACCCCGACGTAGCCGATCGTCAGAAAGAGTATCGACTCGTAGTAGTACCAGGCGCTGTTCGTCGAGTAGGAACCATAGACGTAGAGCAGTGCGCCCCCGCCGAGGAACAGGAGGCCCCAGACGAAGCCTATGCTGGAGAGTTCGAGGCGCGTCCTCAGAATCCTCCTCTTCAGCACCACGCCGAGCAGGAACAGTGAGACTGTAACGGCAAAGAACGCTCCTTCGCCGTCCGAGACGACCAGGGTGTAGACCTTCGCAAAGTCAAAGAAATAGACGGCGACCAGTATCGGGACGAGCGTCAGCAGCTTCGTGACGGTCCCCGGTATGGTATTGCCCACTATGCGCTCACCAGGACGGTCGGTCCGAAGCGCATCGGTATGGTCCACGCGCCTGTGTCGGCCTCTCGCACGCATCGTTCGAGGAGGACCTGCCTGTTCGTCGCTGCGCTGACAAGGACCGCGAGGAAGCTTGCGATCCCACAGCCTACCGAGCCTCTCGATGCCGGCTCCTTCTGGCCAATGCCGCAGGTGCAGGTTGTCGATGCGCCGTGAAGTGTGACATCAACCCCTTCGTCCTTTGAGACGATGTCCACCGAGCGAGCCAGCCCGAAGTTCTCCCGCATGGCCTCGGGCAGCGAGGCCCGAAGCACATCCATTGTGAGCTGTTTCGCACCGGTCTCTCGCACGTAGAGCTTCGCAAGCCCCCGTCCGGGCGGCGTGATCGCCTCTACCGGAGGAGCTTTCGAAGGGGCGTCCTTGGGCTGAGCCGCGCCCTTGGCCAACTCGGGGATGATCACGACCATCTCGACGCTGTCGCCGGTGGGCACGTAGGTGAACCCGACATCGGAGGCCGATAGCTCACCTATCGCTTCGTCTGTGGACCCCAGCACGGCATCGAAGACCCTGGCCTGGACCCGGGCCCGAGGATCCTTGAATAGCAGGACGATTGCCGCAAGAAATGCGACTATCGAGTCTATCTCGAACACGATGAACTGGTTGGAGACGGCTATGACGAGGAAGAAGACGCTTAGTACGATGAAACCGATACCCGCATATCTAGAGTAACGTCCCACGCGCCCGTACAGCTTTGAGAAGACGTTCGTCTCAGGCATCCGGTTCTGGATCTCCAAGAGCTTCGTAGCGGGTTCTGTTCTTCTGAATGAGGATCATGTTTGGGATACCTTTCTCGCCGCTTCGTCAACCCTGAACGTCAGCTCGGTCGCCGAGAACACCTCTTCTGATGTGATGATGGAAGAACCGGCGCCGCGGAGGAACTTCGCAAGCTCCGCGAACTCGGTCGAGTGTCCCTTGTCAGGCCTGCCCAGGGTGACGGTCTCCGGCTGGGGGCCGTAGATCTGGAGTTCCTTGAAGTCGTCGAGGACCATGGAGACCCCCTGTCCGAAGACCTCCATCCGCTCCCTGTCCATGTCCTTGGAACCCATCGCCACGTAGAGGAGGGTCGCCACCGAGCCGTCGGGATAGGTCAGGGTGATCGAGAGGTTGTCGCGGGCGACGGAGCTCGACCCGTTGATCCCTGCGGAGCGGACGACTATCCCCGGGTCGTCCTGCCCCAGCAGGAAGTTGAACAGGTCGAAGAAGTGGCAGCACTCGTGGATGATCCTCCCGCCTCCCACCATGGGGTCCTGGGACCACTTCGAGGCCTGCACGAACCCCGCGTTTACCCTGTAGTTTATCATGAAGGGTCCGTCGATCTTCTTCATCCTGCTCTTGACCTTCAGGACGAGCGGAGCATACCTCCTGTTGAACCCGACGATCACGGGCTGGCTGAGCTCGGCGTGCAGTTTCTTGATCTCCTCGAACTCGCCGCGGGTGATGCAGAGGGGCTTCTCGACGAGCGCCGTCTTGGCGGCCTTCATCGCTCCGACAAGCATGGGAGCGTGCAGGTTGTTTGGAGCCGTTATGACCACAAGGTTCGTCTTCGGGTCGTTCAGGACGTCGTCGTAGTCGCAGGTGCTCTCCTCGAAGCGATAGCGCGAGGCGACCCGCGTCGCGTGGGTCGGGTTTGAAGAGACGACCCACCTCAGGTTGAACTCTGGGCTGGCTCTCATCAAAGGTATCAGGGTCTCCTTCGCGAAGTTTCCAGGCCCGACCACCGCGACGTCGATCCTGCCCGTCAACGGAGCGGCGACCGCCGACGGTTGCACCGGCTTCCTGGTCCTCGCGGGCGCCTCCTGAACGTTGTACGAGAGCAGGACCGCCGTCTTCGCCTGCTTCCCGAGGGAGTCATAGGCCTCAGGAGCGGAGGCGAGGGGGAACTCCGATCCGACCAGACCGCCGACGCGGACGCGTCCTGACGAGAGAAGCTCCATGAAAGACTCCATGTTCCTGTTTAGCGTCCACCTCACGTACTCCACCGGATAGTCCACGCCCTTCTCTTCGTAGACGGGGTCGTAGCGCCCCGGACCCAGCGACCGGGACATCAGGAGGCTGAGCTCCTTCTGGTAGAAGTCCTTCCGCTCTATCTCCATCCCGACCCTCCCGACGACCACTATCCTGCCCCGGTTCCTCGCAATCCGACCGGCCATGTTCAGGGGGTCGCTGCTCGAGGTCGCGGCGCAGACCAAGACGTGGTCCAGGCCGATCCCTCCTGTGAAGTGTGAGATGTGCGAGACCATCGCCGGGTCGTCGGGCTTCAGCGTCAGGTCGACCCCGAGCTCGGCCGCCAGAGCCAGCCGTGATTCTTTGAGGTCGATGCAGACGACCCTGCACCCCGATGCCCTCGCTATCTGGGCGACCAGATTCCCCACCAGGCCGGCCCCTATGACCCCCACGGTCTCCCCCACCTGGAGCTGGCTCGTCCTTACGGCGTGCACGGCTATCGCCCCGATGGTGGCGAAGGCCGCGTCCTTCATCTGCAACCCAGCGGGGACCTTGGCGACGAGGTTCCTCGGCACCGAGACGAGCTCGGCGTGACATGCCTTGCCCTCGCCGGCGCAGGCCACTCTGTCGCCGACCAGCACGTCCTTCACGTTCTGCCCCACCTCGATGACGATGCCCGATGAGCTGTAGCCCAGGGTTACCTCAGGGTGGCGCACATAGTCGGCGTAGTCGATGAGACCTCCGATACCCTCCTGCCGCAGCACCTCTCTCGATAGCCTGACCGCCTTGCCGGCGAGCGACGAGTCTTTGATCAGGTCCGTCGTAGCGAGGGGGTCGGTCGAGTCGATGGTCCACGATTCGGTCCCCGTGCTGATCACCGAGTAGTTCGTCTGGACGAGGAGCCCGTTCTCCCCGCAGACCGGAGCCGGGACATCCGCGACGATGACCGTGCCCGCTCGTGCTATGACCTGCTTCAACGCGCCTCACCCACGACCTCGGTCGTCGTTTTGAACCAATCGACGAACATCCTCAGCCCTTCGTCGAGGTCGACCCCCGGCCTCCAGCGGAGCAGCTCGGCCGCCTTCCGGTTGCTCGCCTGCGTGTCCGGGAACTCGCCTGGGCCCTCTTCGACGTGGGTCGGCGGGATCATCCTCCCCGGGCTTAGGATCTTGGTCAGCCTCTCTGCGAGCTCCGAGACGGAGGTCCTGGACCCGAAGCCGATGTTGAAGACCTCGCCTCCGAGTCCGTCGTTCTGGGCTGCCAGTATGTTCGCGGCTACGATGTCGGTGACGTAGGTGAAATCGCGCGTGTGGGACCCGTCCCCCTGTATGACGGGCGGCCTCCCCTCGAGGAGGCTCTTGGTGAACTTGTGTATCACCTGATCCGGACGGCCCCTCGGCCCGTAGACCGAGAAGTAGCGTAGCGATACCACGTCTGTCCCGTAGACTCTGTGGAAGGCCCTGCAGTACTGCTCCGCCGCGAGCTTCGAGACCCCGTAGGGCGAGGTCGGGTTGGTGGGGTGGTCTTCGTCGATTGGGAGGTACTCCGGCGTGCCGAAGATCGAGGAGGACGAGGCGTTGACGATCCGCTCCACGCCGTGCTTCTTCCCCAGCGAGAGGACGTTGAGGGTCCCGTTGACGTTGACGCTGTTGACCTGCACCGGATGCTTGACGCTGAAACCTATTCCCGCCTGGCCGGCCTGATGGAAGACGACGTCCACGTCCTTCATGGCCGACTCCAGCCTACCGACGTCGAGGATGTCGCCGTTGACGAGCCTGAACCTCGGGTTGTTGGCCGCGCCTGCAAGGTTCCTCTCCTTCCCCGGGTAGAACTCGTCGAAGCGGTCGTACACCGTGACCGTCGCGCCCATCCCGAGCAGCCGCTCCGTCAGGTGGGACCCGATGAATCCGGCGCCACCGGTGACTAGCACCTTTGCCCCGTCGAGGTTCAGCTTCCCGCCTCCGCTTGCTCGTAGATCTTCTCGAGGTTTGCCGTCAGCACGGAGTATCGGTTCCCCTGGACCCTCTCCTTGCCCCGCCTTCCGAGTTCGGCGGCGAGAGCCGGGTCTTTCAGGACCTCGGCGATCTTCACGGCGAGTGCTCCTGAATCCCCGTACTCGACCAGGAAGCCCTCCACGCCGTCCGTGACCTGGTATGGGATTCCTCCGACCTTCGTCGCCACCACCGGCTTGGCCTGCGACATGGCCTCGAATATGGCCTGGCTCGTGCCCTCGTAGGTCGTCGGCAGAACGAAGACCGTGGCCGAGGCGTAGGCCTGCATCTTCTCCTGAAAGTCGTAGATCGGTCCGAGGAAGCGGACGGCACGGGTGATCCCCAGCTTCGAGGCCTGCGTCCGCAGCGTCTCGGAGTATCCTGACTGGTCGGCCCCGACGAAGACGAAGGACGCGTCAGGGAACTCCTTGAGGATCGACGGGGCCGCCTCGAGCAGGTGCTGGGGGCCCTTGAGCGGGTTGAGCCGCCCTAGGAAGAGGATGATCGGCCAGCCGGTAATCTGGTGCTTCGTCATGAATGACTTCCCGTCGAAGACCCCCAACGATTCGTCGCGGACGCCCGAAGGCGTGACTACCATCCGGTCCGCGTCCCCGCCCAGCTTGAGGAGAGGAGGGATGAGGTTGGGGGCCCGGACCAAGACCTTGTCGGCGGAGGCCAGCGTCCTCTTCCCGAGATAGCCCTCCATCAGCTTCATCGGGAACTGCTTGTACCAGGTACGCGGGATCATTGAGTGGACGTCGAAGACGGTGAGCGCCGTTGCACTATCGGTCTTCTCCGCTGCCCTGAGAGCGACCCGGCTGTGCGGCTGAGCGTAGTCGTAGGTGTGGATGACGTCGAAAGATCCGGCCGTCAGAGCCTCTCCGAGACCCTTCCAGACCTTCACTCGATAGGACCAGTCAACCCTCATTGGTAGCCTGTGCACGTTTATGCCGTCTATGACCTCGCTCGCTTTGGCCTCAGTCCCGTTGCACTTGGCCGCCGTGAAGACGTGCACGTCGTGTCCCTTCAGCGTGAGCTCCCTCGAGACGTTGTAGACGTACCACTCCGCTCCTCCGACCATGAAGGGCGTGAAGAAGACGTTCACTTGGGCGATCTTCAAAGTCTCTTCCTCGGGTAAGACACCATCAGGGCCATCTCAGTTGCTTCCGGGGCGAACCGTCGATCTGGACGCCAAAGTCGAGTCAAAGTGGTCGGCAATCTCCCCCATCGTGCACAGAGCTAGGACGCCCCGCCGGTTCATCTCGCGCAGATGACTGAAGACGGGGTCTAGGGTCTTGATCATTGGATTAGGGTCTCCTTCCATGACGATGCTCCAAGGGTGGGTCCAGAGATGGAAGACCGCCGAGGTCCGGGAACACAGGTCGACGTACTTCATGATGAGGGACTCGGCCCCGAGGGACTTCTGGTCGACGTAGTAGACGGGCCTCTCGTTCCAGAGCCCGTTGCTGCGGTCGGGCGGTCCGATAACCCTCTCCTTCCCTCGGTAGGTCTTGAAGCCCATCTTGCGGAGGACCTCGAAGTGATTCTCCCTGTTCCAGGGGAACACGAACGTCCTCGGCGCGGACCGCATGCCGAGCGCGTCCAGGCACTTCGTGATGTCTTCTTCGAACTCTGCGGGTCCGCTCTTGAGCGCGTCCATGTGGGAATAGGTGTGGATTCCTATCTCCTGGCGGACCGGGCAGTCGAGTATCCGGTGGTAGCTTTCCATGTCCTCGACCGCCGTCTTCCCGCATATCGCCCACGTCAGGGGGACTTCGTAACGCTGCGAGAGCTCGAGAAGTTTCTCCGTTCCGGCGCGATTGGGTCCGTATCTGTGGCTCTCGGTCACGTCGAAATCGACCGAGATGCACGAGGCGGCCTTCGCACCACCAGGATAGCTGGTCCAGCGCGGAGGCGCGTCGTAGGCGATCCTGATCTCCCTGAGCATTCTCCGGGTGACGAAGCCTGCGCCCACCGAGGCGGACAGTCGGGCGCCATCGAGGGCGACGTTCTTCATCCTCCGCTTGAGATTGGGGGCCAGTTCAGGTCACTGACCCTGTCCGACAGCCATGAAGTTCAGAACCACAGTCATGAATCTAGCCTTCACTAGCCTTAAATCGGAAAAAGCTCACAATCGCATTCGGGTGTGTGGGGGCTAAGGAAACTGCCCTCGTGACCGTCGTGGTCTGGGGGCATTTCCGCACACCCTTCTCTCGGCTCAATCATCAAGAGAAGAGCCTCTCCTTGAACTGTTTGTAGTCCTGGAGGACCTTCAGGCCTTCGCTCGTCGCCTGATAGTACTTCCCACCGAGCGTCGCCTCCATAGTGATCAGCCCGCTCCGCTCGAGGTCGTCGACGATCGTCTTCAGCTCGGTGTATGAGATGTTGGCGGCCTTCATGATGTGAGTGGTCCTCAGCGGCCTGAGGGAGGTGGACTGGATGATGTCTATCCGAATCTCCATCTTCGACCTCCTCTTGAGGGTCGCCTCCTCTTGGGGCGTCTCGTACAATCCCCTGATCTCGTTGATTATGAGTTGTACGGGGTTATCCATGTTCTTGACGATGAGCGAAGCCTTGTCGCTGAACTGCTTCTTCTCACCCTCGTCAAGAAATGTGTCTACGTACTTCGCTATCTGGTTCGGTTCTGTCGAATGAGGGATGTAGCGATGGAGTTCGATCACGGGCTTTGAGGGCTCCCAGTAGATCGCGCTCACGGCCGGCTTCCCCAGGGTGAACGCCTCCATCAGCATCGTCTCCGCGGCACCGAGGGCGACGTCGGCGTGCGCCACCGGGCTGTCGTACATCGACGAGTGAAGCACGTGGACCCCTTTCACCCCCGCGTAGTGCCTGCGCTGTTCCTCCGTCCTCGGGAGAACCGCAACCGTCGCTGCGCCCTTCTTGACGATGAGGTCCACCGACTTTTCGAGGATGGGCTGGCGCTCCGGGAAGAAGCTCGCGAACTCGGGCTCTGGCCTGACGAAGACGACGGGGGAGTCGATCCCCGCCTTCTTGAACGGGTTCTCACTCGCCACCGGGGTGTCCTTCAGGTACCCCGTATGGAAGCCGTTGAACCAGACCACCTTGTCGAGGTCGGTAACTCCTTGCTGGTAGAGCTCCTGGAAGGTGTAGAAGCGGGGGATGAAGATCTTGGTTGCGAGTGGGAAGACCATCTGGTTGACGTGCTTCTCCCTCTCGTCGTAGAAGATGGCCCAGGATGGGATGTTCATCCCGAAGGCGACGCGTACGGCCTCGGGCCACCTTTCGGTCAGGAGAAGGTCGGGCTTCTCCTTCTCGACAAGCGGAATCATCTGCTGGATAGTCTCAGCGTAGGCCTCGAGCTTGTTCTCAAGCCGCCTTCCGCCGTGCTTCCCCGCGCTCACGTAGTCGATGCCTTTCGACTTGAGGATCGACTGGATGCCGTCGTGGTTTCTCGCGGTCACGAGGAACTGATACTCTCCCTCCAACTCCTTGATCAGGGGCGCGAAAAAGTTGGCCTGGAAGGGGGTGCTCATGGCCACCCAGATCTTCTTTACCACTCTTGGACCTAAGACCTTGTCCTGCATGATCTCTACCTCAAGAAAAGTGTGATCGTTACGGCTAATGCAGAGTAGAAGGCCTGCATGCCCAGCACCGAGAGGACGAGGCCCCGTTCGGTCAATGGTCCAACCCTCATGAACGCATGGACCAGGGCGGGATAGGCGGGCGCACTAAGATGTCCGTCCTCGCCAACGGTCGTGTCCCCGAAGACTCGCCTCCCCCCGAAGGGCCTCCTGGCCACCATCTTCAGAGTGAAATCTATCCCCGCCGGAATGCTCACCACTATTGCGGCGAACTCAAGGCCAGCCAGGATTGCAATCGTGGCAATTCCGGCCCCTGCCATAAGAGTCCCGGTGTCCCCCGGGAAGATCTTGGCGGGGTACCAGTTGAGCACCAGGAAGCCAAGATAGCCACACATGAGGATGACCCCGATAATCGTCGCCGGGTAGCTGGTCCTGAGCGCGGCAAGCAAGGTCAGGGCCGCGAGGGCGATGACCGCCGAGCCGGCCTCTAGCCCGTTGAAACCAGCCAGCATGTTGGTAAAGTTGGCGGAGATCGCCACCGCGAGCGGCACGACCGCGAGCGGGAAGACGTACCCCACAGGCAACGAGCCTATCAGGGGCATAGCAATGCTGCTCGGTCCCCACAGGACGGCGATGAGCGGGATCGCAGCCGCACCGATGAGGAACGGCTTGTACCTTTGCCTCATGTTGGTGAAGTCATCGGCAATCCCTACCACCCCGGCGCCCGCTATGGTCGCGACTCCTGCTGCAAGAGGCGATAGTGGGGAGCCGGTCGCTAGCACGATGACGACAGAACAGGTCAGGAACGCGAAGAGAACCGAGAGGCCACCCATCTCCGCTGTCACCGGCTTGCCCGGCTTGTGGATGTCATTTCCGGTTATCCCCATCTTGACGAATTTCGTCGAGAGGTACCTTGCGGACACGTAGGAGAGCACCACCGCAAGCAGGCCGACCCCCGCGAGGGCTGGTAGATTCACTGAGTGTCCCTCCGGAAGAGCCCCTGCACGAGTCTCCAGAAGAGCTGCGTGCTGAGGCCGAACGCCAAGACCCACACTAGGATGGACCCCAGCGACCGGACGATCGGATCCATACCGCCTGCAAGGAACCAGACCCCGAGCGCGACGGCGTTTGGGATGAAGAATGTGACGAGACTCGCAAGAACTACGTAAGCTTGTTTCACCAAGGGCGCCTTATCCCTTTTGTGCCGAGTCCTTGACGAGCGCCTCGTCGTTGACCCTCTCGAAGTCAGTCATGGAACCCACGTCGGCCCAATAGGCTTCTTCGAAGAATGAGTTCACGCGTTCTCCCTTCGACAGGAGAAGTGGGAATACCTCAGTCTCGAGGCTGCAGGTCCGTCCTAGGGGGATGCTCTCCAGGATTCTCGGTTGGAGAACGTAGATTCCTGCGTTCGCCATGAAACTGAGGGTGGGCTTCTCCTCGAACTTCTTGACGGTATCCCCGTCGACTGTGATGTAGCCGTAGGGAACCTTTACGTCGTACTTCTTGAGGGCGATGGTTCCGAGCCCTCCCAGTCTGCTGTGGGTATCGAGAAGGTTTCGAATGTTCAGAGAAGTTACTATGTCCCCGTTCATGGCGATGAAGGTCCCGTCGATGAACTTCTCGGCCGTCTTCAACTGGCCGGCAGTCCCGAGCGGTGAGTCAGCCTCTGCGTACTCTATCTTGACGCCGAGTTCGGTGCCGTCCCCGAACGCATCGATTATCTGCTTCTTCAGATAGGCGACGCAGACGATGAACTCCGTAACCCCGTAGGAGCTCAGATAGGTAATGGTCCTTTCGAGCAGCGGCTTGCCCGCTATCGGCAGCATGACCTTTGGAATGACGTACGTCAGCGGCCGAAGCCTAGTGCCGGCTCCGCCTGCCAGTATGACTGCTTTCAGCCTGCGATGACCTCTCTTCCCTTTCTCTTAGCGCGCCTTCAAGACTGGAAGACGTTGCCTAGGAAGGCTATGTACTGCCTGTCCGATCTCCAACCCCGTGCCGCCTGGTTACCCCAGCTAACGGCAGCTTCGGAGAAGATTCGCGCTATCCTACTGCCGCGAAGCAGGCCGCGGTTGAAGGTCCGACCGGTGTCCCGGAGCTTCTTGAGGACGGAGACCACGGCTCTCAGGAGGGTGATGCTTCGGAATTTGACCTTGAGGACTAGGGACAGGTTAATGATGGAGCGCTCCTGAAGACTCAGTCTGAACCAGGATCCCCTCCTTTTTGAGAGTGCCATCTGTCTCCTTAGCAGGAGACGGATGTAATCACTGGCGTCATTATTTGCCAGATTCTTTTCGGCAGAGTCGGCTGACAGCCGACGGGTTAGGGGGCTAGCCACGGAATAACTTAAGTTATCGGGGTTAATATGATTTACTTGCGTAAATCTGGTTGTTTGCACTTTTTTAAGCAAACGCATGAGAAACCGTCACGCAGAAGCTGAATATGCTCTGGTTCTGGAGGGGCCCTCGGTGAGAGGCCCGACTTCACTTTCGAGAGTTGGGCGTTGCCGAGATACGACGCCTCTTGTGCGACGCGGCTTCAGAGACCGGGGACAGGGTGAGAGGAGGCCCCCGGGGAGTTTTTGCAACGATGACTTCTCAGGCACGCGCCTCTGTAATCTGAGCCACAAAGCACTATTGCCAGACGGCAAGCGCGTTCTCGCAGTTCGGCCATGGCTTGCGAACCCTCGAATCTTCGGATGAGATTGTCAGATTCACGGCGTCCCCGGCTCGGGTGTCGCTTGTCGCCCTTGGACCATCAACCCGATGGAGTCCGAACCGCTTATGCGACGCCGAATCAGGGGGAAGAGGCGTGAACCCGTCGGAAAGGACCACGCTAATCCTCACGGTCGCGACGGTCGTGGCCTTCGCCGCAGCGGCCGCGGTCCTCGGGCTCGGCGTCATCCTGGGCGGTGGGGCCGTTGGGACCGGGGGGACCACCAGCAGCGTCGCCCTTCCGGCCGGGTGCGTGAGGCCGGCAGGCGGCTTTCTGATAATTCAGAGCAACGACGGCTACAACGACAGCATAAGCCAGGGAGCTGGGCTGTCGAAACCCTGGCCCGTACTGACCGCGAACGAGGGTCAGGTCGTCAATATCGTGGTGTGCAACGTCGACGTCCAGGCCCATGGCTTCCAAATCTCCAACTACGTCGACAGCAGCATCAACGTTGTCGAGCCGGGACAGATCTATAGGGTCTCGTTTGTCGCGAGCCAGTCAGGGTCTTTCCTGATTTACTGCGCCATACCCTGCTCGATCCACTTCTTCATGCAGTTCGGGCAGCTCAGGGTATCAGCCTAGTACGGGATGGCCCGGTATGGTGGCGGCCGCTTGTGCCGGAACCGTCCGACAAGGACTTATGCCAGTTCTTGCTCTCGCGCCGAACATGAAGGCCACGGCTGAGCCCCAGACGCGCAGGAGCCTTGCAGTCCCACTCCACGGACTCTCGGTCGTGGCTCTGGCGGTCGTGACCTCCTACTTCGCCTACGTGTGGGGCTCTGCGATCGTGAATCCGGTGGAGATACTCGCGCCACTGCTGTTCTGGTACGGCGTAGCATTTCTGCTGCTGGCCTACCCGCTCCGCGGGGCCGCGGGAGAGTTCACGCGGTACATCCGCACGGCCTCCGGCGCCGCGGTCTTCGCAGTCTACCTGATCATACACATCCTCCTCTACGGGTTTCTGCTCGAAGGAATACTGACATCGTTCCTGGGGAAGGACTTCGTCTCGACGGCGGCGGGGGCCACCCTCACCACCACGGTCTTCACCCCGCCCTCGGCGGTCAATGCCGTCCTGGCGCTCTGGTACAACCCGTGGATCGCGATCACAATACCTCCAATCTTCAGCACGACGCTCAGCCTCTACAGCCTGGTGATCGCCGTGATAATCGATGTCCTCATAGTGGCGAACATAGGGAAGACCAGAGAACTCGGCAAGGCCTGCTCGACCGGCGCGAAGTCGAGGTCGATGGTCCTGTTCCCGGCTCTCGGAATAGCGTTCGGGGCCTCCTGCTGCCTCAGCGTCCCGCTCTTGTTCACCGTGGTCGTCCCCTCGGCGGCTGCCCTCGCGTCTCTGCTCTGGGTCTACGATGTGACCTACTTCCTCTTCCCGCCCTTCGCGGTGGTCCTCCTATACCTGAACCTCTACTCCGTTGGCAGGATGACCGCGAACATGAAGGTCTCGAGCGGGGGTCCGGACCCGGTAGCTCCAACGGTCGTTGGCTTGGACCGGACCTAGTTCGAAACGGCCCGGGAGCCGGCCATCGGGGAATGGGACCGCAGTTGCGATTCCGACGCAACGGTCGGGCCGAGAACGAAGCTCTTCCCAAACCCGGCACCGGTGAGGACCGCATCGAAGTAGACCACGGTCTCCGCCGCGAGGGAGACGGCCAGGAGGAGGGTGCCGCCCGTGACGAGCCAGACCAAGAATCCCGCCATCATGACGGCGTTCGCCGCGATGAAGAGCCCGAGGTAGTTCAGGAGATGATGGTCGCGCTCCTTCTTCCCCCGGAGGTATTCGACCGCGAAGACCAGCACGCCGGTCATGACGGCGGCTTCGACGTAGACGGTGTACGTCTCCCAGAGCTGGGAGGTCAGCGCGGTGGGCGTCAGGAACATGACGACCGTCTGGAGGCCCAGCAGGGATAGGAGGTCTCGGCGAATCGTCCTGCGGAACGCTAGGAGCGTCAGGGCCATCTCTCCCACCATCGTGAAGACGAACCACGAGGTGATCAGGGTGTAGCTGACCTCGCGCACGACGGAGGCGGCCGTGTACCCCTCCGAGAGCGAGACGAGCCCCGAAGCGAGGTCGAAGGTCCAGCCCATCAGGATCTCGCTGAGGAGGAGAAGGAGAATGTACGCAGCCCTGAGCCCGGTGACGTGGCGCAGGAGGTTCGAGAAAGGCAGGGGACCCTTCCTCTCAGGATCACCCTCCATCCAATACTGCGCGAAGAGCAGGACGCCTCCTGGCATCATCCCGACGCTCATGAAGACCGCGATCTCCCAGATCGCCACGTCGCCTATGGTGAAGTTCAGCGTTACCAGGTAGAGATAGGCCGGGCCGACTA
>JBEKFK010000004.1:0-39515 GCA_050013375.1 Nitrososphaerales archaeon | reverse complement strand
TTAGCGATCATCCCGATCATACTCATCCCGTTTGCGTTCAACGTGTCATCGTCCGCCACCGAGTTCCTGGACATCTGCGACTGGGCGATAATACTGCTCTTCGTGGCGGAGTATACCTCGAAACTCTACCTCGCCAAGGACCGGTGGGCCCACTTCAAGGAACCGTGGCACCTCGTCGACCTGGCCATAGTCATCCTGCCCTTCATCCAGTATCTCCCCGCGCTCGGCATCAGCACCCGCGGTTCGCCCTCGCTGCTGCTTCGGCTCCTCAGGCTCCCAAGAGCCCTGGCGGTCGGCGGCAGGGCCATCGGTGGCAGGATGCAGGGCGACCAGAGCATCGCTCTCGCCTCGACCCAGGAGCCGGAGACGGTGATCAGGGTCGTCGACTCGAAGACGCTCGAGGTGGGAGTGGGTCTAACCTGGGACGACCTCAAGTCCCATCTGGCCGACGACGACCAGGAGTGGCTGGACATCCGCAACCTCACCGAGGCCGGGGTCTCGAGGCTGAGCTCGCTGATCAGCGTCCCCGAGCCGCACTTCAAGATCGACCTCGTCGACGAGATCTTCCCCCACATAGACTACGTCCATCAGGTCTCGCTCATCTTCCTGCAGTCGGGCAAGGTCAGGTACCCTGACAGGCCCGGAGCGTACCTTACAATATCGCGCTCCGGGATGATCATCGTCTGCACCGGGTCGAAGATAGTCTCTGTCTCCCGGCACGGACTCGACGTCTTCTCCGGGGTGATGGATTCTGTGCGCAAGCAGACGAACGTCAGCTTCGTCGTCTCGGTTCTCTACTCCCTGCTCGATCAGACCCTCAAGGAGTACAGGTCGGTGCTCTCCGAGATTGAGATTGAGGTCATAAAGATTCAAGGGACGCCGAGGTCCAGGCTCCCCCGCGACTTCTTGGAGAGGGTCTACGGGCTCAACAAGGAGGTCTCGAGGCTGGTCTCAAACCTCGTCCACTTCAAGGAGCTCCTGAGCGTGATAATCTCCAACAAGGTCCCGCTGGAGGGGTTCGACAGCGCCGCCGAAGAAGACTTCCACGTGCTCCAGGACGGTGTCTCGTACCTGAACGAGATAGCCGGCGACCTCGTCGATAACATACGGTCGACAATCGACCTCTACATCAATCAGACGTCGTTCGAGACCAACAAGATACTGAAGATACTCGCGGTGATCACCAGCATGTCGGTCATCCCCTCGGCCGTGGGAGGCCTGCTGGGGATGAACCTTCTCGACGTGCCCTACGCGGCCTACCTCTGGGAAGTGGTTCTAATGCTCGTGATCAGCATGTCCTTCGTGACGTATGTCTTCATCAAGCTGGGCTGGCTCAAGGGATAGCGCAGCGTTCCAACTGACGACTGCGGCACGCGGCCGAGAGTCCCGCGAACCCCCCTGTCCATCGACCCGGCGTGGCGCCGAGGGGCACGAGGCAACCGCACCTGGATTCGTCCTCGACGGGTACGATGCGAGACCGGCTCGTTCCCCGGGGGCGGTGCGTGGTGGAAATGAATTGGCTTCTTGCTAAAGAGGAAATCACCCTTTCCCTAATATGAAGAGCAGCACGCGATACACTCGATAATCGTTGACAATGACCACCCTGGAGAAGGTGCCCCACGGTAGGGAGCCATACGGCACGGCCACGACTGGAGCTTTCACGAGGATTATCGCCGTTGCCAACCAGAAGGGCGGAGTAGGGAAGACCGACCTCACGGTCAACCTGTCATGCCAGCTCGCCGCCGCAGGCAAGAAGGTCCTACTCGTCGACATGGACCCCCAGGCCAACTCCACAAGCTATCTCGTTGGTCCGGAGACCCGGATCGACAAGACCACCGCAGACCTCCTCCTCGATGACGGGGTCTCGCTCGCGGACGTGCTGATCAAGGGGTGCAGGAAGAACCTGGACGTGGCCCCGGCGAGCGGCGACCTGAGCGCGTGCCAGATTCGCCTCGCCAACGACATCAACATGCAGTTCAAGCTGAAGAAGAAGCTGAGGGAGCTCAAGGAAGGCCTGGAGTACGACTATGTCGTGATCGACACGCCGCCCTCGCTCGGCCTGCTCACGGTAAACACCCTTACGGCGGCGAACCAGGTACTGATACCCGTACAGACCCAGTACTTCGCCATGGAAGGGGTGGTCCAGCTCCTCGACACCGTCAGGAAGGTGAAGGAGGACATCAACCCCGGACTCGAGATACTCGGTGCGGTCCTCACACTCTACGACAGGCGGACGCTCCTCGCCAGAGAGGTGGAGACGAAGGTCAGGAACGGCTTCACAGAGGGGCCGGTGTTCAACACCGTCATCCCCGTCAACATCAGGCTCGCTGAGGCGCCGTCCTATCACAAGTCGATCTTCGAGTACGACGCCGACTGCAACGGCGCGAAGGCCTACGGGAAGCTGACCGAGGAGATTCTGGGATGCCTCGAGGCCTAGGCGAGGACCCTCTCACTAGGAAGAGAAAGGCCAGCAGGCAGGCAGCATCGCGATTCGCCGCAGACGGTACCGTTCCGGGGCCATCCGGTCTAAGTTCCGCTCCTCAATACCCGCTCCAGGGAGGGACGGCGCTCAACTCTCTTCCACCGAGACCTTCCGCTCACAACGACGTGTTCTTCCGCAAGCGATCCGAGAGCGGCCCCGCCCCAGCCAACCCCGTGCCGGTCCCAGAACCTGAGGCGCACGCCACGTCCGAACCTGCGGTCGCCCCACCAGTCGTCGTAGAGCCTGTCGCCCCGGAACCCGCCTTGCCCCGTCCGATCGAGGTGGCTCCTGCCATCGCCCCTCCGCCAACCGAGGAGCCTAAGATGGCGGTATCCGAATTTGCTCCTCAGGAGTCGGCGCCCAAGGAGGAACTAGTCGCGGCCCAGCCCACGGCTCCCGCCGCGGCGGTACCGGCGCTCCCACCCGCAACCCACGCCGAGCCCGCGCCCCAAGAAGGCGGAATCCTCAAGCGGTTGTTCGGAAGGTTCCGCAAGTAGCGGTCTCTACAGGTACCCGAACTCTGTCCTGACCGTTCCTGACCGAAGGTGCCGGGCCACGTCCGCGGCCAGAACTCACCGCGCAAGGGACCCGTTCACTATACTAAGTATACAAGATAAATACCGGAAGGAGCGAAGTCGGGCAAGACACCGGATTGTCGAGCTCACCCTTCGAGTACTGGACAAAAGGAACACCTATTGCCACAGAGGCCCCGATCGAGGGGTGCCCGATCGAGGCGAGCCTCGGGGTCTTGGGGAGGAAGTGGACCATGCTGATGCTCAGGGAGATGTCCATGCGGAACGTCCAGCGCTTCTCGGATTTCCTGAGGGGGATTCCGGGTCTGACGCCGCGGATGCTCTCGGCCCGCCTTAAGGAGCTCGAGAAGGAGGGGATCATCCAGAAGACCGAAGGCCCGGGCACCCCGACGGCAGTCAGGTGGAGCCTCACCGAGAAGGGCTGGGACGCGCTCCCGATCCTGATGAGCTTCTTCGCCTTTGGGTCGAAGTGGTACGCCGGCGCTGTCTTCGCAGACGGCAGGCCGAGGGAGATCAGGGAGGTCTTCAGGCAGAAGAACCTCGAGAAGAGCTACGTCAACCTTCCCCTCGACTCGAGGCAGATCGAACGACCCTAGGATGGCTTCTCGGCCCGTACCATGAGAGTCCACGGGGCTCCGGAAGGCTTCTTTAGCTTGGCCGAGACCACAGGAGCGATGAAGCTGAAAGGCCGGGTCTCAATCATAACGGGCGGAACCTCGGGTATCGGCAGGGCGACTGCCCTGCTCTTCGCGCGGGAGGGGTCGAAGGTCGTAGTGGCGGGGCGCAGCGCCTCGCGCGGGAAGGAGGTCGTCGAAGCCATCAGGAAGGAGCACGGCGAGGCCATGTTCGTGAAGACGGACGTCTCCAAGAGCTCCGACGTGCGGAGGCTCGTGGAAACGACGGTCAAGGAGTTCGGGAAGATTGACGTGCTGTTCAACAACGCGGCGCTCTCGCCGGTGGGGACGGTGCTAGACACCTCCGAGGAGGTGTGGTCGGACGTTCTCGGGACCAACATGACCGGTACCTTCCTCTGCACAAAGTACGTCCTGCCCCACATGATCAAGAGGAAGAGGGGGGCGATCATCAACACCGGCTCGATCAACTCGCTGATGGCGATGAAGAAGGAGGCGGCCTACGACGCGTCCAAGGGAGGGGTGCTCATGCTCACGAGGGCCGTCGCGATGGACTTCGCCGAGTTCAACATCCGGGTCAACTGCATCTGCCCAGGCGCCATCGACACGCCCATGCTGAGGGACATCCTGTCCCAGATGCCGGACCCGGCGGCCGCGGAGGCGGGCCTGGTGAAGCAGCACGCCCTGGGGAGGATAGGGTCGCCGGACGAGGTCGCGCAGATGGCGCTCTTCCTCGCATCTGACGACTCGTCCTTCGTCACAGGCGCCGCGATGCCCGTGGACGGAGGGATGCTGGGAGGGTGGACCTGAGACTTGAGGAAGAGTACCATTCCTGAATGGGCGATCGCGAGAGAAAGGATTCAGAAGGAGGAGTCCACGGACGAGGTAGTGAAGGACATGCAGTTCATGAGCTACCTGGTCGTCTTCGGGTCGTCGGTCGACTACAAGGAGCTGGCCGCTTCCGAGCGGACGACCACGGACAGGCTGCTTCGGATGGGCGTCATGGTTGAAGCAGACTCAGAGGCCGGGAGCAAGAAGGTCAAGCTCGCTGAAGCCTGGCGGCGGGCGATCGAGGGCCGACGAGAAAGAAAGCAGGTCTCCTGACTGCTCCGCGGGCTCCCTTGGGGCCGTCCCGGGTCCGACCATGGTTGTCTCCCCCCGGCGGGAGCTTTTCACATCGGAGCGCCGCAGCTTCCGCAGAACTTCTGTCCGGCGGCGACCGTAGCCCCGCACCTGGCGCAGGTCCTCGGGGCCTGGGCGGCAGGAGCCTGCTGGCCCATGGGGATGCCCGCATAGCCGGCGGTGAAAGGGGCCTGATACCTCACGAGGTTCTCCCTGATCAGCCCATACGCCCTCTCCGCATCGGAGTTGGGCAGGTCGTTCAGCGCGAGGGGCTCGCCTCCCAGGCGTAGGGTGCACCTGACGGTGGACCTTACCAGGCCCTTGTCCAGCACGACGTTCGCAATGTCCTGGTAGTTGAAGTCGGTGTAGTCCTTCCTCAGCCCGAGGGTGTGGGGGTGCCGCAGGATTATCCGCTCGTTGGTCACGACGACTGAGTCTATGTTGATCTTCGGGTGGTAGATCTTCTGCCTGATGTAGAGCTCGACCTGTTCGTTCGGGCCGAGGATCTTCGCTATGTCCTCCGGTGTCTCGTCCAAGGTGATCGCGCCTCCGTTGGAGACGGTAGAATATCTGCTTTTGCCGCGTCCGGCTGTCCAGTCGACGCGCCACCTTTTTGAGGGATGGCGGTCCTGACGTGTCCGACATGGTGACCTCCACTGGTGAAGCCCGATCGTTCCTTGAGAGGGCATTCGCGAAGCTCTTCGACCCGCTCGCGACCGAGCGAGACATTCTCGAGTTCTTCAGCCCTGAGTACAGACAAGACCTGAACGGCAAGCTGTACAGCTTCCGCCAGTTCTTGGATGGCGTCTCCGAGATAAAGGCGTCGATCAAGTCGAGCAGGATCGTCTTCACGAGCGTGGTATCGGCCGGCGAGACCATCGCCGAGGTTCACGTGGTCGACGCTGTGCGGAAGGACGGGACTCGCCTGAGGTTCAAGGTAATCGCCTTCCAGACCATGGCGGGAGGCAGGATCGTGAAGGCGGAGGAGGTCAACTGCCCGCTCCCGGTTTGAAGGCGGTCGATCACTCCGTCCGGGCGACCAACTCCAGCAGGCCGCGCAGGTCGTCGTCCCGGATGCTGGCCATGGCTGTCTCCATGAACTCCTCCGTCCCCGCTGATGGGCGTCCTCTCCCGTACTCGAACGCCTGTACCGCCATCTCGAGCTTGTCTATCTGTCTCACCAGCCGGGCCTCACCCGTCCTCCCGCGAGTGAACTCGAGCCATAACCTCCAGTACTCGCTTCGGATCTCGGAAGGCATCCCGGCCAGAATCTTCCTCATGGCTGCGGACTCGAGGGCCTGCTTCTGCCTCCCGGTGCGCTCTCCTGGGATCGTGTCACCCACGAGCGCCTCCGGGAGATCGTGAATCAGGGCCATCTTCAGGACCTTCGGGGTGTCGAGACCTCGGATGTCGCTGTAGACCATGGCCATCAAGGCGGTCCGGTACGAATGGTCGGCGACCGACTCGGGCTCCGCCATGCCCAGCTTGACGACCCACCCCTTTCGACGCTCTCCCTTCAGCCGCCCGGCGGTAATGAAGAACCCAAGCAACGTGCGCCGAGTCTCCCTCCTGTGTCCAGGCATGGACGGTCCCTGCCCTGCGGATTATTATCTGCTCTGAAACCCGTGCCCCACGGGGCCGCCAGGATGCGCGACTTCACTCGTTGTCCGGAGCGAGCGTCTCGGCCATGTAGTCCTCCCTCTCCGGCGTGAAGAAGTCGACTAGCACACTGGGCTTCTCACCCTCGGTTCTCAGCTCGTGAAAGACGCCAGGAGGGATGTAGTACCCGTCGCCCGGCCCGAGCCGCCACTCCCTCTCCCCTATCTTGAACGTCCCTCCTCCCTCTAGGACGAGCCCGAACTGGGCGTGGGGGTGCTTGTGCAGCGCGAATACCTTCCCGGACTCTATCCTGTAGTAGACCATCATCCCGGTCGAAGCGTGGCTGACGATCCGCCGCCGGACGCCCGGCATTATCTCGTGCCAGGCTCCCTCCTTTTCGTGCCAGACGGAGGCCGTGGAGTACCGATCCAAAGGGGTTAGCGGAGAAGGAACAAGCCTTGCGGATATTAATGTTATTCGCGGTCCATGAAAAGATATAACATCGGCTTGACGAATCGGTCGAACCTTGTCCGCGACCCAGGGTCCCGGCTCCTCCGAGACCGTCCTCATAGCCATCGCCTTCATCCTTCTCGTGGCCGTCCGGCGGGTCTACAGGATCTACCGCGGCACTCGCTTCAGCCTGGGGAGGACCGTCGTCTTCGCCTTGGTCTATGCCCTGTTAGGCGTGGCGTTCTCCGGCGCGTCGTTCTACGAAGGAGTCCCGGTCTATCTTGCGCCGCTCTACGGCCTGATCGCGGCCGCATCTGCAGCCGCTTCATATCGCTTCGCGGACCGGAGGATAACCTTCTGGCGGGTGTCAGACGGCTCACTGTACTTCAAGGGAGGGATAGTGATCTACCTGGTCTACCTCGTCGGGCTGGTCGCCCGCCTGACCATCGACTACGCTGTGATTGGACCCAGCGCGTTCAGCTTCGCTCCAGGCTTGACCCTCACGGGGACCGCACTCGAAGGGACCATAGCCACCGACCTCCTCCTCATGTTCGGAGTCGGCCTCCTGATCGGCAGAAACATCAGGACCGTGGCGCGATATCGCAGGATTGAGCGTGGGGAGGATAAGATTCCTGACTCTCCCTCTCAGCTCGGGAGTGAGGCTGGTTCGTCTCCCTCGACGATGAACGCAAACCCGCAATCGACGCAGCTCGCGTGCCAGTGCCCCGAGTCAGTACCGACCGATTCCAGATTGGCGCTGCCGCACCTCTGACAGCGGACTGTCACGGCGCGCTTCTCCCCACCCATAGATAACCCTGCGCCACTGGCGGAGCCGATAGACGGTGATAACACTTTCTCCCCCTACGCTTGGGCGGTGCGTGTAAACGCTTTTTAGTCCACGCCGAGACGGCGGCCCCGTAAAAGGAATGAAGTGCTTCGTCCATCAGAACACCGATGCCATTGGTGTCTGCTCGACGTGCGGCAGGGGTCTCTGTAACGCCTGTGTTGTGAAGATAGGCGGGAAGTTCTACTGCAAGGACGACGCCGACAGGGTCTTCGGGCGGAAATTGACTACCCGGGTTGTGGCCGGGGAGAGCGAGAGGGGGGCCGCCGTGATGGTCGGTTCGATGCTGTCCTATCTCGTGGGCGGCGTGGCGGTTCTGCTAAGCTGCTTCGTGCTCTTCGCAGGCATCCTGGCGGGGGACCTCGGCGGGAACGACGTCTTCAGCAACCTCTTCACGCCATACTTCGCGTTCCTCGGCCCTATACTCAACTACTCCCAGAGCGCGTTGATCTTCATCGGGCTCGGCGTGATGGTCTTTGGCGCCATAGGGATTGCCGCGGGGTTCTATCTCTGGAAGCCCGTAATCCACGGCGCGCTATTCGCGATCGTGTTCGGCATAATGGGGCTGATAATTGCGTTCGTACTGATACCGATCTACGCAGACGTCGCCTTCACGGACGGTCTGTTCGCCGTGAACATCCTGATTATCGCCCTCGCCCTCGTCGGGCTGAGGCAGATGATGCTCGACCCGACCCGCATAAGATAGCAGAAGATGTGGGACGGTCCACCTTTCGTAGACGTGGATGGGCCGGCACGGCAAGATCGCGCTGACGGTTCGAGGCGCAAGAGGAAGGCATCTAGCACCCTGTCTTCTGCGGGCCCGACCCCGCCAGGAGGGCCGTCGGGGAGGTCGGGCCCCGTCCCGTCCGTTCCTCGGTGGGCGCGAATCCTTTTCTCCCCGAAACCCCCGGGGCCGCACGGTTGAAACGGTCGCATCCGAGACTTACAGAGAGTGAGATCAGGTTCGTTTCGAAGCCTCTCTATTGCAAGTTCGCATCGATCAATCCCGATGGCTCACCACACGTGACACCGACGTGGTCGATGTACGAGAGCGGGCTCTTCGTCTTCAGCATCCCAGCCAACGCGGTCAAGGTGCGGAACATGGGGCGGGACGACCGGGTCACGCTCCTCTTCGATGACGCCTACTCGTGGGTCGCCGTTCGTGGCCGCGCCAAGATCAACCCCCGCAGGGACACGGGTCTTGACACCGAGAGGCTCGCGGTCCGGTACATGGGCCGACGGGAAGGAGTCAAGACCGCCGCCGAGATAGTCAAGAGAAAGCACCTCTCGGTTGAGGTCACGCCAGAAACGGTCGTCTCCGACAACGTGTGAGCGGCTTGCGAGCCTCTCAGAGACACCCCTGATTCGTAATCTTAATTACCCGAGAAAGACTCTCGGGAACTCAGAGAACCATGTCGCTGAAACTTGGAGATCTGAAGATCAAGAGCTCCGCATTCTCGCCTCTGGGCCGAATCCCGAAGCGGAACGCGGGGGACGGAGAGAACCTGTCGCCACCGCTGGAGTGGAGCGGCGCCCCGAAGGGGACCCGCGAGTTCGCGATCGTCTGCCACGACCCCGACGCGCCCCTGGTCCACGGGTTCACCCACTGGGTCCTCTACGGGATTTCAGCAGACACGACGAAGATAGCCGGAGGCCAGAAGCCCGACATCTTCATAGGAGGACTGAACGGGACAGGGAAGGCCGGTTACGTGGGGCCCTACCCGCCGAACGGCCACGGCCCGCACCATTACTACTTCTGGATCTACGCCCTCGACAAGAACCTGGGCCTGAAGCCTGGCCTGACCCTCGAGCAGCTCTATGGCTCCATCGAGGGGCACGTCCTGGAGCAGGCCCGGCTCGTCGGCTTCTACGAGCGCTAGGGACAGGAAAGGGTCCGCACATCCAAGATGAGCAAGCCCAGGGTAAGGAGCGGACGGTTTACGCGCTATGCTACGCTGATGATGATAGCCCTGGGCGTGCTCAGCATCCTCGTGAACACGACCCTGGCGGCCGTGATCATCGCCCTTGGCGTGGCCATGTTCCTGTTCGAGAGACTCTTCGTGGGGACCGGAGGCCAGGCTGCGAGGCCGCCGAAGTGACCTACTTCCTCGAGGCCATCAGCGTCCGGGACCGCTGCTGACACTGGATCGCCTTATCCGAGTAGCCCTTCCAGACGGTGTAGTTGTCCTGTCCCTTGGCGAGGAGGAGGAGGACGTCGGCCGCATTGAGGTAGAGCACTATAGCCTCTTCCACGCTGCCCGCCTTCTCCTTGGCGGCGGCGTCCGCGATGAGCTGGCCTGCGTACCACTCGACCTTCTTCAGCTTCGACATGCCGGAGGCGGGCTGGGCCTGGCTCTGCTGCGTAGCGACTTTCGGTGCTGACATCCTCCCCATCTCCTCCTCTCACCTGCAAAAGAACCAGTGTCATGATTAATGAACAAAAGCGCAAATCTGCAGCACGCCGTCGGCCGCTCAGGCCGGGCCTCCGCCCGGGAGGAACTCCTGAAATAGTGAACGCTGTGGTAGCTCAACGGGAACTTGGTTTCGGCGAAGAACAAGCCCGAGAGGAGGATCACCGGACGGACCTTCCTCATCATCTTGGTCGTGGGTGTGATAGTCGGTGTCGCCTTGGTCGTGGGGTCGATCTACCTCAACGGAGCCCCTACCGGGACTGCGTCGCTTACCGGCACTCTCTTCGTGAGCAGCGCCGGCTCGTTCACACCCGGGGACCTCCAGTCGTACGTCTCGGCGACCTACAACGTGACCCTCTCCGCCGTCTCCGGGAACGGGACGATGCGCCTGTCGATCCTGGACAACGGGACGGACATCCTCCAGCAGCACGGCTTCATCGTCAGCAACTTCGTCCTCAGCCCAAACAACCTGACGATGGTCTTCTCGGGAGTCAGCGTGAACCTTGGCTGGGTCAACAACAGCACTGTCTGGAAGGCGCTCAACGAGACATACATAGGGGCGGCCGGCCCCAGCGCTCCTGCGAGCCAGCTCAGGGGGTCGATTTCCCCCAATGACTTCCCCGGAGTCCCCTCGGGATACTACGTGATTCTGAGCCTCTCGATTACCTCCCAACCGTCGAACAACATCCCGTTCGTCGTAGGCCCGCAGTGGCCTTGGGAGTCAACCCCGCATGCCCTGAGCGCCGTCCCTTGGGCGATGTAGCTGTCTGCGGCCTCTTGGGAGGAGACGCTGGCAAGTGCACGTGGTTAATAATGGCGTGAAACCTCCAGCCAAGCACGAAATCAATCTCCGAACTCGAGGAGTATCGGGACGACCTGATCGCCGGCAAGGGAACCTCTGAGGAGCGCGTGGCAGGGGAGCTCTCGAACATCAAGGCCTACAACAAGAGATTCAACGCGTTCATCACGGTGCTTTCGGGGGACTCCGGGCCCTCGCTCTCCCGCGCGAGAGAGCTCGACGGGATCCTGGCCAAGCGGCGCTCCGGTCGCGCGCCGGCCCTCCTTGGCATTCCCGTGACCATCAAGGACAATGTCTTCCTCGCCGGGTACCCCACGACCGACGGCTCCAAGTCCTTCAGCGGGTTCCTCCCCCCGGCCAACGCCAGCGTCGTCGACCTCCTGCTGGACGCAGGGTGCATCCCACTCGGGAAGACGAACCTCCACGAACTCGCCCTTGGCGTCACAGGCACCAGTGGTTACGATGGTCCGATTCACAACCCCGTGGATCCGTCGAAGGTCTCGGGCGGTTCGAGCGGAGGCTCCGCCGTCTCGGTCGCCCTCTCCAAGGGACCGATCATCAGCGTAGGGTCGGACACAGGCGGCTCGGTCAGGATTCCTGCCGCTCTCTGTGGGGTGTGCGGCTTCAAGCCTTCCCAGCGGCTGCTGAGCACGGACGGGGTCTTTCCGTTGAGTCCGACGCTCGACCACGTGGGTCTCCTCACGAAGACCGTGCCGGACATGTCGTATGCGTTCGGGGCCCTGACCGGGGTGGCCCCGGCTCGGAAGACGAAGCCGATCCTTGGAGTCCCGACGAGGTACTTCACGGAGGACATGGACGAGGAGGTCTCCCGGAGCTTCCTAGATGCCGTGGACGCGCTGCGGAGCAGTGGCGAGTTCGTGGTGAAGGACGTCCAGACGGAAGGCGACTACGCCAGATACTCGAGGGCCCGCGCGGTCATCACCGTCAAAGAGTCCTCGATGTTCTATGAGAAGGTCCTCCGGTCACCCGAGCTGAGGAGGACGATGCACAAGGACGTCCTGAGCCTTATGGACGGCGGACTTGCGACGGGAATGACCGAGTACATGCGGTGCATGGGTCTCAGGGGTGATGCTGCCCACGAGGCGCCAAGACTCCTCGCCGGTACCGACGCGCTGATAATGCCCACCAGCCTCATGACCGCGCCGCGGATAGAGGAGATTCTCGGGAACGAGACCGGGACGATCCGGCGCCTCCTCCTCAGGAACACGGAGCTATTCAACATGAGTGGGCTTCCCGCGCTGAGCCTTCCGCTCGTGAGGACTGGCGGATCGATGCCGACAGGGCTCCAGGTAGTGGGGGACTACGGGGAGGACGGACTGGTCCTCTCGGTCGCGGAGAAGATCTGGGCGCTACTTCGCGCTCCCTAGCCCCCTCGGTTATTCGGACTGGACCGGCGGTGCCAATCGGTAAAATACAGGTTCGATTTCGGGCAGTGCGAGCGGGCTAGGAGAGGCGATTGATTGCAATACAAGTACGTCGTCCTCACTAACACGACCATCGGCGCGTTCATGTCGAACCTCGACGCCAACATCGTCCTCATCTCGCTCCCCACGATCCTGAGGCAGCTCCCTGGGACGCCGACGTTCTACGGGATCTGGATCATAATGGGCTACACCCTGGTCACGGCGACGGCTCTTCTGACAATCGGGAGGCTGGGGGATATCTTTGGCCGGGTCAGGCTCTACAACCTCGGGTTCGCCGTCTTCACGATCGGCTCGGGGCTCTGCAGCATCGCGCCGGACGGCCTCCTGCTCGTCTTGATGCGACTCGTCCAGGGCCTCGGGGCGGCTCTCATCTGGGCGAACAACGCCGCCATCCTGACTGACGTCTTCCCCTCGACCGAGAGGGGGAGGGCGCTCGGGATCAACCAGGTCGCGGGTGTCGCAGGGTCGATTCTCGGTCTGGTGGCGGGCGGCGTCCTCACGACCTTCCTCGGCTGGCGGTCGATATTCTGGATCAACCTTGCGCCCGGCGCTTTCGCCACAATCTGGGCCTATCTCAAGCTCAAGGACATCAGCCCGCACCTGATGGGGGAGAAGCTCGACCCGCTCGGGAACGTACTCTTCGGGGTCGGCCTCACGAGCCTCCTCGTGGGGCTAACCCTCGGCGCGATAGAGGGCTGGACCTCGACGGACTTCGCGCTGATGGCGTCGGGGGGCGTGATGATCGCCGTCTTCGGATATGTCGAGACGAGGGTCCGAAACCCGATGATGGACGTCCGTCTCTTCCGGATTCGCGCGTTCACGGCTGGAGCCCTCGCCAACCTTCTCACCTCGATCTCGCGGAGCTCGATATTCTTGATCTTGGTCTTCTATTTTCAGGGCGCCCTACTCTACGACGCATTCAAGGCGGGTCTTCTCCTGCTGCCGTTCTCGGTCGCATTCGTCATCGTGGGCCCTCTGAGCGGCGCCCTCTCGGACAAGTTCGGGGCGCGCCTCTTCGCCCCGACCGGGCTCATACTATCGGCGATGGCCCTGTTCTGGTTCTCTACACTCCCGTTCGATGTCCCGTACCTCACCCTCACCCTTCCGATGATCCTCGCGGGCGCGGGCGGGGGGATGTTCTTCGCCCCGAACGTGGCCGCGATCATGAACGCCGTCCCTCCTGTAAGGCGGGGCGTGGCCTCGGCGGTCTCCTCCACCCTGTTCAACGTGGGGTCGCTCGTCAGCCTCGGACTGGTCTTCGCCATCTTCAGCGCCTCGGTCCCGCTGGGTGCCCTCCAGGCGATATTCGCCGGCGTCGCCCCGCCCTCGGGCAGCCTCAGCATCCAGCTCTTCATCGACGCGATGCACAGGGCCTTCCTCATCTTCGGAGTGATCAGCCTGCTGGCCGCCATCCCGGCCTCTCAGACGGGCCCCCATGCCAAGGAAACCATTATCTACGCCGCCACCGATTCTGCCTAGCGTTGGTCCTCTTCGCCAGGGACGTCGCCGAGAAGGTCTTCCTTTCTCTCCCGCGGCAGACGAACGCGCTCGAGGCCGCGAGGATGATGAAAGAGAACCACCAGGGTTTCGCCATCGTCTCGGACGGGGCTGCGCCCGAAGGCATAGTGACCGAGTGGGACTACCTCTCCAAGATAATCGCCGAAGGCAAGGACCCTGCGGCGGTGAGACTCGTGGACATCATGACACCGGGTCTGATCACGGTCAAGGGGAGCGACGGCCTGGAGTCGGTCGCAAAGACCATGACGGAACGCGGCGTGAGGCGCGTTCTGGTGATGCAGGACGACAGGATCCTCGGGGTCATAACCTCGCGAACCATTCTAGCCCGGCTCGAGGAGTACGTCAACCGGATCTCGACCACCATAGCGAGGCTCCAGGCTCCTCCCTACTGAATCCCCGGAAAACTATAAACCGCTTCTCCTGGGCCTCACCGCGTATTGTCGCTCAAGGCAAGCGGGAGCGCCCCGGCCCACAAGCACTGTCCTGTGTGCGGGATCTCGATAGCGCCGACGAAGGACTACTGCTCTGACGCGTGCCGAGACATGGATGAGGAGGCCCAACACAAGATGAAGAACTACAGGAGGCTGACCCTCTTCCTCATGGTCGGCGCCCTGGCGGTGCTGATCGTCCTCTCGTTCGTCCTGCGGGCGCACGGCTGACGCTCTTACCAGGCGCCTCTGGCGTCGACCAGCTTCCAGAGCTCGTCGGTGGGCGGCTCCCCCACTATCTCCCTCTTCCCGTCCCGTCTTGCGAGCGCCCTCCCGCCCTTCCTGAACGTCCCGACAGCGGTCACCTTGGACCCCGCTGCCCTGATGGCACCGGCGACCTCCTCCTCCGCACCGGGCCTCACGGAGAGGAGGAGCGTCCCCGAGCTTATGAGCCGCAGGGGATCGAGCCCGTACCTGGAGCAGACGTACGAGGTCTCCTTCGCGACCGGGATCCTATCCTCCAGCAGTTCGAACCCGAGGTTGGATGCGAAGGACATCTCGTAGACCGCCCCGAGCACGCCACCCTCTGTGCAGTCGTGCATCGCGTGCACCTTCCCCGTCCCGTACGCCGCTTCGGCTTCTTCCACGACGCTCAGCTTCCTGTAGAATCCCTTCGCCCTCCGAATCAACTCCCGGTCAGCGTCCCTTACGGACTTGCTGGCCTCAGAGCCGCATATCGCGGTACCCTCCACTGCCGCGCTCTTGGTGATCATAATGGTGTCGCCGTCCCGCGAGTCGGCTGCGGTTATGTACGACCTGGCGAAGGCGAACGCGGGCGTCACGACGATCGGCCTCGTCAGCCCGGGAGTGAGCTCGGTGTGCCCTCCGACGATCGAGATCCCGAGGCCGGCCGCCGTCCGGTGCATCTCCCTCGCGATCTTCGCCACCATCCCGACACGGGCGCCCTCGGGGAGCAGGATGATCGACTGAATGAACCTGGGCCGGTTCCCGCTGGTGGCCACGTCATTGGCGCTGACGTTGACCGCGTACCACCCGATCCTCTCTGCGACTCCCGTCACAGGGTCCGACGAGACGACCAGGAAGTCCTTTCCCTGCTTGACCACCCCGAAGTCGACGCCCACGGACGGAGGGATCACAAGGTCGGACGACGGCGCCCCCGTCATCCCCAGGAGGTACTTGCTCAGGACCGCGGGTGGGAGCTTCCCCAGCGCCAAGACCAATGTCCCCTACTCACTTCTCCGACTCTGTCCAATTCGACGTGCCGCCGCAGACCTGCGTCCCGGTGCGTCGGACGCGGACGATGTCGCCATCCCCAATCTTCCGACAATCGTCCTGGAAGCGCTCTCCGTGGGACTTTGACCTCACCTTGACCAAGGCTGCCCGTCGGCGGCCAGTGGCGATTTATTACTTTCGAGGCGCTCTCAGGACCGCGGGCCCTCTTCCCTCTCCGACTCAAGGAGCGAGTCGTGCAGCATTATCGGAGCCTCGTAGAGGAGCGCCAGCGCGATCGCGTCCGAGGCCCGGTAACCTCCGAGAACGACGTCCTTTCCCCTGCCCAGGAACTGAAGGTCCGCCCTGAGCGCTTCGCCAGCGGGGTAGACCTCGACGGCCCTGAGGTGCAGACCCTCCTTGTCCGCGAGCTCCTCAATCATGTTGAAGACCGACGGGATCGATGACCTGTCGCCGCGTCCGAATCTCTGCATGTGCATGGCGCTCTCGCCAGAGAAGGCCCGCATCGCGAACTCCCTCCCCCCTTCGGCCCTCATCAGGATGACCCCCTCCGAGCCGTCCTCGTCTGTGTACCCCACCTCCGCCACCTCCACCTTGGTGAACTCGCCGACGGAGCCCCGCTTCAACGCGCGGGAAACCCCCGTCTCGCTATTAATCCCTTCTCAGGGTCGTGCGCGGGCTCTACGCGGACGCAGCCTCGGCTTCCCTGATCTTCTGGAGGCAGGACCGGACCCTCTCGAACGCTGCCCTGGCCCCCTCCCATTCGTGACTCTTGATCTGGATGGTCATCGAGTTCACCTCGAGCTGCATCTCCCGAAGTCCAGGGGCGATGGCCGGGAAGTCCCTTGCCATCCTTCCCATCTCGTGGTTGATCCTGAAGACGCCCTTGAGGGTCTCATTCTTCGCCGGTCCGTCCCCGGACGTGGCGCGGATGGATTCCCCTGCGGCTAACACGGTCTGCTCGAGGAGTCTGAAGTCCGGTACCCGCCCCAAAGGCGTCCCACCGGCTAAGTCGCTACTGGCTTGGGGGCTGTGCCGCAGCCGCCGCTGGCGCAGCCGTCTTGTTGACCTGCCTGTTGACTGCGTCCGAGAGGTAGTGGCCGCTCACGGTGACGCGGACGCTCTTCACGCCCTTCACGTGCTCGACGCTCGACTTTAGGTCCTGGGAGATCTTCAGGGCGAAGATGGGGGGGCAGTATGGCGTGGTTGCGTGGTACTGGATGTCGACGCTCCCGTCCTTGACGTCCAGCTTGTCGATCAGGTTCATCTCCACGATCGGCACGCCGACCTCGGGGTCGATCACCTTGGAGAGTTCGCGCTGGATCTCCTTCATGTCTACCTCTTCTGAGGACATTGTTCCTTCTCTCCCTCCGCTCTATTTATGAGTTTAGCCGTAGACTCCCGCTCTCTCCCGCGGCGGTTCAGGGTTGTCGGCGGACTGTGTCTCCTTCGCCATCTCCCGCGCCTTCGCCTCGAGACCTTCGGTCTGCAGCTTTATCCCAACCATCTTCTCGAGCACTCCGAGCAGCTGTATCACAGAGAGCGGGTGCGGGCTGGGCTCTCCGTGGTCAACAGAGATCTTGTATCCCCTCATCCCGAACTTTTCGGCGAAGCCGACGACGAGCGACGCGAAGAAGGGGGCGGGCTCGTCCTTGGCTATCTCGACCCCGTGGGACTTCAGGACCTCGACGCCGGCTTCATCGCTAGCGAAACCCGTCACCTTCGGTACCGCCGATGGAGGCGCGGCCTGCTCGGTCCAGCGAGTCCCGATCGATATGAACTCGTTGACCCCGAGGTCCCTCGCATACCTCAGCACCGCCTCGGCGAACTCGGACTGGTTGTCGTGCGGCGACGAGTCCCCCGCGAGCAGGACCAGGTCGCGGCTTCCCGCATGGCTGTTGAACTCGGCCGAGCTGAGCCGGACGATCCCGTCGCCGGAGATCACCGCGACCGGGGGGAACGCGGAAGAGAAGATGGTCGCTATCCTCGTGAACTCCATCTCCTGCAGCATGAAGTTCGCGAGCTCCTTCGCCTGGGAGTACATGGCCCTGTACTGGGAGAGGTTCGTGGAGAGCGAGACTATCAGGACCGGGTCCTTCAGGGCCGGCTTCCCGTCCACCTCTATTCTCTCCCACAACTCCGCTTCGCCGCCTACGAGAGCCCCTCGTGATAAAAGGACATTGGTCTCCCGAATCGCTCATCCGGAGACGATCGTGTAGTACCTCCCGTTGATCGTCTTCAGCTTCACATTGACGCCGTAGCACGCACTGAGGTTCCTGCCAGTCAGGGTCTCCCCGATCGCCCCCGACGCGAGGACCTTCCCGGACTTCAGCAGAAGCGCGTGGGTGAAGCCCGAGGGTATCTCGTCGGTCCGGTGGGTCACGTAGACCATCGCCGTGCGGCCTCGTCGGGCGAGCATGGTGAGGCCGTCCAGGAACTGTTCACGGGCTCCGAGGTCGAGGCCCTCGCATGGCTCGTCGAGCAGGAGCAGCGCTGCGTTCGCCATCAGCGCCCTCGCAATCATCACCTTCTGCCTCTCTCCCTGGGAGAGCTCCTTGACCATCTTCTTGACGTGGTCGCCGCACCCGAGCCCCTCTAGGAGAGATACGGCCGTCCGGACCTCCCCGGGAGGGGCCTTCCTCCAGATCCTGGTCGACCCGTACTTGCCGCTCATGACCAGGTCGAGCACCTTCTCGTCTCCGGGGATCCACCCTTCTAGGTACGCGCTGACCATCCCGATGCGGGTGCGCAGGTCGCGGAGATCCGTCTCCCCGAAACGGTTCCCGAGGATCTCCACCTCGCCCCTCGAGGGCCAGGCGTAGCCGTCGATGATGCTCATGAGGCTGGTCTTGCCGGCGCCGTTCGGTCCGATCACGGCCCAGCTCTCTCCCTGCCTGACGACCCAGTCGACGCCCCTGAGCGCGGTCGTCCCCGAATATTCCAGGAATACCCCCCTGAGCCGGATTGCGCACTCCATCGTGGCCCCCACCGCCCGCCATGCCGAATAACCTTGTGCCCGCGACCTTCATTTAGGGACAATCTGGATCTCGTTGAGCGTGGACCTGCTAGGAATCGCGTCCTCGCTGATCTCCTTCAACACCGAGGCGCCCCCCGGGAACGAGGGGCCCTGCGCCCGCTTCGTGGCCGACTATCTGAGGGACCTTCACATCGAGGGCGCAGACGTCGATGTCCACAGCTTCGCCAGAGACCGCTCGAACGTCGTGGCTAGCTTCGGTGGTCGTGACCCCGGTCTCCTCCTCGCCGGCCACATCGACGTGGTCCCGGTGAAGGACGCGTCCGCCTGGTCGTCAGCGCCATACGAGGCGGAGGTCAGAGGCGGCAGGCTCTACGGCAGAGGGTCGGCGGACATGAAGTCCGGCCTTGCCGCAATGCTGGCCGCCATCGCTTCGCTGAAGGGAAGGGGGCTGAAGCGGTCTCTCAGCCTCGTCGCCACCGCGGGCGAGGAGGTCGGGTTCGACGGGCTGGATGCGCTGGTCCGCGAGGGGAGGTTGAAGCGAATCAAGGCCCGCTGCGGCCTCGTCGGCGAGCCTACGGAGATGAGGGTGGTAAGGGCCCACAGAGGAGGGCTTACGTGCCAGGTCGCCTTCGAGGGCAGGAGCGCGCACGCCGGCGAGCCATCGCTCGGCGTCAACTCGATCGAGAGCTGTATACGCTTCCTGTCGGCCCTCGGCCCCGCTCGCAGGAGGCTCTCGGCAACCAGAGACCCTGATCTCGGGCGTACCATAGTGACGCCGACCATCGTCGACGGAGGGACGAAGAGCAACGTGATTCCGGGCGCCTGCGAACTCACCCTCGACTCGAGGCTCATTCCCAGGGTCGGGTCGAAGGAAGTTCTTGGGGAGCTGGACGCCGTCATCCGCGCGCTCCGACGGGAGGACAGAACCTTCAGGGCGAAGGTCCGGGTCCTCTACGAGACGCCTGCGCTCTCGGTCCCCCGCGACGCTGAGGTGGTCAAGCTGACCGAGTCCTTGACGGGCTCTGCTTCAGGCGTCGCGCCCTACGGCACCGAGGCCCCCGTCTACTGCGGGCTGGGGATACCCACGGTCGTCCTGGGTCCGGGGAGCGTCAGACAGGCCCATGTCGTCGACGAGTACGCTCAGGTCAAGCAGATAAAGAGCGCCGAGCGAGTGTACCGACGGATGATCGAGACGGTCTGCCTCTGAGGACGCCGCGGGCGAGGCCAGCGCCGTCTCAGACGAAAGTGGACGCCGTCCCGATGGCGAAGAGGATCACAGCTGCCACGGCCCCCACAAGCAGGGTCTCGAGCCCGCTCCGCCAGGTCTCCCTGCCTACTATCCGACCCTTCCAGGCTCCTGCGCCGAAGAGGAACGCCAGCGCGAAGATCACCGAAGCGACCACCGATATTGACTTCTCGGTCGTTATGTAGTAGGGCAAGAGGGGGACGAGGGCACCAAGCAGGAACGAAAGCCCGATCACCAGGCCGACCTTGTAAGGCTTCTCGAGGTGCGACTTGTGTATGTGCAGCTCGTTGGCGAGCATGTCCTCCAAGAACCTCTCCTTGTTCTCAGAGACCCTGGCGACGACCATCTCCGCCTCACCCTCCGTGAGTCCCTTGTCCATGTAGAGCGTCTTCAGCTCTTGGATCTCCTCCTCTCGCTCGTTTTCTATCTCGTACGCCTCGCGCCTCGAGTCGGCGTGGAAGAGGTCCAGCTCCGACCGGGCGCCGAGTATCCCCCCGAAGAACATCGAGACCGATCCGGCGACCACGGCCGCGAGCCCGGCAAACCTGACGAGGTCGAGGCCCTCGCCGGCACCCCCCAGGCCGGTGAGGAACGCGAGGTTCGTCACAAGGCCGTCCGCGAGGCCGAGCGCCGAAGAGGAGATAAGGTCCCTACCCCGTATGTGGTGGTGCTTCTCCTGGTATCTCTCCCCGGAACGGCCCTTCAAGGGGCCCTGGCCCTTGGTAGCCCCTCCGCCATCTGGCCTTTGGGACGAGGGGTCCGCCGAGTCGGGCAAGGCAACCATGAGGATTGGACAAGTTCCCCAAAACGACTTATAGGCGTTTGCGCGCTGAGCCGTTTGCCGTTCGGGACACCCTCTCAGATTTATAACCCTGAGTTCTTCGAGACCCCGAAACCATGTCCCTGATGAACCGGCGGAGCGAATACTCTTGGGGGAAGACCTTGATCACGGACCTGAAGCTCATCCCGGAATCGAGGGAGTACAAGCTCGACGAAGCGATAAGAGTCAACCTTGGGTTCAGGGTAATCGGAGGCCTGCGGGAGTCGTTCATCCCCGATGTCTGGACTGTCGCATGGGAGGACAACGACAAGATGGTTCGGCTGAAGATGGAGGCCTCGCTCCGCAAGGGGGGCGCCCGGGGAGGCAAGCTCGCCACGACCGGGAAGGAGGTCAGGCGGGCCAAGTTCTACTGGAGCCGAGACCCGGACCTTCCGTACAGGATATGGACGGCGATCATCCACGAGGACGGGAGCGCGCCCATACTGCCCGACAGCGTCGAGGATGCGAAATCCAAGTTCCTGGACGTCGTGAAGCTCTTCGAGATCCCCGCGGCCACGCTCGGCCGGGGCACACACAAGGTGGTGGGCTCGGTGGACGTCGCCTGGGGTCGAAGAAGCTACCTCGAGAAGGGTAGTCTCTCAGGGAAGACGAGCCCCGTCGAGCTGAAAATTGACTAAGCAGGCGCCAGAGGTGGTCGTGGACTGGCTGCAAGGCTACGTCTTCCTCGGAAGCGACGAGTCGGGGCATTCGGTGGTCTACGACGCGCCAGAGAAGGGCGTCCCGCGGGGAATGACCCCGATGAACGCGCTGCTGGCCTCCCTCGGGGCCTGTTCCGGCATGGACATCGTGGCCGTGCTAGGGAAGAGGAAGCAGAGGGTGACCTCGATGAGGGTCACGATAAGCGGCGTCAGGCCCGAGTACGGATATCCCAAGCCGTTCACCTCAATTTCGCTGAACTACGTCCTAACCGGCAAGGGCCTTGAGAAGAGGTTCGTCGACGAGGCCGTGAAGGGCAGCATGGAGAAATATTGCAGCGTCGCCGCGACGGTGAACGCCAAGGCCAAGATCGACTACGCCTACGAGATCGTCGAGGGCTAGGTCGTTAGGACGATCTTCCCAAAGTGCTCTCCCCTCTCCATCCGTGTCTGAGCGTCGGCCGCGGCGCTGAGGGGAAACTCTCGGTCGACCACCGGACGCAGCCGCCGCTGCTTGAAGAGCTCGAGCACGGTTAGCAGCTCCCCACCTCCTCCCATGAAGCTGCCTAAGACCGAGATCTCCTTGCTGTAGATGTACCGTAGGTCGGTCTGCGCGTCGAAGCCAGTGGTCGCACCACAGATCACGATGCGGCCGCCCTTCGCGACCGACCTGATGCTCCTGTCCCACGTGGCCTTCCCGACGTGCTCCACCACCACGTCGACTCCACGGCCGCCGGTGTACTTCCTCGCCTCCTGGACAAGGTCCTGGGTGTTGTGGTTCACGACGCTGTCCGCGCCAAGCTCCACGGCTCTTCGCAGCTTTGCGTCTGTGCCGGCGGTGGCCACCACGTTCGCTCCGCAGGCCTTCGCTATCTGGATGGCCGCGACTCCGACCCCGGACCCGGCGCCGAGGACGAGCACCGTCTCGCCAGCCCTGACCGCCGCCTTCTCAACGAGCATGTGGTGGGCGGTTATGAAGACCAGCGGGACCGAAGCCGCCTGGACGAAGTCCATTCTCTCCGGCTTCTGGACGACGTTCCTCCTGGGCACCGAGACCAGCTCGGCGTACCCCCCGTCGAACTCGCTCCCGATTATCCCGTAGTACCTGCACTGGTTATCCTTCCCGGAGAGGCACTTCTCGCAGTGCCCGCAGCCGACACCGGGGTTGACCACGACCTCGGATCCGACCTGGAACTCCTTCTCCCCCGCCGGGACCTCAGCGACAACGCCGGAGATATCTGAGCCCGAGATGTGGGGGAGGCCGACCTTCATCCTCGGGGGGCCGATTCTCTGCCAGACGTCTAGCCGGTTGAGGGCGCAGGCCTTCACCCTCACCAGCACCTGCTCGGGCCCTCTGACGGGGTCGGGCGCTTCCTCGTACTTCAAGACCTCAGGGCCGCCGTACTCGTGGAACCGTACTGCCTTCATGCCCGCCGGACGGTCGGGGCCCTTTATAGACTGTGAAGCCTGAGCGAGGCCTAGAGCTCGCTGCCCTGTCTTCGGGACAGGAAGAGCATCCCGAGACCGAACCCCGCCAGGGCGCCGAACAGGTGGGCAAAGATGTTGACGCCGGGCCCGGCGCTGTCGACGAATATCAGCGCGGCGTAGAGGGCTGCCACGACCAGGCCGAGGCCCTTCCTTTCCATCGCCACGTACGCCCCGACGAGACCGAAGATCGCCCCCGAGGCCCCTCCGGTGGGATCGTTCGGGGGGATGAGGAAGAGAGAGGCAAGGTTCCCGAGCAGGCCCGCGCCGAAGTAGATCGTGAGGTACTGGGCCCTCGTGTAGCTGCCCTCTACCACAGTCCCGAAGAAGACGAGGGCGAACATGTTGAAGAGGATGTGGAGGATGTCGAAGTGGACGAACATCGCCGTGAACGGCTGCCACAGGAACCCTGCGTAGAACAGTTCGGCGGTCTGCGCCAGGGTGAGTAAGACGTCCGCGCCACCTACCAGGGTGACCGCGAAGACGACCACGTTCGCGATGAGCAGCATGAAGGTTATGGACGAGGTCAGGTTCTGCCCCCTCGGGAGGTAGCCCATCTGTCGTCCGCGCCGTCACTCGACTAATTAAGGCGCGGTAAACAGTTTCAATCTACCCACCCCTGACGCCCCGAGCTCGGCCGGATATCATGGTTATATACGGAAAACCGAGCAAAACGTCGTTTGGAATGAGCTCGCGTCACTCTGTCTTCAGGAATGAGAGCGTGCTCGTCCCCGAGTTCGTCCCGCTGACCACGCCGCACAGAGGAGACCAGATGAAGGCCCTCGAGGCGTACTTCCAGGGCGTCGTCGAGCGCTCCGGGCAGATGAGCCAGAACGTCCTGCTCTCGGGCCCCGTCGGATCGGGCAAGAGCATGCTCGCCAAGAAGCTGGGCGCGACGCTCGAGAGGAACGCCCTCCTCTATGGCAACCGCGTGAAGTTCTTCCACGTCAACTGTCGGATCGACCGCTCGCTCCAGGCCATCCTGACAAAGTGCATGCACTTCCTCGGGCACGGCTACCCGTCGAGAGGGTTCGGGTTCGAGGAGCTGCTCCAGTCGTTCTCCGAGGCGCTGACCGGCGACAAGGTGCACCTCATCGTGGCCTTCGACGAGGTCGACTCTCTCGTCATCTCGGACCCCTCCTCGCTATACACGATTACTAGGCTCCGCGAGATCTCCCAGGGCTCCCAGGTCTTCTCCTCGCTCCTGATATCGAAGACGCTGGACTACCTGAAGGCGGTGGACCTCAGCACCCTGAGCTCCCTCCAGTGGAACTCGATATCCCTCGACCCGTACTCGTCGCAGCAGCTCTACGACATCCTGGGCTCCAGGAGCCAGGACGCGTTCAACGACGGCTGTGTCGAGGATGACTCGCTCGAGCTGGCCGCTGAGATAGCCAGCACCTACGGGGACGCGCGGTACGCCATCGACCTGATCTACAGGGCCGGGAGGATGGCCGACCTCTCCGACTCCCCAAGGATTACGCCAGAGCACGTGAGGCGCGCGAAGGCCTCGCTCCCTCCGCAGTTCAAGAAGGAGGAGCTCGCCTACCTCGGCAGGCACCAGAGGCTGATCCTGATCTCGATCTCCAACCTCCTCAAGAAGAGCGACTCGGCATACATCACGATAGGCGAGGCGGAGAAGAGCTACGACGCGCTCTGCGAGAGCATGGGCGTCGCGGCGAACCATCACACGCAGGTCTGGAGCGACATCAACGAGCTGTCGCGCAAGGGGATCATAGAGACCCAGATCTCCGGGAAGGGCGTTCGCGGAAGGACGACCATGATAGGGCTCTCGCTCGTCTCGGCCGAGCAGCTCATCGACGAACTGAGGGGCATGGTCGCCGATGTTAGAGGTTGAGGAGGTCTTCTCGTCCTACGGGCGTGTGAAGGTGATGTCCGTGATAATGGAGAGCAACGAGCTGAACATCTCCGAGATAACCCGGAGGTCTGGGATATCCCACTCGTCGGTCGAGCTGCACCTTGCGTTCCTGGCGAAGGCCGGCCTGGTCACGGAGAAGCGGTTCAACAGGATCAGGATATTCAGGGTCAACCATTCGAGCCCGCTGGCGTCGCTCCTGCAGAGATTCCTGACGGACTGGAGGTCGCTCGGCTCAGCGCAGTCCGCCGAGATAGCCTTCAACTGACGACGGTCTCGGAGAGGGTCTTCGCGTAGAGGTCGAAGACGCCCTTCTCAGGACCGTGCTCCGCGCAGAGGCACATGGAGGAGACCTTCCTCCGGTCGCAGACCTTCGCGTAGAAGCATCCCTCGCAGGACTCCTTCCCGCAGATGAAGCAGCGCACCGTGAGCTCGACGTCCTCGCCGACGGCGGACCGGATGGTCCTGACCGCCGACTCGAGGTCTGTGGCGGCGTCCATCTTGAACCCCAACGCCCTGTCGTAGGTGACTCCCTGCTTCATGAGGACCATGAAGTCCTCCCTTCCGAGCCTCGGGAGGGTAAACCAGCCGCCGATGAGGATCCTCAGCGTCCCGCCTCCTTGGCGAGGAACTTGTCGTAGGTCTCGTCCAGGTCGAGCGTCTGCTCAAGGCGTCGCCTGAAGTCCTTGGAGGCGCAGAGTGCGAACAGGTAGGGTAGGTCCTGCGTCCTGGCGCTCGCGCCGCTCGTGGAGGCGCGGCTGGCGTATCTGACTGAGAGCTCCCTGATCTTCTTCGAGTCGTTCCAGATCCTCAGGAGCACCGGGAACGGGAGGTCCTCCGAGACGTACCTGACGCCCTCCCCCTCTATGATCGGGAACAGTTCCTGGACGAGCAGCGAGTCAAGATAACGGAGCAGTCTCCACTCGCGGGTCGACCCGATCTCGCCCATGATGACGTCTGCTCTCGAGATCACCTCGAGGGCGGCGGCCAGCTTCTCCGGGGAGAGCTTCGACTTCACGACGCAAGTGTGGATCTCCTGCACCTTCTCCAGCGGGGGCAGGGAGACGCTCCTGAGCCCAGCGAGCGCCGCTGCCGAGTCGGTCGCCTCGAAGAAAGAGTTCAGGCCCTGGCTGACAGAGGACGAGACGTCCTTGAACGCCGCGTCACCGGACCCGCCCCCGCTCTGCATCAGGTTGATCGCGTGCCTCAGGTCGCCTCCGGCCCGCACGACGTAGCCCTGGAGGTAATCGTTGGGGACCGCCAGGCCCTCCCCCTCGGCTATCTTCCTCAGGTACATCTCGACCTCCCGAGGGGGCGGGGGCTTGAATCTTACCGTGGTGCAGGACGACCCGAGCTTCCTTATCTCGTCGGCGTCCTGGTCGTTCGCCGCCATGATGAGGGGGTTCTGGGTCTCCTTCACCGCGTCCTTGATGAACTCCACGCCCCCGTAGTCGGACCTCCCGAGCAGCCCGTCCACCTCGTCCAGGAAGATCAGTGACCTCTCTCCGAAGAGGCCGAGCGTCTTGGTGGCCTCCCCTATCCTCTTCTCGAGCTTGTCCTTGGTCCTGACGTCGCTCGCGTTCAGGTCGATCATGTTCATCCCCGACTCCTTCGCCAGGAGGGTGACGAGCGTCGTCTTCCCCGTCCCCGGGGGACCGACGAGCAGCATGGCCTTCTTCCCTGGCTTCCACTCCTTGAGCCAGAGCCCGATCGCCATCCTGGCCTCCTCGTTCCCGACCATCTCAGAGACTCGTTTCGGCCTGTACTTCTCGACCCACATTCTAGAAGGCCCCGCCTATGAAGACGATGAGGCCTATTAGCATACCCATGAGCGCCCGCTTCTTGACCTTCAGGGCGCGCTCGGCGGTGGGGCTGCTGAGAATCTCGTAGGCGAGATAGATGAATGCTACGTCGGGGATTACCACGCCGAACCTGTAGAACAGGCTGACAGAGAGCACGAGCAGCGGTATCAGGCTCGAGACGACGGAGGCGAGGAAGAACGCGGCGCCAGCTACCGAGGCCTGTCTCATCCCGTGGACCCGGGCGAACGACCTTATTCCCCTCTTCTCGTCCCCGACCGTATCGGCCATCGCCTTGACCACCTCTCTCCCGACGCCAGACAGGAAGGCGGTCCCGGCCATGAAGAGGAGGAGCGAGCTCGTTACGCTCCCTCCGGAGACCAGCCCCCCGTAGATGAACGGTATCGCGAGCGAGGAGGCCACTATCAGGTTGCCCGGGAGCCCGTACTTCTTCGCCCTGTAGTTGTAGAGCCACGAGAGCAGCGCGTAGACCAGGGCGACGGCGAGGGCGGCCCAGCTCAGCAGGACGACCGAGGCGATGAGACCGACCGCGAGCATGGCCACGGCCAGCCCGAGCGCCGCCCGCGGCGTGACGAGGCCGCTCGGCAGGGGCCTTTCCGGCTGGTTGACCCTGTCCACCTCGATGTCGTAGTAGTCGTTGATCACCATGGAGTACCCGCAGATGGCGAAGCCTGTGATGAACCCGAACGCGAGGCCCGCGACATCTACGGTCGGGGGCTTCGAGACGAACGCTCCGACTATGACGGCGAACCCGATCATGGCGCAGTTGATCGGTCTCAGGATCGAGACGAAGGCCCGGAGGCTCAATCGTAACACTACTTGCGGAAGTTGGCCCTGCCGACCTTGTAGTAGATGACCTCTCCCCTCCTCTCTATGACGGCGACGATCGCCTCCTTCCCCATCTTGACTATCTGGCGCACCGAGTCGCTGAGTTCCTCGACCTCCCTCTCGGTTCCCTCGTCGAGGGCGAAGACCACGAACTTCGCCGCCTTCTCGGGAAAGTCTCCCCTCTCGTAGACCCTAAGGTCCGTCCCGAAGCCGAACCCGTCCTTCACTATGTAGCCCCTGGACCTCAGGTCCCTGTAGATGACGAACTTCGTCCAGGCGTCCCCGGCCCGGGCCTGGCTGGCCTCCGCCAGCTGGTTGAACGTGACCTTCCTACCGCGGTCGTCATTCAGGGCGAGCCTGCCGGTGAAGAGCAGATAGAGGGCCTCGTAGTCCTTGAGGACGAGCTTCTTCCCCTCCCTCTCGCCGTAGCCTACCTGCTCGAGCTCGCCAAACCTGCCGCTGTCCTCGACGACGACCTTCTCGCCCTTCAGCAGGGCGTCGAAGGACTCGGCCGCCTTCTCCTGGCTCTCCAATTTTCCTAAAGTCGCGTCTCCGGAGCGATAATAAGCGTTTCAAGCCCGGGAAACTCTTTTAGACGCACCGCGGGTTCGCGTCTACGACTTGAGAGAGAACTTCTTCTCCCTCCGGACAGTGATGTGGGAAGAAGGGACCGTGAAGATGATCGACCAGACCGCGCTGCCCCAGAGGCTGGTCTACAAGAGGTTCGACTCCTGGGAGGGCGTCGCCGACGCGATCAGACGGATGGTCGTGAGAGGAGCGCCTGCGATCGGGGTGGCGGCGGCGATGGGCGTCGCGCTGGCCGCGGACCGGTCCCGGGCCGAGGACCGCGAGGAGCTTCTGAAGGAGATCGAGAGGGCAGCCGAGGGCCTGAGGAAGACCCGCCCGACCGCGGTGAACCTCTTCTGGGGGATCGACAGGGTCGTCGCGGTCGCAAGGAAGTCGGGGTCCTCCGTCAGCGGTATTCGGAGTTCGACGGTGGATGAGGCGAAGAGGATGGCCGAGGAGGACGTGGCCGCGAACAGGCGCATGGGGGCCTTCGGCGCGGGCCTGCTCGAGGACGGCGACGTCGTCATGACCCAGTGCAACGCCGGAGCGCTCGCGACGGTGGGATACGGCACGGCCCTCGGCGTCATAAGGGCGGCCCGCGAGGCGGGAAGGTGCGTGAAGGTCATCGTGAACGAGACCCGTCCCGCGCTTCAAGGCTCGCGGCTGACGGCATTCGAGCTCGCCCGAGACGGCTTCCACTGCACGCTGATCTCGGACACCGCCGTGGGGTACATGATGAGCAGCGGCAGGGTCGACAAGGTCATAGTCGGCGCGGACAGGATAACTCGGGACGGCTACGTCTTCAACAAGATAGGGACCTACCAGGTGGCAGTCCTCGCCGACAGACACGTGGTGCCGTTCTACGTCGCCGCGCCCAGGTCGACCTTCGACCTCGAGAGGACGCACGATCAGATAGTGATCGAGGAGAGGGCCTTCGACGAGGTCGTCAGGGTCAGGGGAAGGAGGATCGCCCCGAAAGGAGTACCGGTGGCCAACCCCGCCGTTGACAAGACCCCTCCGGACCTCGTGGCCGGCATCGTCACCGACCTGGGCCTGATACCAAGGCCGGTCGCGGAGAATCTTCAGGCTACAATTGGTTAATAGCCTCCGTTTTGGGTGTGGGTTCGGGCCCGTCGCCTAGTATGGATAGGGCATCGAGAACCGGTACGTGGTTCGTGCATGCCTTCGGAACCCTCCGTGAAGTGAGCCGGGGGTCGCTGGTTCAAATCCGGCCGGGCCCGCTACCGCTAATCCCTAGGAGGCCGGCATAGGTTTATCTCGTCCGGTCGCAAGATTCCCATCCAGTTGGCCTCCAGCGGGATACCCGCGCTCGATAACGTGCTCGCGGGAGACGGATACCCCGACAGGTCGACGGTTCTCGTGGTGGGGCCTCCCGGGATCGGGAAAGAGGCCCTGGGCTACTGGCTAACTCAGTCCTCGCTTGCACATGGTGACTTCTGCCTCTACGTGACGAGACTCTCAGTCAAGGAGGTCCTTCAGGACCAGAGGGGATTCGGGATCGAGACGGCGCAGCGGGTCCCTCTCTGGTTCGCATCCGAAGGAGGCCAGGTCAAGTACGACGTAAACGACCTTGCCGGTCTCTCCTTCAACGTCAAAGAGACCCTGAAGCAGAACTCGGGCAGGAGAATAAGGATAATCACCGACGTCCTCTCCTCTCTCCTGATGCTGAACACGCCCGAGACGATCTACCGCTTCCTCACGCAGCTCTTCGCCGACGTGAAGCAGTACGATGCAATCCTGCTCGCGACTCTGGAGGAGGGGATGCACCCGCCGCAGGTCCTCGCTGCGATGCAGCAGCTCTTCGACGGCGTCGTGGAGATGAGGCTCTACGAAGAGGGTCTGAGGGTTCTACCGCTGCTTCGCATCAGGAAGATGCGCGGGGTGCCGCCCCAGCCTGGCTACTTCAACTTCTCACTGACCAAGAGCGGAATGGAGGTAAGCGCCTTTGTCCGATAGTCTTGGACCTGCACTTGCAACGCTCGCGGACATCGCTGTCGCGGTCGCCATCTTCTACGCCGCGTATTGGGCATTCGCCATCCGGCGCGCTCTGGTCGGACGTAACTACCGTAATCAAGCCCTGTGGCTTGGGGTTCTGAACATCCTCTTCATCCTGGTGGTCATTACTCCGACACCAGCGGGTAATGGTCTGGCAGCCGACGTGCTGAACAACGGCCCCACTGTTGCCCTGACACTGGGGTTCTTCGCCCTCGTCGACTCCACCGTACCGATTGCGAGGAGGTCAGATCCCCTGCTTCGCAACATAGTGCACTGGGAGAAGGTTCGCGTCGTGGCCTGGGCAGTGCTCGTCTTGGTTGAGATACTGACCGCCTACGCTGAGATTGAGAGCAACAACACCTCGAGTGCCACAGTGGCCGGTCTGGTTGTGGTTGCACTCATCGGGGCGCCGCCCATGTTGATTGGAGCGAGAAGGTCCATGGACCCGAATCTTCGGGGAAGCTTGAAATGGTTCGGTCTCTCCCTCCTATTCTTCCTGGGCATAATACTGGTTGGGGTAGTGGAAACTAGGCTCGGCCTCTCGACCTACTATACGACCTCATCCTACGGTGAGATTCCGTATGCCGCGGTGCTGATATTGGTCGCTTATGCTCTCTATCGGAGCATCCGGTCGCTCGAGCCCATCAACCGGCTTCCAGCTCCCGAACCCGTGGATCATACTCCGCAGGCCTGAAGACCGAGTGTGGAAGTCCAGGCAGATTCGCAGGGTGTACGGGACCACGCCGAGACCGCTGTCTTCAGCGACGGCGCTGCCACCGAGGCGCATTGTTCTGACTGCCGCGGCGCTGATTGCCGTAGTGCGGCCTGCGGCCTCCGCCGCCGTGGCTGCTCGACTGGTTCGGGTCGAAGGTGTGCAGCTTGTCCTCCGGCCTCATGGGCACTATCGGCGCCTTTGTCATCCTTAGGATCCGGGCGAAGTCGCCCGACTCCTCCTTCGAGACGAACGAGTACGCCTTACCCTGCCTCCCTGCTCGGGCCGTCCTTCCCACCCTGTGGAAGTAGATCAAGGGGTCGACGGGTACGTCGTAGTTCACGACGCAGGCCACCTGTGAAACGTCGATTCCCCTGCTAGCGATGTCGGTGGCGACGAGGACATCTGCTCGTCCGTCCCTGAACGCGTTCATGTAGTGGTCCCTGTCGTTCTGCGAGAGGTTCCCGTGCAGCGGCACCACCTTGTACCCTTTCCTGTGGAGGTCCATCGCGAGCTTGTCGGCTCCGCGCTTCGTCCTGCGGAAGATTATGGCGCTCGCGGGGCGCTCCCTCTGGAGCAGGTCGGTAAGGAACGTAAGCTTCTCGTCATGCTTGAGTACTGCGAAGTACTGGTCGAGGGTCTCGACCGATGGTTCGTCCGAATCGATCATGATCTTCTCTGGGTTGTTCATGTACTTCCTGGAGAGGTCGGTGATCTTCGGGGGCATGGTCGCGGAGAAGATACACACCTGCCTCTCCTCGGCCAGGAGGCCGAGGATGAAGTCGACGTCGTCGATGAAGCCCATGTCGAGCATGGTGTCCGCTTCGTCGAGGACGGCGAACTTGACCGCTCCGAGGTCCAGCCACCTGCGCTTGATGTGGTCGATGACCCGGCCGGTTGTCCCCACGACGACCTGGGCCCCGCGCCTCAGCTCGTCCCGCTGTAAGCCGATTGACTGGCCCCCGTAGATTGTCACCACCTTTACCCCTGTGTAGGCGCCTACCCTCCTCATCTCCTGGGTGATCTGGACAGCGAGCTCCCGCGTCGGCGCGAGGACCAGCGCCTGGACTCGGCGGTCCCTGACGTCGATGGTCTGCAGCAGAGGCAGCGAGAAGGCCACGGTCTTCCCGGAGCCGGTCTTGGCTTGGCCTATCACATCCCTGCCCTTCATCAGCGGCTCGATGGCCTTCTCCTGAATCGGGGTCGGTTTCTTGAACCCCATCCCCGCGATTCCCCTAAGAAGGGCGGGGTCGAGTTCCATAGCTTCGAAACTACTCAATGTTGTTTGCTTCTACAGGAAGATCCGTGTAAGAGAATCAGAATCGCAGAACGTTCCCAATCATCGAACCGAGGCTTGCCTGTATGGGTAGAAAGGGCGGGCTGCATATTTAACTCTGACGCACCTTCCCAGTTCGGACTGATCTCGGCCGGTCTGTAGATGCGGACTATCTGCGTAGACCGAGGCCGATCCGGCGCACTCGATAGTGAGATATACCGCCCGGCTGTTCAGAGCCTGGAGTTCGCGAGAGATGTCCCTACCCAGGCTTCTGACGAGTGAGGAGAAGGCCTCGCTCAAGCAGCAACCCGGCAGGGTCGAGGCTACCTACTCCAACAGTGCGGGTTCAGTTGACGTGGTGTGGGGTTGGTATGACAGGCGGCGAGGCGTCGTGGTGTGGGCCTTCAAGAATACCGCCTCGAGCGAGAGGCAGGTGATGCTATCCAGGAACTCCTACCACCTCGGGGACGGGTACTGGAGCGTCTACTACAACAACGCGTCCTTCCACTCCCCTTTCCTGGACGGGAGGGCGCGGGTACCTCCGTTGACCCAGAATTCGCTCCAGGCCAACAGCCCGCCTCTGGCCCTCGTACAGTTCGAAGGTTTCTCTCAGACGATCGCCTGCTTCGTCTTCACCCTTGCGGCGGGACAGACCTGGGCGATGCTCGAGGGCGGGTTCGGCCCGTCGATGGAACCTTCAGGGGTGAGCCTGCACGACCTCTCCCCGCTCGCGTCCGGGGAGTTCTGCGCAGCCTACGACGGTCAGGCCGTGAAGGACTGGGACGAGCAGACCCGGACCACGCTCGGAGGTTACTCCCCGAACCCGTCCACATTCAACACCTGGCTCTTCCAGGCAGAGAGCAGCGCCGCATTCCGGAGGGTCTTCGGAAGGGATTCGTTCGTAAGCGGGAGGTGTGCGCAGTTCCCGACGGCAAACCCCAGGGGCTCGGAGTCGGGGTCTGCTTACGAGGGCGGCCTCTTCCCCGCCGTCTTCCCGGGCACGCTCTCCCCCCCGATCAACCCGTAAACCGGAGCGGGGACGCACGCCCTCACAGTCCGGGAGGTGCTCGATTCGGGCTAGACAAGCCCCTCCTGTTCCTAGGGTTCTGAATGCTATCACCGGGTCGGCGATCTTCGAAGTGACCGAGACGATTCCACTGCCCGACCTTGCAACGGGAGACCTCCCCTATTCAAACGACTCCGAGACCACCACGGCTGGGCAGACCGAATCCGCAGGGCGACTAGGGATTAGAAGGCCGCCGAGGCTGGACCAGTCCATTACATTAGAAACAGCCAACCACAGAAGATGGCTGTCGAAACAGCGAAGAGTATGACCCAGAGTAGTTTGCTGTGTTCGAAGATGTCCCTCCCGCTCATCGGAGCCACGGGGAAGGTGCTCGAGAAAGAGCCGAGCACACACATTGCCAGGCCCGCCCCTCCAACGGCCGGGTAACCTTCCCGCAAGAGGAGGTAGAAGAGACCCGTGAAGGCGAGGCCGACAACGACTTCGGATGCCGAGGCCAGAGCGCCCAGCCGTTCGGTGTACTTCTCGGATTGGTGGATGCTGCGGGTGGGTGACGAGAAAGGGACCTTGAAGGCGATGGTGCTTGAGAGGTAGAGCACAAGTCCGAGTGGCCAGATCTTGTATTCACTCCACACGCCCCGGCTTCGCAGGAACAGAATAGAGAAGAACTTCTGTGCAAAGCCGACCAGAACGCTCGTTGCGAAGAAGACAGGAAGAAGATCCCATATCTGACTGAGGGCACTGACCTTGACGTAGGAGAAGGAAAGCGCCAGGACGACGATCGAAGTAACGTACGCTATGACTTCCGGCTTTGTGGGCATCAGTGTAAGCTCCTTCTTCGCCTCCGCCTCAATTTCACGCCTGGAAGAGATGTTCTCCTCAAGCCAGTCCTTTATGTTGTCGGGAAGAAATCCCTTGGTCTTCCCTGCGGCCTTCCCATCAAGTTCCCCCAGCGGATTGTCGACAAGAGAGTAAGCGAGCGAAACAGCTTCCGCTAACACTGCGAATATCGCTACCGCCGCCACCGCGTTCGCTGGCTTTGGTACCCACACCTGCTGAAGCAGACCTACGGCGGTCGAGTTGGTCGAAGAAGAACTGGTGGTGTATGAGCTGCTCACGGACGAAGCGATGCCCGTCGACGATGTGCCACTGCCCGTCGTGGATGAAGTTGACCTAGACGAACTGCCAATGGCATAGACGTCGCCGTCCCAGGAACCAACAAAGAGCACGCCACCGACAAGAGCTGGAGACGACCTGATCTCGTCACCGGTGGCATAGCTCCAGATCTTGGCACCCGTGCTGGCGTTCAAGGCGTAGATACTGTTATCGTGAGACCCGATGTACACTACACCCCCGACAACTGCGGCGGATGACCCGACGCCATTGCCTGTCGTGAATTCCCAAATCCTCGCGCCGGAGTTGGCGTTCAAGGCATAGACATTGCCGTCCAGCGAGCCTACGTAGACTACGCCCCCGACGACGGCAGGAGAGGAATCAACGTAGCCACCGGTCGAGTAGCTCCAGATCTTGGCGCCGGTGTTCGCGTTCAAGGCATAGACGCTGTCGTCCCAAGAGCCTACGTAGACTACGCCCCCGACGACGGCGGGAGGTGACCAGATCGCATTTCCAGTGGTGAAGCTCCAGACTACTGTGCCGGTATTGGCATTCAACGCATAGACTATGCCGTTCTCGGAGCCTACGTAGACTACGCCACCTACCACCGCCGGAATCGAAGCCACCGGTGCTCCTGTTGGGTAGCTCCAGATCTTGGCGCCGGTGTTGGCGTCTAGAGCATAGATGCTGCCACTATCCGATCCGATGTAGACCACGCCGCCAACGACCGTGGGAGACGAGCTGATTGCGGCGCCGGTAGAGAAGTTCCAGACCGCTGCGCCATCATCAGCTTGCAGGGCGTAGACTTTGCCGTCCTCGGACCCTATGTAGACAACGCCGTTGGCTACGGTGGGAGAAGAGACGACAGCTGAACCTGTCGTGAATCTCCAGACTCTGGCGCCGGTGGTGGCGTTTAGCGCATAGACGTTAGCATCATTCGAGCCGAAGTAGACCACGCCTCCCACGACGGCGGGCGACGACCAAACCTGTCCGCCGGTGCTGAAGTTCCAAATCAATGTGGAGGTCGCTGTCGCGTTGTCTGTCCCGACGCCGCTGTGGGATGGGTTACCATGGAAGGTTGGCCAATCTGCGCTCGCAAATGGGAACGGGGTGAGGGCCGTGGCCAGAAAGACCAGGCATACAATCGCGGCAGCCCTTCTTGTCTTGTTCATGCGCATCTCGTTCTTCGTTGAGGGGATGGCCTCTCAAGTTCCTGCTGAACACTTCTCGGTATCCTCTCGCTTTGAGAGTCGCTCAGGATTTCGGAGAATCCATCGGTTTGGCCCAAACGGGAATCTCGATGAAACGAGTCAAGCGCTCCAGATTCCAAAGTTTCCAAGCCCCGGCCGCAAAAGAGGGCCTTATAATCACTCATATTCCGATGAGCACCCACAAACAGAGGGCGGTTGTAGTAGCTCAACGGGGCCATGTGGCCGGATTTGATGGGAGAGGCCGGTCCATCCTTATTTGGAACGAAAGGGCATGAATCGGGCTTGTTCGTGGCTACTCCCTTGGAGGGCAGGTTGTACCAATGAAGATTCTCTCTCAGACGAGAAAGGGTGTGCGGGATGGCGCTCGAGTCACACCGATTGGTGGAGGGTCTGCTGTCATCACGCAGTTTGAATTACCACTTCCGTCGTAGACCTGACTGGTCCATGATGGAGCGCTCCTCCGTTTTAGATCGTATTGTGGCAGAGTCCGCGAAGCCCAAGGGGCCGCCGCCGTTTCTGGCCAGGGCCAGGGGTGCTTGCTCGGGCAGTGGCTGGGGTATCCGGACTTGGGGGTCAGTGGGGCGAGCCGAACGCCCTGTCCCCGGCGTCGCCCAGTCCGGGCACGATGTACCCGTGCGCGTCGACCTTCGGGTCGATCGCACAGGTGTAGAACTCTGCCTCCGGAAACTCCTTCCCGACGAAGTCTATGCCCTTCCGGGTCGAGATGACCGAAAAGAAGACCAGACGCTTCGGCTTCCCTCTCTCCATGGTCTTCTTGGCGACCTTCAGCAGGGTGTGTCCAGTAGCGAGCATGGGGTCGGCGATTATCACGATGTCGTCGGTGTGGATGTCGGGTATCTTGGAGTAGTTTATCTCGATGGGGAACCTGGGAGCCTTGCCCCTCCAGGCGCTGATTATCCCCGTCCGCGCCATCGGGAGCTCCTTGTACATCCCGTCGACGAAGGGGATCGACGCCCTGAGAATCAGTATTATCTCGATCTTGTCGTTGCCCTTCACCTTGTAGCCCGTCGTCCTCCCGAACGGAGTCTCGACGGGGAACTCCTGGGTCTCGAGAGTACGGAGGAACTCGTGTGCCATGAGGCGGCCGAGCCGGAAGATTGCCTTACGGAACGCGATCTGATTGGTCGTCTTGTTCCTCGCCAGCGTCAGCTGCTCCAGAACCATAGGGTGCCGTACCACCGTCACTTTCGGCCCTTTCAAGGTCCCCGTTCCTCGCGTGAAAATAGTTCGTATATAAGGGGTGGAAGCGGCGTTGACGACCGCTGATATCCCGAGTGTGGCGTCGGCCGTCCCGTCTCCGAACCTAGCCGCTCGTCAGGAGGAACTCCTTCACTCTGTTCCCCTCGAGGTTCACTATCGCGCCGCGAAGTATTCCGTCTCCGTATTCGCTCCCGGGGTTCAGGCAGAGCGACCTTCCGATTCGTGCGAACCCCTTCGATTCGTGGATGTGACCGTGAAGTCCGACCAGAGGCTGGTGCTTCTCGATCGAGGCCCGGACCGCCGTGCTTCCCGCGTGGATCATCTTGACCCTGAGGCCGTCCTTGACGTACCTGAACTCGGAGTCGACTGCCGGAGCCTTGTCGAGCTCGGTCCCGTACGGAGGGACGTGGAGGTTGAAGATTGCGTTCTCGGGATGCGAGAGGCCCGCGGCGAGCCGTTCGATCATCTCCCCCAGCCTATCCTCGGTCACCTCGCGGGGGCTCTTCCAGGGAGTCTGGTTGGCGTACCCTAGCGTTATCATCTCGTACCCTCCGTCCAGCTGTACCACTCTGTTCTCGGGGTTGACCAGGTGGCCTGAGTCGACAAGGAGGTCGTCTATCTCCAGCTTGTCGTCGTTCCCCGGGGAGATGTAGCACTTGATGTTGGTGCCACTCAGCCGCTCCTCGGCTAGGGCCAGCCACGACCTGAGCATCTCGAGCATGCTGTTTGTGAACACCTCCTCCCTCTTCTCGGCCGACGCGTTCATCTCCGCGATGCCCTGCGGGTTCGTCATGTAGTAGTACTCCCCGGCGTCCCTGATCTTCCTCTGCGTCTCTTCGAGACCGGACTTCCCGAGGGTGACGGACTCCCCAAACAGGGTCAGCGCATACTTGCCGTCGCCCTGCTCGACTATGGGGACGAGAACCTTCCCGGTGATGTCCCCTCCGAGGATTAGGGCATCGGCCTTGTAGGCCTTGGCGGCGTTGAGGAACTTGCGGAAGCACCTCTCGGAGCCGTGGACATCGGTTATGAAGAAGATCCGGGTCAACCGGGCCGCCGCGCCTGAGCAGGTCTATAAAATCGTGGTTGTGGTGACTCATCCCATGCACAAGGAGGCGATGAGGGGCGGTCCCCTCGTCTGTTGACGCAGAAATGGTGCGCGGCTTGCGACTTTTCTGGATAAAAGCACGAATAATAACAGTTAAATAAGCTTCGAGGAAATTTCTGATTCCGGATTGGGGTCCAAGGTACCCGTTTATGTGAGGGAGAGTACGGGCCTCGTAAAGAACGCCAGCCTCTTTGACGCCATAGCTCTCAACATCAGCAACATGTCGGCCGGGGTCGCGCTCGGCACGGTCGGGTTCACCCTGATCCTGCTTCCCTCGGTCAGCGGCGTGAACATGGTCTACGCTTCCATGATCGCGTTCGCCCTCTCTATCCCGCAGATCGTAGTCTACTCCATGCTCTCGACGCGCCTCGCGCGCACGGGCGGCGACTACGTCTGGGTCTCGAGGAACGTGAACGGCGCCGTCGGGTCCGTGATGACTTTTGCGGGCTGGACGATGGGCAACATGCCCTACTTCTCTCTGACGGCGCTCTCAGCCGTGTTCGCCTTGGGCTCCGTCGGGGTCATCCTCGGGAACAACAGCTTCCTGCAGCTCTCGCTTCCGTCGACTACTGCGGGGTCCGCACCCGTTCTGCAGTTCGTGGTCGCGACCGTCATGATACTCGCGCTGATTCTGATCAACGTCTTCAAGCCGAGCGCGGGGTTCAAGCTCGTCTCGGTCCTCACCGTGATCGGCGTCGTCTCGGTGGTCGCGGGCATCCTCTCGCTCGTGCTGGGCGGACAGACCGGCGTCGTGAACTACATGAACTCGCTCAACGCCCAGGGGTCAGGTCTCACCTACTCATCGGTCGCCAGCGCCTACACGGGAGGAAGCTTCAACTTCGGGAACACCTTCCTCGTCCTCCCCTTCTTCGCCCTTTTCATCTACCCGTACCTTAGCGCCGGTCCGGCGGTCTCATCCGAGCTGAGAGGCGGTGGCCGCACGAAGAAGTGGAACGTCCCCATAGGCGCGGTCGCAGTATTCCTGCTGGTGACCGGGGCCTTCGCCGCGATGTACTATGCCGGTGGGATTGCGTTCATCAACAGCGCGCTGAGCAACTCCACGCTGGTCTACAACTACTCGTTCAACTTCTGGACTCTCGCCATGGGAGTGTCGGGCAACTCGGTGATCAGGTTCCTGCTGGGCCTCGGGTGGATTCTCTGGAACGTCCAGATTCTGGCTTACCTGGTCATCGTGATGTCCAGGTACCTCTTCGCCCAGGCATTCGACAGGTACCTCCCGACCAGGATAGCCTCTCTCAACACGAGATGGGGTTCGCCGGTGACTGCCTACATGATCGAGCTCGGAATCGGGGTAGGTCTTGTCGCCGCCGTCATAGCTTACTACGGCTCCCTCGTCGCGCTCTACGGCACGGCAGCCCTGACCATGCTCTACTTCGCCACCGTGGGCCTGGCTGCGATATTCTACGCCCGACGGCATGAGAAGGGGAGCTCCAGGATCATAATGGCCGTCGCAGGTGGGCTGACGACCATTGTCTTCTTGATCTTCGACTACCTCTTCCTGGCATACCCGGGCATCTGGGGAGGCAACTCCCTGGCCTACGGGTACAACGTGGGCGCGGTCGTCGCCGGCATCCTGATCTTCTTTGCTTCGAGGTGGTACCACCTTAAGCGCGGTATCGACATCTCGATGACGTTCAAGGAACTGCCCCCAGAGTAGGAGTTCCGATGAGCCGTCCGACGATAGTCGTCAAGAACGCAATCGTCATGCCGTCCGACCCGCGGCCCGATTCCTTCATCCCCGACGGGTCGGTGGTCGTCGAGGACGGGAAGATCGTCGCGGTCGGAAAGAGCGACGAAGTCCTGAGGGGCTACCCGCAGAGCGACGTGGTGATCGACGGCTCAAGGTCGATCGTCATGCCGGGCCTCGTCAGCGCGCACACCCACATCACGGGCGACTTCCTGAGAGGTCTGACCGAGGACATCGACAACCACTTCTACGGCTTCGCGCTCCCGCTGGAGGACTTCCTCACCGACGATATCTGCTACAGGATAGATGTCCTCGGCGCGATCGAGTGCGCGAAGTA
>JBEKFK010000003.1:0-42785 GCA_050013375.1 Nitrososphaerales archaeon | reverse complement strand
CGCGAAGTACGGGATAACGAGCATCAACGACATCTACCACTACGCCGACGCGATGGCCCGGGGCGTCTCCGAGGTCGGCCTGAGAGGGGTCATAGCCCACAAGGTCTTCGACGTCAACCTGAGGAACCTGGAGCACGACGACTACAGCCGCGACGAGGATCAGGGATTCCAGAAGCTCAAGACCAACGTCAAGCTGATCGAGGACTGGCACGGCAAGTCAGAGGGCCGCATAACCTGTAGGATCGGGACCCACGCGACCGACACCTGCAGCCCCGAGCTCCTGAAGGCGGCCAGGCTGGAGGCGGCGAAGCACAAGGTCGGGATTCACATCCACGTCGCCCAGTCGGACAGGGAGGCTGCTTACATCCGGCGCACCTACGGCAAGACCTCGGTGGGGTACCTGGACGGACTGGGCTTCTTCGACGAGGACGTCCTGGCGGCGCACCTGCTCCTCGCGAACGAAGAGGACCTCGAGATCATTAGACAGCGGAGAACGGCCATAGGCCACTGCCCCGTAATCTATGGCAAGGTCGGTGCCTACCCGAACCTCGAGATGATGCTCGCGAAGGGAATCCGCGTCGGGCTGGGCGTGGACTGGCTCTCCATGGACATCTGGGAGAACATGCGCCAGGCGATCGCGATCAACAGGATTCTCGCCCACGGGAAGAGGACGATGGACGCCAGCACAGTCTTCCACCTCGCGACCATGGGCAGCGCGAGGGCTCTCGGGATGGCCGAGAGCATAGGTTCGCTCACCGCCGGGAAGAAGGCCGACATCACGATAATAGACCGGCACAGCGCACACATGGCTCCCCTCCGCAACCCGCTTCAGAACACTGTCTACTACGCCAACGGTGGAGACGTCAGGACAGTGATAGTCGACGGGAGGATCGTCGTGGAGGACGGCACCGTCATGACAGTCGATGAGGACGAGGCCGTGGACGCGGCCCAGCAGGCCGCCGAACAGGTCTGGTCGAACATCAAGTAGCCGAGCCGTTGCCCCGTCCGGGCGAGGGCAGAGGAGCCGTGTCCGGCTCTCCAATCGGTCTTAAATAGGAAATCCCCGGCCGCGGGCTCGATGCAGCTAGTCGTACGCAACGCCAGGCTCCGCGGGAGGAGCGGAACCTTCGACCTGGCGGTCGACGGGGGGATCATCAGTAAGGTCTCCAAGAGCTTGGCACAGAAGGGGGAGGAGGAGCTTGACGCACACGGGAACCTCGTCGTCCCGCCCTTCATGGACATGCACTTCCACCTCGATTCGGCCCTGGCCTACGGGGATCCGAGGTTCAACAAGTCAGGCACCCTGCTCGAAGGAATCGAGATCTGGGCCGACAAGAAGAGGAAGATCAGCGAGGATGAGATTCATGGGAGGGCAGTGAAGATGCTGAAGCTGATGCTCGCGAACGGGACGCAGGTTCTTCGGACCAACGCTGACACAACTGAGCCCAAGCAGAGGCCTCTGCGGGCCCTGCTGGGAGTGAAGGAGGAGTTCAGGGGCCTGATGGACATCCAGGTGACCGCGTTCCCCCAGGACGGGATAATGACAGACCCGCTCAACCAGGAGCTCCTCGAAAAGTCGGTCGAACTCGGGGCCGACAACGTGGGGATGATACCACACCACGAGTTCACCAGGGAGGACGGCGTGAGGTCCATCGAGTTCGCGTTCGACCTCGCGCAGAAGTACGGGAAAGACATCGACGGTCACGTCGACGAGACCGACGACGACCAGTCAAGGTTCCTCGAGGTGGTCGCTGCACAGTCGATCAAGAGACACTACGAGGGGCGGGTCACGGCGGGGCACGCCACGGCCATGGGCTCCTACAACGACGCCTACGCGGCCAAGCTCTACCGAATCCTGCGCAGAGCCGGGGTCACGATCATCGTCAATCCCCTCATCAACATAACGATCCAGGGAAGGTTCGACTCCTACCCAAAGAGGAGGGGCATGGCCCGGGTCAAGGAGCTCCTCGAGTGGGGTGTCAACGTGGCGCTCGGGCACGACTGCGTCATGGACCCGTGGTATCCACTCGGGAAGGGCGACATGATGCAGGCTCTGTTCATGGGCATCCACGTCGGCCAGCTCACGGGCTACCGGGAGCTGACGAACGCCTTCGACCTGATAACCACCAACCCGGCCAAGGCCCTGAGGATGGAGAGAAGGTACGGGGTGGAGGCCGGCAAGCCGGCCAACATGGTCGTCCTTGAGGCCAAGTCGGAGATTCAGGCGCTGGCGCGGCTGGCTCCCCCCCTCTACGTGGTGAGGAAAGGGAAGGTGATCGTGAGGCGGACCCCCAGCGAAACCGAGCTGATTGGCCCCGGGGGGACAGAGAGGCTGGATGTGGAAGAACTGATGCGGACCGGCAAGTCCGCCTAGGCGACGAGGCCCTTGAGGAAGGTCTTCCCCTCCTCCAGTTCCCTTCTGCCTTTCTCCGTAATCTCGTAGTACCTGCGCCTCTCGACCGCTCTGCTCTTCACCATCCCCGCAGCCTCGAGGCTGTACAGGACCCTGTATGCTGTGACCGTACCGCTCCAGAATCCGAATCGCTCCTTCACCAGTCCCCTTAGCTCGTATCCGTACCGGGACCCGGTCGAGAGCAGGAGCAAGAGGAAGAACCACAGGTTCTCCTTCTGGACCTTGTCCTTGAGCCTGTCCACGAAGCCCATCCTACGAATCTTCCCCTGAATTCATCCTTGGCGCGCCTGGAGTCAAGAGAAACCTTTATCCCCTTATATTTTACAGCTATAAAACATGTCCGGTGTAAAGGTCGGTGTCGTAGGGGTGGGTAACTGCGCCTCTGGAATAATCCAGGGCGTGTATCTTCGCAAGTCGGGAGAAAGGGATGCGGCAAAGTACGGCAACGACAAGATAGGCAAGTACGGCATCGAGGACATCGAGTTTGTGAGCGCTTTCGACGTCGGGGCGAACAAGATCGGCAAGCCCCTCTCCAACGCGATCTACCAGCCCCCCAACGTGGTAGACTGGGTCAAAGCCATCCCGAGCACCGAAGCGACCGTTATGGAATCGCCCATCCTCGACGGGGTCGGTATCTTCGTCGACAACAAGATCAAGCCCCTGAAGGACGGCAAGTCGGCGGCGAGGTTACGCGGTGCGATCCTCGACCAACTCAAGGTTACCAAGACCGAGGTGCTGGTGAACTACCTGCCGGTCGGAAGCCAGAAGGCGACCGAATTCTGGGCTGACGTGGCCCTCGAAGCCGGAGTCGGGATGGTTAACTGCATGCCCGTCTTCATCGCATCTCGGAAGGAATGGTCTGGCCGTTTCACCGAGAGGAACCTCCCGATCGTCGGCGACGACGTGAAGGGCGTTGTCGGCGCTACGATCGTCCACCGGACGCTGGCCCAGCTGTGCACTGACAGGGGGGTAGAGATCACCAAGACCTACCAGATCAACGTAGGGGGTAACACAGACTTCCTCAACATGAAGGAGGCTTCGAGGCTGGAATCCAAGAAGATATCGAAGACCGAGGCGGTGCAGGACGTGCTCTCGGAGCGGCTCCCCGACGACAGAATCTATGTGGGTCCGAGCGACTTCATCCCGTTCCTCGGGAACACCAAGCTTGCTTTCATCAGGGTCGAGGGGAGGATGTTCCCCGGCGTACCGTTCAACATGGAAGTCAGGCTCGAGGTCGACGACAAGGCAAACTCTGCCGGGGTAGTCGTCGATGCGATCAGATACTGTAAGGTCGCGCTCGACAGGAAGATAGGAGGGCCCCTTCTCGCGCCGAGCGCGTGGCTCATGAAACACCCGCCCGTGCCGATGAGCGACGACGTCGCCCAAACCAAGGCGAGGGCTTGGCTGGAGGGTGTTCAGTCGCCCGTCCCTGTCCGGGGGCGGACACCCAGGTCCTCCTAGTCCGTGCTGGCCTCCTGAACGATTCACCGCTCAAACAGTTTTATATGAGAACAGCGGCCGAATTTCTCATCTAGGGTAGTTGGAAAGTGTCACAAGACAATCCGGATATCCGTCAGCAGGTCGATGAAAATAGGGGTTTTCAAAAGAAACTTGAGTTGCTCGTCCCGGGTCTCAGAGGATACAGGACCCTCGAGGACCTCAGGGTCGCTGACAGCCTCCTGCGCAACCAGGTGGCTGACAAGCTTGACCAGACGAAGGGCAACCTTGAGGCCCTGCGCAAGCAGATGGCGACAGCAGGCGACTACACTAACCTGACATCGGTCGGATCGCTAATCTCACAGGTCCAACAGATCGGCGGCGAGGTCAGGCACGCCGCGCAGGGATATTCGGGCTGGGTCGCCACCATCTCCATCAACCAGGACAAGCTGAACAAACTGTACGAGTACGACTACGGGTTCGTCAACTCTGCGTTCCAGCTCCAGTCCCTCACGACCTCGCCCAGCCTCGTCTACGACACCACCGCGCCAAGCTCCGTCCAGACGGTCCTCACGAGCGTCGGCGCCGCCATCTCGGACTTCAAGCAAAAGTGGACGATTCGGATGGAAACGATAGAGAATATATCCGTCCAGCCCAGCAGTGAAGTGAAAGCATGACCGGCCTATTCTCGAAGAAGACGACGGACATCCCCCCGACGGGCGGGAGCGTCCTCGGGTCGATAACGATCAACTGGGAGGACCAGGACAAGCAGAACAATGTGATGTGGAAGGTCCCCCGAAACATCAGGCTAAACGACAACATCGTCGTCAGAGAGGACGAGATCGCGGTCTTCTACAGGGACGGAAAGGTCCTCACTTACTTCGACCAGCCCAACAGGTACGCCCTCACTGACTTCAACGCCCCCATCGTCGGAAACCTCCTCAAGTTCTTCACGGGCGTCCAGCAGCAGGCCGAAGTCTACTACCTCCAGAAGAGGTATCTCGACGGGAAGTTCGGGAGCACCCAGCCCTACCAGTTCACCGATCCCACCTTCGGTCTCGTCAACCTGAGGGTCTTCGGCGAGTACAGGTGGAAGGTGTCATCCCCTGAGAACTTCATCAACCAATTCGTGGGCACGTTCGCGGCAGAGTCCTCCGACGACGTCGAGTCACGGCTGAAGGAGCAGATGGTCATCCTGGTCTACAACGCGATGGGCAAGATGAAGGCCCAGGGACTGAAGGTCACCGACCTGGCTGCCAATCTTACCACAATCGAGCAGGCTGTGCTCGCGCTCGCGCCGGATAACTTCGGACAGTACGGCGTCGAGATCAACAAGATTTCGGGACTCACTATCAGCCTCCCCGACGAAGTGCAGAAGGCTATCGACACCAGATCGCAGATCCAGGTCCTCGGCGTCAACTACATGCAGTACCAGGCCGGACAGGCGATGGTCGATGCGGCCAACAACCAGAGCGGGACGGCGGGCGTCGGGGCGGGCCTCGGTGTCGGCATCGGAGCCGGCGCTGGGATGGGCTACGCCTTCGGCGGCCAGATGGCACAGGGGATGGCTGGAGGAATGCAGCCCAACCGGTCCTGCCCGAACTGCGGCTCTCTCATAGCGGCCTCGAGCACCTTCTGCCCGAACTGCGGGGCCTCGCTTCAGCAGCAGCAGCCTCCCGCGCAGGCCAAGGCGCAGACCTGTGCCCAGTGTGGCTCTCCCCTGCAGGCGGGTGCCAAGTTCTGCCCGAACTGCGGGGCCGCGGTCGCGCAGGCCCCCCAGGCCAGCGCGCCCGCCCAGACCAAGACGTGCCCAAGCTGTGGCGCGAGCGTCTCTGGCAGCCCCAAGTTCTGCCCGCAGTGCGGAAAGCCGATGTAGAGCCGGTCATCGTCATTGGTGTACTGCCCCAAGTGCGGCACCCAGCTCCCCGACGACGCTGTCTACTGCATAAAGTGCGGAGCTAGTGTCAACCCAGCCGGACCGGCTGGCCAAACCTCCGTCCAGACAGCGCCAAGGGCTCCCGTGATCGCGCCGATGGGCGCCACCTCCATGAAGTGCCCCAACTGCGGGGCTCCCATCTCGCCGAAGTTCGGGGAGATGGTGATCACCTGCGAGTACTGCGGGAGCGGGATTACCCTGGGCAACGACGGATGGTCGAGCATCCAGAAGCAGACGATGCTGCTCGCCAAGTTCACGGACAAGGACCAGATGACCGACCGAATCCGCCAGCTCATGGACCAGGGACTCATGCACCGCCATCTGCAGGAGAGCTCCACACTCGTGGATCTGAATCTGTCTCTGGTCCCGTACTGGATTGTACCGGTCTCTGCGAGGACCTCGATAGTGGCCACCAGTATGACGATGGAGGCGGCGAACGTCGCGACGACCGCGGCGCTCTTCAGCGTGATGGCGGGCGGCTTCCGGAGGTCGTTCCCGCTCGCCCCGACTGCTCGCCTGGGCATGCCCTTCAGCCTGGGGTTCGGCGGCGCGTCTCGGCTCGGGATGATGTTTGGGGGATTCGGGATGATGGGAGGCGGCGGCGGGGACCGCAAGACCGCCGAACTGGACACAAACTACAACTTCCCTGTAGTGGCCCTGAAGGCGCTGAGCGAGTACCAGCCGAAGAACTACGCCTTCAACCTCGCCGAAAGGACGCTATTTGACCTGACGAAGATCCCGAAAGGAATTCCGGTCCTCAACGGCGATATCGGAGAGGAGGACGCGAAGAACCAGGCCAGGACGTTCGTATCCCAGGTCCAGTCAGACAAGGCCCACTCGCAGTACCACATGATTCAGCAGATGAACACAGAGATGGACGTCGGGGATGGTGAGCTTCTTCACGCGCCAATCTGGTTCGCAAAATACAACCACAAAGGACAGGACATCATTCTGATACTGGACGCGAACACCGGCACACCGTTGAACGTCATGGGCCTCACCTAGGGGCTCGGGGTCTCACGATCTCGTAGACCAGTAGCGATTCGAAGAAGAGTTTTGCCTGGGCCACCTCGCGAATGGAGAGCCCCATTCCGTCACAGAGGGCGGCGAATCGGTCGAGGTCCCCATGGTTCGAAAGCAGTACGTAGATCCTGCCTCCGGCCTTCACGACCCGGAGCGCGTCTCCGAGGAACTTCATAGGCACCTCGATTCCTCCCCGGCCGCCGTCGACGGCGCGGTCCCTAATCTGCCCGGACGGCAGGTACGGTGGGTTGAACGCGACCACGTCGAAGGTCTCGTCCCTGAAGCAGCTTGCCCTGTCTGCCAGGACGACCTCCGACGAGCCTTTGGCGTCCCTGGCCTGTTCCACGGTGGTGATGTCGGTACCGACGACGAGCGGGAACCTCGGAACGAGAGATTGCAGCACTGCCCCGCTCCCGAAGCCTATCTCGAGGCAACTGTCGCCCCCGACCCTAGTCAGCGCCCGGACCAGTAGCGCGGTGTCATCGGAGGGGACATAGGTCACGGAGCCTCTTGGGTCCAAGGGCAATGGACGTCCGAAGTGGGCTTGATAGTAAACCCTTCCGCCTCAGCCGAAGAGCTTCGAGAGTCCGGAGCTGTACTGGGCGGCCTTCTTCGGCGCCCTGACGAGGATCTCGGGGAGCCCGAGGTTCGCCGCTGCCATCCTGAGGACCGCCTTTCGTTCGCCTCCTCCAATCTTGAAGGAGAGAGGGATGTCCCGGGCGAATCCGGCGACGCCCTGGTCGGCGAACGGGAACCGGACCTCTACGAACCTCGCACAGGCGAGCTCGTCCCGCACGAACGCCCGGTCTGACGCGGCGTCGACGTCCTGCTCCATCATCCGCACGGCCAAAGCCTCGTCCTCCTTGGCCTGCAGCGCGTACTTCATGTAGCCTCCGAAGAGCTCGTCCGCCAACTGGCCTAGGAGAATGAGCTCGGCCCCACTCTCCGCCGCCGTCCGGCTAGTGGTCGAGTAGATGCACCAGAGAGCCCTGTCCATCGGCCCGGCCTCGAAGGGGAGGTCGAGCGTGCCTGCTTCGCGCGCGGCGTCGCCCTCCCCCACGACCGTCCCCCTGACCTCCAGTCCGAGGGCCTTCGCCGCCATCACTGCGGCTGCTTCGTCCCTCGACCCGGCGGTGTAGGCGCTGCAGAGGATCACCTCCGCGTACCTGGCGGCGAGCAAGGCGATGATCGAGCTGTCCAGCCCCCCCGAGAATGAGACAGCCACCCTCTTCCGGCCCTTGACCCGGCGTGCGACCGACTCCTGCAGGAGGTTGCCGAGGCGATCCGCGGCCTCCTCGATTCCGATCTCGGATAGGACCGTTTCCGGGCGAACGGGGACCGACACCTCCCCCGAGCCGACGTCGAGGCATGCGCCGCGAGGGAGCAGGAGGGGTGCCCCGGCGAAGAACCGGTGGTCGCTGGCTATGCAGGTCCTCTCCTCGTCCGTGTAGAGCGGTCTCGTCCCCATCGAGTCCCTCCCCGCGAGCATGCGGCCCCCCGCCTGGGCGACGAACGCGAACTCGCCCATCTTGTGACCCTCCCAGGTCCTCTCGGGCCCCTCTGCGAAGCCGTGTATCAGCGGGAACCTCGACCCGTCTTCGAGCGAGTAGGCCACGAAACGGGCCTCTCCCTCGCCGGCTCGCTCCTCCGCCCCGAGGTCTCCCACGGGGCCCGTCAGTAGCTTCAGTCGATGCCTGTCGACCCTTGCAAGGCCCTCCTCGGCCCTCGCCCGTGCCCCGGGCCCCTTGAAGATGGCGAAGCCGTTGGTCCTCATCTGACCGCCTGTTCCTTGATCTTCTTGGCGACGGCCGGCCCGATCTTCTCCACCCGAGCGAGCCTCTCCTCACTCGCGTCCCTGATGGACTTCAGGGTCGTGAACCCCGCCGAATAGAGCGAGCGCGCCCTCGCCCTGCCTATCCCGTCGAGCCGCGTGAGCTCGACCAACTCAGCCCTGATCCCGCTCTGTACCCGCTTCCGGAGGAACTCGGTCTCCTTGATCAGTTCGAACTTGGAGTAGAGCCTGGCGAGCTCCGATAGGCAGTACAGGAGCCAGTCTGCATTCTCGACGGCCCTGTGCAGGTCGCCCGGTTCTACCCCATGCTTCTCGAGAATGGCGTCGTCCCTCCACTCCTGGATCCAGGAGTCGATTACCATCACAGTCCGCATTTCCTGGAGCAGGTCGTCGAGGTCCAGGCGCGAACCGGGCTCGCCCGAGTTGATGAACGCCCCGCGGTTTGCATCGAGGAACTCGTATGCCTGGTCGTACTGCTTCTCGCGGAGGGGGAACTTCGGTTCAAAGTCGGGGCTTCTCGTGACCAGATGTATCAGCGCCAGAGTGTGGTCCTCGGACCGTGCGATCGCCGAGAGGCTCTTCTTGAAGAGGACGCCGGTCATCGGGTCGATGTAGAGCGTGGAGACCCTCTTCCCGAAGCCCGTCGCCTGGAAGAGGCCACCCTTCTCGACCACCAGCTGCTCGCTCAGGAGGTAGCCGAGCGCGGTGTCGATGTGCCTGCTCACCCTCTCGCTCCCGATCTGGGCCGAGAGGAGGGTCTTCGAGAAGAGCGCTTCGATGTCGAGCCTCGAGGATCCGAAGGTGCTGGCTATCGCTGCGAGGAGGTGGACGCGCATCCCCCTCTCGCCCCCGAGCCTCGACTCGATCGGCTCGGGCTCGGTCTCGATGAAGTGCCTGAGGACGTCCGCCGGGACGTAGGTCGATGGTGGCACGATGACCGTCTCGCCATGGTCGTCGTACTGGGGCCTCCCCGCCCTTCCCGCCATCTGGCGGTAGTCCAGGACGGAGATCATCGCGTTCATCCCCGTCTCGCCGTCGTACCTGCTCAGGTCGGCTACGACCACGCGCCTCGCAGGAAGGTTGACACCAGCCGCGAGCGTCGGCGTGCTCGAGAGTATCTTGATCGCCCTCATCCGGTAGTAGTCCTCGATTATCTTCCGGTGCTCGTAGGACAGGCCCGCGTGGTGGAAGGCGGACCCCCGCTCGACTATCTCGGCCAGGAGCCTGCTCAGCCCGGTCTCCTCTCCGCTCTCGCGGATCCTCGACGCCGCCTCGCGGCAAAGCCCCTTCTCGGCCTCGCTGAGGAACCTGACCGTCAGCTCCGACCCCTTGGTCGCGAGGCTTACAGCCCTGCGCCTCGTGCCCGCGAAGATCAGAGACTGGCCGCCTCCCTTGACCGAGTCTATGGCAACGTCAATCGGCGCCCCCTGGTTGGATCTGAGGAGCTCGACCTCCCCCTCTGGGTGAAATACGATCCTGCCGTAGTCGTAGACCCCCTCCCTCAGGGGGACCGGCCTCCAGTCGACGGCGACGAGGTCCGACCTGAGCCACCTGGCGATCTCGTCGGAGTTGCTTATCGTGGCCGAGAGCGAGATTAGCTGGGCATCCAGGCCGAGGTGGATGACCTTGGTCAGGATCATCTCCAAGGTCGGACCCCTGTCACCGCTCCCGGCTAGGTGGACCTCGTCCGAGATGAAGAGGCCCACCGAGCGGAGCCAGCTGACGCCGTGGCGGAGGATGGAGTCGAACTTCTCGTTCGTGAGGACCAGGAAGTCGAACTTGCCGAGGACCTCTCCGTTCCCGTCGAAGTCCCCGGTCGCGATGGCGCAGCGAATCCCGAAGCGCTCTAGCTTCTTGAATTCGGCGTACTTCTCCGAGGCCAGCGCCCGGAGCGGGCTGAGATAGACCACCTTCCTCCCCTCCTTCAGCTTCCCGTAGGCGGCCATCATGGCGATGAGCGTCTTCCCCGAGGCGGTCGGGGACGATATCACGAGGCTCTTCCCCTCCAGGAGCCCTGCCTTGACCGCGGCCTCCTGGGGAGGGTACAGGTCGACGAACCCCTCTTCGGCGAGGAACGTCGAGAACTCGCTGGGGAGGTCCAGCTCATCGAACTTCATGCGGCACCCCTTCGTCTAGGCCTGGACGCGCCTGTAGAACCCGGGCTTGTTCTCCCAGATTATGCCCTCCTTGATGAGCTTCTGGATCATCTTGTCGATCTCGTCGTCCCCCTTGAACCTGCCGCTCTTGACGAGCTCGTCCCTGAAGAGCTTGAGCTCCACCGGCTTTTTCTCCGCGCCCTCCATCGTCCTGAAGATCTCCATGGAGGTCGAGAGCTTCCCCCTCTCGCCGGCCGGCTGCCCCAGGAGGATCCCAAAGTCCGCCTTGGTCTTGGTCTCCGTGTCGGTGAGGACGTCCTCGACCATCCTGTTCATGAGCGATATGGCGGTGAGCGCGTCCTCCTCAAGGACGAGGTCCCTGAGCATCAGCCTCGCCTTGGCGCTCGACAGTCGGATCAGCGACTCGAGCGTCCTCGGCGTCGCGCCGATCTGCCCCTCGGCGACGCTCCGCCGGAGCTGGAGGTAGTACTCCTTCATGCGGTTCTGCGCCTCGATGGTGATCGTCGGGGATATCTTCTTGGCGTAGGTGATGTACTTCTTCATGAGGTCGAACTGGACCGGGGGCGGGTCGGTGTATCCTCTCTTCCTGTGGACGTCGAGGATGTGGGTCGCCAGCTTCTCGTCCTGCGCCGGTGTGGGGGTGTCCTTCACGACGAAGATTAGGTCGAACCTCGTCAGCAGCGGGATGGGGAGCGTTATGTTGTCTGTCAGGTTCTTGTAAGGGTCGTACTTGCCGAAGATCGGGTTCGCGGCGGCGAGGATGGACGTGCGGGCGTTCAGGGTCGCGTAGATCCCTCCCTTGGCGATGGTTATCGTCTGCTGCTCCATCTGCTCGTGAAGGGCGCTGCGGTCGTCCTCCTTCATCTTGTCGAACTCGTCTATGCAGGCGATTCCCTGGTCGGCTAACACAACGACCCCGGCCTCGAGCATGAACGTGTTCTTCTCCCTGATCACGGCGGCGGAGAGCCCCGCGGCGGTCGACCCCTTGCCGGATGCGAACATGCCTCTGGGGGCCACCTGCGCAGCGAACTTGAGCATCTCTGACTTGGCGACGCCCGGGTCTCCTACGATGAAGACGTTGATGTCTCCCCTCAGCTTCGTTCCGTCCGGGAGCACGGTCTGCGGCCCGCCTACGAGGAGCAGCAGGATCGCCTCCTTCACGGCCTCGTGCCCGAGGATGGCCGGAGCGACCGACCTGATGAGCCTCTGGTAGGCGTCCGGGTTCGCCGCGACGCTCCTGATCAGGAACTCGTCCTCCTTCGTGATCTGGATCTGGCCTGGGTCCTTGCCTGCGACCTCGATCAGGTTGCTGTCGATCTTCGACCTGAAGACCCTCGTCCTCGCCTGGCCCGGAGTGATGTCGAGCACGGCCCTGACTATCCCGCTGAGCACTATCCTGTCCCCCGGTCTGGCCGTGTTCACGATGTCACCGACGACGTCCACGTCGAAGAACCTGGGCAGCTGGCCGGGAGGAAGTTCCTCCGGGAGCTCCTGGACTCTAAGGATCTGACTGTCGATGAAGGTGCTCCTCTTCTCGTCGAGCTCGAGGTTCCTCACCTCCTCGCAACCCTCGCACTTCAGGGGCCGCTTGATCACCTCGCCCTCCTGGATGAGCTTCGTCACGTGCCCGTTGGGGCAGATGAAGGCCGCGTCGGTCAGCAGGGGCCGGAGCTCGGAGCTGCGGACGACCATCCCCGCGACCGCGATCATCTTGTCGAGGTGCGAGGTATTGACCTTCCGCAGGGGGATCTTGTCGGTTATGCCCCTTATCCTGACCGTGAGCGCGTTCTTGGCCTGGCCCGCGTAGGAGGAGTTCTCCGTGCTCAGCACCTCGAAGGCCGCCATCTTGAACTCCCTCAGCGACTCGTCGGGCTGCGAGAGCAGCCGTTCTCCAAGGTCGGTGTTGAACTGGATTATGTCCTCGTAGTCTACGACGACCGACTTGTCGCCTGTCGCGGCCAACTGAGCGATCCTCTCTCTGTACTTGTAGGAGCCGCCTTTGTCCTGCCAGGTCCTCAGGAACTCCTCGAAGAGCTCCGAGAGTTTGCGCGTGATTACTGCCAATCAGGACTCCCCCAGCAGGGCGCTCTTCCACTCATCCGAGAGGGTCCTGGACCTCGCAAAGAAGACCCTCTCCTCTGGAGTTATCTTGTCCCCGATCGTCTGCAGGCTCGAGGAGGAGCTCATCGAGAGCAGCTTGCTCAGCCGCCGCCCTATGAGGTCGTAGCACGTGCCCTTCAGCTTCTCGTAGTCCTCCCTCCGGTATTTGCCCGTCTCGGAGCCGGCCTTTATCGTCGCCAGCCTCCTGCGCATCTGCAGATAGAAGTTTGCCTGCAGGGGCGAGAGCTGCGGCGAACCGAGCATCTTCTCCCTCGTGAGCGCCTTGAATATCTCGCCCTCGAAGGGCTCCTCCTGGATCTCGGCAATGCTGAGCTCCGCCAGCTCCTCGGCGACCCACCTCGGGAGCTCGGCCGCCTCCCCCGACTTCATCTTCGGAACCTCGACGTCGCCGACCTCCATCCCGTCGAACGGCGACTTGACCATTACCCTGACCGGGGAGAGCAGGAACTCGCGCTCACGCTGCATGAAGAGTTCAGTGATGACCTTTCCCGCTGTCTCCAACTATGACCATCTCATTCTCCTAGGAGGGGACTGTTTAACCGTTCTTTGGGATTAATTAAGTCTATTCAAGGAGTCGCGCCTCTTGGCGAGGTGCCGGCACGGTATCGTCTCGTTGGCTCGGACCCCGCCGCGCCACCAGCACTGAACCAGGGGCTCCCTGCCCATTGCGGGGCCCGTGTCCGTCTCCCCGGCCGCTCAGAGCTGTACCCATGTGCCGGTGCCGGACTGAACGGCGCGGGAGTAGACCATCCACCCTACCGCGTTGTCCTCAAAGGCCAACCCGACCGCCTTGAATATGGTGATCTCTGACTCGCTCGACCTGCCCTCCACCTTGCCCGAGACGAGCCCGGCGAGGTCCCCCCTCACGCTGGACCTCGTGATCGCGCCCTCCTTGATGGGTATCAGGACGTCGCCCGCCTCCTCCATCGCCGCCTCGACCGAGTCGACATAGAGAGAGGCCTTCGAGACGAGGGCCGTCCCGAGTTCCCTCGACTCGGGCGTGTACGCGCCTATGGCGATGACGTGGGTACCCGGTCGCACGTCGTCCGCGTCCAGGAACGGCGTCTTCGCTGTCGTCGCCGTGACCACCACGTCAGCCCCTGACGTTGCGGCCCGGACCGTCTCGCTGGCGGTCGCTTCCAGGTGCAGCTCCTTCTCGCACCTCTCGATCAGCCTCTTCTGCCTTGCCCTGTCGACATCGAAGACCGCGACCCTCTTCACCCCCAGCTGGGATGCGACCCCGCTTATCTGGTAGAAACCCTGACCGCCCGCGCCGATCATCGCGAGGCTCTCTGATCCCTTCCTGGCGAGGTACCTGCAGGAGAGCCCTGAGACTGCTCCGGTCCGAAGCCCCGTCAGGCTAGTGCCCCCCATGATGCACTTGAGCTCGCCGTCCTTTCCGTCTATCAGCAAGACGACCGCCCGTGTCGACGCGACGTTCCCCCCGAGGTCGGGGTAGACGCTGACCAGCTTGAGACTGAGCGTGTCGCGCTTCTCCCTGATGAGCGAGGGCATGAGCAGGACGTTCCTGACGTCAGTCATCCGGAATCTCGTCCGGATTGGCGACTCGATATTTCCGCCCGGCACGAGGAGGAACGCCTTCTCGACCTCGTCTACAGCCCCTCGCATCTCCGCGAGCGACAGCACCTGTTCGTCGGTTAGGGTAAGGATTCTCAAGATTTGCCCGTGGGGCGGTTGCAGGTCTGGCTGACTATTTATGCGGCCCGAAGCACGCGATTACCCGCCCGGCTCGGCCTTCTCAGGATCCTTCGGGGGACCTCCTCCGTCCAGGTTCTCCATTATCCCTGAAATCTCCGAGTGGTTCAGCGTGGCGCTCGGCTTCTCCTTGATGATCCCCTGTGGCCTCACGAACATCACTACTATGAGCATCGAGCCGAAGAGGAGGTACTCCAGCCAAGTGACATCGAAGGGAAGTATGTCCTGGAGGAGATACTTCGTCGCGTTGATGTATTGGAGGAGGAAGACGAAGACAAAGGTCCCCACCGCGGTGCCCGAGTTGCTCGCGACCCCCCCGAGTATCACCATCAGCCATGGCCAGAAGGTCCAGGTAACTCTGTCGTAGATTGCTGGGTTCGTGTCGCCGGTGTAGATCGTGTAGAGGGCCCCGGCGATTCCTGTGATCACCGAGGCGATTATCAGGATGTTCCTCCGGATGACCACGGTGTCTTTGCCGAGGGCTTCCGACGCGGCCTCGTTGTCCCGCATGGCGCGCAGAGTCCTGCCAAGGGGAGACCTGACCATCCTCTCGGCATACACGTAGACCACCAGCGCCACACCGGCGATGAGAAGGGTCGCGGCGAGTGTCCCGTACGATCCAGCCCAGGCGAAGAAGTCTGGTATCCCGATCCCGAGCGAGCCGTTGATGATCGGCGAGTAGTTGCTCAGGAAGATTTGGAAGAACGCAGCCGCGCCCAGGAGGAGCATCGCGAGGTAGTCCTCGCGGAGTCTTATCGCAGGGAAGATCGAGATGTAGCCGAGAATCCCTCCCACGAGCGCGCCTATTGCGACGGTAACCACAATCAGGAGGACCGATGCTGGGATGTCCGACTGAAGCCGGGTCGTAAGTTGGCTCGCGATGAGGAAGTTGTCCAACCCCACAGGGTCACCCTTGGCGTTCAGGAGCCATGCCGAGGCCCGAATCGCGACGCTCCCGGAGAAGGCGGCTCCTCCCATGAAGTAAAGCACCTTCCCGAAGTTGGGTATCCCGGCGTAGCCCATCTCGAGGTTCAGGCTGATGGTGATGATCAGGTAGAGGGCGAAGAAGGCGAGCAGCGAAGTGAGGAAGTTCGGCCAGTTCGTTATGCCTAGCAGCGCAAGCGGCGGGAGCAACTACTTCTTCCCTCCCGAAAATCGCTTTCTCAAGTCGATCGAGGTTATTCCACCGGGAAGGACCAGGAGCGTCACCACCATGACGAGCAGCGGTATCCCCGGTTCGTAGGGGGTGACCCAGGCGCCGATGTACTGGGCGCCGAGCGTGGTCACAATTATCTCGCTTCCACCGACGACGAGACCTCCAGCAACCGCTCCGTAGATGCTCTTCAGGCCCCCGAGGATGCTGCCTGCGAACATCGAGATGAGCAGGATGGAGCCGATGTCGGGTTCCCCTCCCTGCCAGAGGGAGTAGAAGACTCCCGCCACTGCCGCGAGGCCCCCCGCCAGGAACCACGACACTACGTAGACCGTCCCCGTGTTGACCCCCACCACCCTGGCGAGGTTCGGGTTCTCGACGGTGGCCCGCATGGCGAGGCCGAAGCGCGTCCTCGTGAGCACGAGGTAGAGGCCCATGGTCACCAGTGCGAGCGCCAGCGGCGCGACGACTACGACCCCATCGACCCCGAGGAACCTAAAGTCCGCCGAGGTGAGAGCGTAGAAGAGCTTGGCGTCGTACACTTTCTTGGTCTGGTAGAGGTAGTCCGAGTAGATCCCGAAGATGCCGATGAAGATGATGTCGATTGCGAGGGTCGCTATCATGAGCGAGATGACCGGGGCGCCGCGGCGGGCCAGCGGGCTCAGGACCAGAAGATACATCCCGACTGCTATGGCGCCGCCCACGAGGAATGAGAGAGGCAGCGAGTCGTACGGGTTGATCCTGTTGATGCTCAGGAGCGCGAACCCCGTGTACAGACCTGCCGTGACGAGCGCGCCCTGGGCGAAATTGGGGACTTTGGTGGTGATGTAGGTGAGCGTCAGGCTGACGCTCATCAGCGCGAAGATGGAGCCGTATACTATCGCGCTGATCGCGTAGGGAGGCAGACCGAGAATCCCGTGGCACCCGACGCGCGCAAACTCGAATCAAGATTTAAATAGTTTGTGAGGCATTTGCGGCCCTACGAAACCAACTACTCGTAAGGCTACATCTACAGGAATAGCTATCGCGTTGCTCGTCGTCGGACTCATCGTGGGTGCAGGGATAACCTACGCACTCTCGAGTTCGTCGATGGCATCGACGGTTACCAGTACATCAGTCTCGACAACAACGGTCGGCGCAGGAGCGACGGCGACGGAAACTGTGACCAGCACTGTCACGGGCACGGGCTCGGGCGGCCTCACAGGCACCGTAAACATCGGGGACCTGACCGACCTGTCCGGAGAACTTCAAGCGATCGGCTCGCAGCAGAAGATCGCGGTGGGCCTCGCAATCACCGACATCAACAACTATCTCACCGCAATCGGAGACACGAACGTCAAATTCGCTACAATCACGGAGGATACTGGCCTCAACCCGGCGACGGCGCTCACGGACCTGCAGACCCTCTCAGCTGACGGCGTCCAGGTCGTCGTAGGGCCCCTCACTAGCGGCGAGGCCAGCAACGTCCTGCAGTACGCGGACACGAACCATATCGTCCTCATCAGCCCGTCCTCTACGGCCATCAGCCTGGCCATCCCGAACGACTACCTGTTCAGGTTCGTTCCCAACGACGCTGCCCAGAGCTTTGCCATCGCCCGCGCGCTGGTGAGCGAGAATGTGAAGGACATTATCGTCATCAACCAGCAGTCGGTGTACGGCACAGGTCTGGCGAACGCTACCATGGTCAGGTTCGTCGCACTGGGAGGTCACACGGAGGCCGAGATCCAGTACTCATCCACCGCTAGCGACTTCACTCCTACACTGACGACCGCCGCGAGCGAGTATCAGTCCGCTGTTGCCAAGTTCGGGGCCAGCAGCGTTGCTGTAGTCGCTATAGGCTACCAGGAGGTCGGACAGATGCTCATCCAAGCGAAGAGCAGCTTCCCGAGCCTGCTGTCGGCCACGTGGTACGGGTCGGACGGTGAGGCACAGAACACCGACTTCTCCAACTCCACAAGTTCCGTTGCGCCAATATCCGCCCAGGTGAAGCTGATCAGCACGATCGGCCAGTCACCGGCAGCCACAGCTAAGACCAATGCATTCGTGGCAGAGTTCACGGCAGCGGCGCCTGGCCAGACACCCGATTCGTATGCTATCAACGCCTACGACGCGACGTGGGTGGCCGCACTCTCCGTCCTGGCAGCAGGCCAGAACAACGGACAGGCGATCCAGAAGGCGCTTCCTTCCGTGGCGGCCAACTACTTCGGCGCATCGGGATGGACCAACCTCCAGCCCTCTGGTGACGAAGCTCCGGTCGGCTACGACATCTACGAAGTGCAGTCGGTCAGCGGAACAATCCAATGGGTCCTCGCAGGCTCGTACTCTTCCGCCACGGACACGGTAACCTGGCAACCAGGAATGCCTTAAAAGGCGCCTGGTCCCGCACCTTTTTTGCGTTGTCTGCTCCGGCCGGGATTCTGCAGGTCCAGCAGCTTGAGAAGTCCTTCGGGAAGCTCCAGGCCATCGGCGGAGTCACGTTCGGCCTCGAAGCCAACAAGATAACGATCCTAATCGGCCCGAACGGATCTGGCAAGACGACTCTGGTCAACGTGATCTCAGGGTTCTACAAGCCGGACGCCGGGGAGGTCCTCTACAAGTCGCAGCGGATAACCGGCTGGGCCCCCCACAGGGTGTTCCGCGCCGGAATAGCTAGGACGTTCCAGGTGCCGGCACTCTTCTCCAAGCTGAACGTGCTGGAGAACGTGTTGGTGGCTGAGAAGAAGAACCCCGGTGAGGGCTTCCTCAGGGCGCCGATCCGGGCCCTCTGGGAGAGGCCCGAAGAGACCTCCACGGAGCGGGCTGCCAAGATACTCGAGCTCCTCAACCTCGACCAGGTGTGGGAGAAGCAGGCGAGCACCCTCAGCGGCGGGCAGATGAAGCTCCTCGAGATGGGCCGCGCGCTCATGAGCGGCGCCGACGTCCTCCTCCTCGATGAGCCGATATCCGGGGTCAATCCCACGCTCGCCCACGAGATCTTTGGGACGATCGAGCGACTGAGCAACGAGCTCGGGGTGACCTTCCTCATCATCGAGCACCGTCTCGACATCGCGCTGGGCTACGTCGACCACGTCATAGCGATGGCCTACGGCAAGATAATCTCGACCGGGTCCCCGGACCAGGTCATCAGCGACCCTCACGTCATAGAGGCCTACCTGGGTGCCTAGCTTGCTCAAAGTTACGGACCTCTTCGCCGGCTACGGGAACCTCCAGATCCTGAACGGGGTCTCGGTCCAGGCGGTCCCCGGCAAGATCACCGTTGTCGTTGGCCCGAACGGGTCGGGGAAGAGTACGCTCCTCAAGTCCATCTCGGGGATCGCCTCGGTCACAAAGGGAACCATAATGCTTGACGATCTGTCCCTCGCGAAGAAGTCTCCCACTGAGGTCGCCCGGTCCGGGGTCGCATACCTCCCTCAGACAGAGAACGTCTTCACCAACCTGAGCGTCCGTGAGAACCTGCGCCTGGCAGGGTACACCGTCAAGGAGGACGACTACCCGGAGCGGGTAAAGACGGCCCTCGAGTTGTTCCCGCAGCTCTCGAAGTACCTGGCCACCAAGTCCTCGAACCTCAGCGGCGGGGAGAGGCAGATGGTGGCCATGGCGATGGCCCTCATGCGGAAGCCCTCGGTGGTGATGTTCGACGAGCCGACGGCGAACCTCGCTCCCAAGGTCGCCACCCAGGTCCTCGACACGATCTCGTCGATAACGCGGAGCATGAACCTGACGACGGTCCTGGTCGAGCAGAACGCAAAGCGCGCCCTGGAGATGGGTGACTCCGCCTTCCTCCTCGTCAGCGGCAGAAACGTCTTCAGCGGCACGTGCAAGGAGCTGCTCGAGCACAGGGAGCTGGGGCGGCTTTACCTCGGCCTGCAGGTCGCCTAGGCGGTGTCGCAACCTGACATTATTATATCTGGATTTGGGGCAAGGTGATATAATGCTCCAGCCGCGGCGTAACCCCGGATGCCCATAGAAGAACTGATGTGGGTAGAGAAGTACAGGCCTCACGCCCTAGAGGACGTCATCAACCAGACCGAAGTGAAGGAGCGGCTCAGGCCGCTCCTCGAGAAGCAGCAGCAGATGCCCCACCTGCTCTTCGCAGGACCTCCAGGGTCCGGCAAGACGACGGTCGCCCAGATCGTCGCCGAGATTATACTAGGCGATCTCAAGTCCGACTACACCCTATCCCTGAACGCGAGCGACGAGAGGGGGATCAACACGGTCAGGGAGCGCGTGAAGGTATTCGCCAGCTACTCGGACCGGAGAGAGGGCGTCCCGTTCAGGCTCGTGATCTTGGACGAGGCCGACGAGATGACGCGCGACGCGCAGACCGCGCTCAGGCGGATAATGGAGGAGAGCTCGAGGTTCACCAGGTTCATCCTCGTCTGCAACTACTCATCCAACATCATCGAGCCGATACAGAGCAGGTGTGCGATCTTCAGGTTCCAGAGGGTGGGTTCCGAGGAGGTGGTCGGTGCGCTCAAGAAGATCGCGAAGAACGAGAAGGTGAAGACCACCGAGAAGGTCCTGGAATCCGTCTACGAGGCCACGAACGGAGACCTCAGACAGGCGATCAACCTGCTGCAGGCGGCCGCTGCGGACGGCGAGGTGACCACAGAGAGGGTCGACGCGGTGACCGGCGCGCTCGTAAAGGGGAGGGCTGCGGAGATAGTCAATCTCGCCCTCGATGGCGACTTCGCCGGGGCCCGCCAGAAGCTGGTCGAGCTCACCAAGGTCTACGGAATCCCCGAGTCGGACTTCCTGCGCTACTCGAACGAGACCATAACGGCCGGCGGCCCCCACATGGCGGAGGCGATCAAGATTCTCGCCGAGTACGACTTCCGGCTGGTGATGGGCGCAAACCCGGAGATCCAGCTCACTGCGATGCTCGCCGAGCTGGCGGCGCTCAAGGGCAAGTGAGGACATGGACCTTTCTCTCCCGCGGGGCATCAGGGACATCGATCCGGACGAGTACGACCTCCACGCGAAGATAAGGGCGGCCTTCGACGAGCTCGTCCGAGCCTACAACTTCCGGTCGATGGAGCCTGCGCCCATCGAGACGCTCTCGGTGCTCCGCGCGAAGAGCGGGAGCCAGGTCGACGAGCAGATCTACCACTTCAAGGACAAGGCTGACCGGGACATCGGTCTCAGGTTCGACCTGACCGTGGGGATGACCCGCTACGTCGCCGGCAAGAAGGGCCTCAAGCCCCCCATCAAGCTGGCCTCCTACGGCGGGGTCTGGCGGTATGACGAGCCGCAGCACGCACGCTACCGCTGGTTCTATCAGTGGGACATCGAGATATTTGGGGACCCGACGATCGACTCCGACGCCGAGGTGATGGACCTCTCCTACAACCTCTTCAGGAGGGTGGGCCTGAGCGACGTCATCCTCCACGTGGGAGACAGGAGGGTCGTTGAGGAGTACATCCGGAAGGTGCTGAGGGTAACATCGGAGGAGAAGGCCAATGAGATGATGAGGGCCCTCGACAAGGTCGGCAAGAAGACCGAGGAGGAGCTCGTCCGAGAGTACGAGGCCAAGGGCGTGGGCCGCGAGGAGATGCGGCGCCTCTTCGAGTTCGGGAGGACGACCGGGTCCCCCGACGCCGTCCTGGCCCGGCTGGGGGAGGCGGGCCTGGGGTCCGCCGGCGGCCTCGTCGAACTCAGGGACGCCCTGAAGCAGAGGGGCATCGCCAACGTCCGGTACAACCTGAGCATCGTCCGCGGGCTGGACTACTACACCGCGATCGTCTTCGAGGTCAAGGACGGGGCTCACCCGGACCTGGGGTCGCTCTGCGGAGGAGGACGCTACGACGTCCTGCCGAAGGTCTTCGGAAGGCCCGACCTCTCGGCGACGGGTGCGGCAGGAGGCGTGGAGAGGATAGCCCTCTCGCTGGGCCCGCAGACCAAGGACGCTCCTTCGGTCTACGTCGCCTACACGGAGCCTCTCCTCATGGAGAGTGCGCTGGTGGCCCTCGCCAAACTGCGGGCGGAGGGGATCCGGAGCGAGGTGGGTGCCCGAGGCAAGAACCTCAGGAAGCAGATGGAGGACGCGAGTTCTACCGGCTTCAGGTGGGTCCTGCTCGTAGGGAAGAGGGAGCTCGACGCCGGGAGCTTCCTGCTTAGAGACTTGAGAGACGGGACCGAGGTGCTCGTGCCTGCGAGCGATTTCCTCTCGCACATCCGCCCTAGATGAGGCTCTTCAGCGGGGACCGGACGCACATGAGGATGGCCTCGCCTTCCTCGAGGGTCGTCAGGAACGGGGTCTGTAGCTCGACCGCCTTCCGCCTGACCTTGAAGAGGTCCTTCCTCATCTTGTTCAGGTTCGTGCTGAGGGAGATGACGAACGACGCCTTCCCGCTGGCGAGCATCTCGGCCATCTCGTCCGTCGTGGAGGCCCTAGCCAGGCCCGGCCCGAGCGAGTTCGCCAGCGACTGTGTGGTCACGAAACCGATCCCAGAAGCGCCAAATCCCGCCACGAGCGACCTCATCCGCTTCATGTCCGACTTCTCGTCGGCGAGTATTATCCCGATCTCTCCCTTCTGAGGGATCCTGAGTCCGGACGCGATGAGCGCCCTGCTCATCGCCTCAGGGAGCGTGTCGCCGAAGCACGCGACTTCGCCGGTCGACCTCATCTCGACCCCGACCGTGGGCTCGGCGCCCTCCATCTGCATGAAGGAGAATTGGGGGGCCTTCACCGCGAACCCCTTCGGCTCCGGCGCGTCCCCGAGGCCGGTCAGCTTCCCTCCGAGGAGCACCGGCGCGACGAGCTCGATGAGGTTCATCCCCGTTACCTTCGAGACGAAGGGCATCGACCGGGAGGCCCTGAGGTTGCACTCGATGACCTGCACGTCGTCCCCCACTACGAGATACTGGATGTTGAAGGGCCCCTTGGCCCCGAGCTCGCGCGCTATGGCTCGGCTGTAGTCGCGCATCTTCTGCTTGGCCACCGGGTTCACGGTGATCGTGGGGATGGTCATGATGGCGTCTCCGGAGTGGACGCCCGCCCTCTCGACGTGCTCCATGATGGCGCCGATGACCGTGGTCTCCCCGTCCGAGATTCCGTCGACCTCGACCTCCTTGGCGTCCTCGATGAACTTGCTTATTGTAACCGGGTAGTTCGGGTTGACCTCGACCGCCTTGGCTAGGAAGGTGTCGAGCTCGCTATGGTCCCAGATCACCCTCATGGCAGACCCGCTGAGGACATGGGACGGCCTGACTATCACGGGGTACCCAACCCCTTCGCAGAAGTCCCTGGCCTGCTTCGTCGACCTGAAGCTCCCCCACTTCGGTTGAGGGATCTCGAGCTTGTCGAGGAGGAAGCTGAACCTCTCCCTGTCCTCGGCCCTCTCGATCGACTCCGCTGAGGTCCCGAGGATGCTGACGCCGTTCTGGTCGAGCTCGAGGGCCAGGTCGTTCGGAATCTGTCCCCCGACGCAGAGGACGACCCCGATCGGCCTCTCCCTCTCGTATATCGTCAGCAGCCTCTCGACGGTCAGCTCCTCGAAGTAGAGCCTGTCGGACATGTCGAAGTCGGTGGAGACCGTCTCGGGGTTGCAGTTGACGACGACGACCTCCTCGACACCGTTGGCCTTCAGCGCCCACGCCATGTTCATGGTCCCCCAGTCGAACTCCACCGAGCTGCCGATGCGGTACGGGCCGGCCCCCAAGACCACGACCTTCCGCGCCTTCGTGGGCTTCGCCTCGTCCTCACTGCCGTTGAACGTCATGTAGAGGTAGTTCGTGCGCGCGGGCCACTCGGCGGCGAGCGTGTCGATTACCTTGGTGACCGGCCTTATCTCCATCCTCTCCCTGAGCGACCTCGCGTGGTCTTCGTCCATCCCCACGGCCGCGGCGATCTGCTTGTCGGAGAAGCCGAGCCTCTTCGCGTCGCGAACGAGGTTGGGATCCCTCTCTATCCCATCTTTCCCGCTATCTGTGATCAGCCCGTACATCTCCGCGATGTTCTTGAGCTTGCTAACGAACCACGGGTCGATAACGCTGAGCCTGCTCACCTCGTCCTCGGGGAGCCCCACCATGAGCGCCTCCACGACGTCGAAGATTATCTGGTCGGTGGGGTTCTTCAGTCTCCCCCTCAAGACTGTCAGGTCGTCGGTCTCCACGAACCGTCTAATCACGCCGTCGTACCTGATGTTTAGCATCCTCGCCGCCTTCTGGATTGACTCCTCGAAGGTCCTGCCAATCGCCATGACCTCCCCAATGGACTTCATGGCCGTCCCGATGTTCCTCGACGCCCCCTCGAACTTCTTCGTGTCCCACCGCGGCATCTTGACGACGACGTAGTCGAGCGAGGGCTCGAAGAGCGCCGTTGTGACGCCCGTCACCTTGTTCTTGAGCTCCTCGAGTGTGTATCCGAGACAGAGCTTCGCGGCTATGTAGGCGATGGGATAGCCGGTGGCCTTCGACGCGAGCGCGGACGACCTCGATAGCCGGGCGTTGATCTCGATGGCGTTGTAGCGCTCCGAGCCCGGCTCGAGCGCGAACTGCATGTTGCACTCGCCCAGTATCCCGCACCTTGCGGCTGCCTTGAGGGAGAGGGAGCGGAGCATGTGGTACTCCCTGTTGGTTATCGTCTGCGAGGGGGCGACGACGATGTTGTCGCCCGTGTGGACCCGCATGCTGAGGACATTCTCCATGTTGCAGACGACCATGCTGTTCTCGATCCTGTCGCGCATCACCTCGTACTCGATCTGCTTCCAGTGCCCGATGTACTCCTCGATCAGCACCTGGTGGGCAAGGCTGAGATTGAGCCCTCTCTGGACGATCTCGGCCAGCTCGCGGTCGTTCCTCGCGACGCCGCCTCCCCTCCCTCCGAGCGTGTATGCGACCCTGAGGATGACGGGATAGCCGATCTCCTTGACTATCCGCCTCGCGTCCTCGAGGGAGTAGGCAGGCTTGCTCCTTGGAACTGAGACACCGACGTCCTGCATCGCCTCCTTGAAGAGCTCCCTGTCTTCGGTGATCTCTATCCCGGAGATGGGCGTGCCGAGGACCTTCAGCCCGTACTTCTCTAGAATCCCCTTCCTCGCAAGGCCTACCCCGCAGTTGAGCGCGGTCTGGCCTCCGAACCCCAGCATGATCGCGTCCGGCCGCTCCTTCTCGATCACCGCCGTGACGAAGTCTGGGTTGACGGGCAGGAAGTAGATCTTGTCGGCCATCCTAGCGTCGGTCTGGATGGTCGCGATGTTCGGGTTGACGAGCAGGGAGCCGACTCCCTCCTCCCTCAGGGCCTTGAGGCACTGGCTGCCGGAGTAGTCGAATTGGCGGCCGCTTTAGCGGCTCTCGCCGGCTTCTCCGATCTTTATTGCCCCGCTCCCCAGAACTATCGCTCTCTTCACATTTTCATGGTTCGAACTTTCTCACCTACCAGCTTCCTGCCGTCCATGAGGGAGGCAAACCTGTCAAAGACGAACTGGGCGTCGTAGGGCCCAGGAGATGCCTCGGGATGGAACTGGACCGACATGCACGGCCTCTTCGTGTGGCTGAGCCCCTCGATGCTCTTGTCGTCGGCGTTCACGAACCAGGGCTTGAGCTCAGTCCGCCCGAGGCTCGCGCCGTCCACCGAGTATCCGTGGTTCTCGCTCGCCACAAACCCTCTCCCAGTGGCGAGGTCTACGATCGGCTTGTTCTGCCCCCGGTGGCCGTATTTCAGCTTGTACGTGGTCGCGCCCTGCGAGATGGCCACCAGCTGCTGCCCCAGGCAGATGCCGAGCGTTGGCATCTCCGACTCTATGAGCCTCGCCGTGGTCGCGATCGTCGCCCCGCACAGGACGGGGTCCCCCGGGCCGTTGCTCACGACCACTCCGACGGGGTCGTGCTTTACCACGTCCGCGTACGAGTAGTCGTAGGGTGCTCTCACGACCTTGTATCCCCTCGTGAGGAGGTTCCGGATTATGCTGAGCTTGGTCCCGCAGTCGAGCAGGACGACCGACCTCTCGGAGTCGCCGTAGACCTGGGCCGTCTTCGGTGAGACGCTCCTCACGAAATCGATGGAGCCGTACTTCGTCGACCGCTTGAGGACCTTCAGCAGCTCGCTCTTGGAAGAGAGCTCGACCCCGTTGGCGAGTATGCCCATCATCACACCTCTCTCCCTGAGCTTCGTGACCAGCGACCTCGTGTCGACCCCGCTTATGCCCGGCACGCCCTCATTGCGCATCCACTCCGAGAGAGTGCTGCTGGATGACCAGTGGCTCGGGCGGTCGCAGGCCTCCTGGACCACTATCCCGCTCACCTTGATCGACTCCGACTCGAACTGCCTGGGAAGGCCCATTAGGTCGAGGTCCTTCATGCTCGAGACGCCGTAGTTTCCTATGAGAGGGTAGGTGAAGGTGAGGACCTGTCCCGCGAAGGAGGGATCAGTCATCGATTCGGGATAACCCACCATGCCCGTGGTGAAGACGACCTCGGCGACCGTCGTGGTCTCCGCGCCGAAACCCTTTCCGAGGAAGAGCGAACCATCCTCAAGAAGAAGGACGGCCGGATTGCTCCCCTCAGTTTTCCCCATAAGGTCTCTTAAAGAAGATATGCTGAGGGTGGTGTGTTTTTAAACGCTTTGACGAATTCGCGCCTCTTGGTGGCGCGCGGACTCGTTTGATTCGAGCCACTTCCTCTCCTCCGATATCAGGTCCGTCAGGGCAGTGAAGGCCTTCCCAACCTCCTTCATCTTCACGACGATTATCGTGTCCGTGTGGCAGCTCACGGTGTCCTCGATGTTGACGTGCCTCCGGGCTATCTGGTTGTAGAAGTTGATCAGGCAGCCGGGCGTCGTCCTGATCTTGATCGGGCTCTGGACGATTATTGCCGCGTAGTCGTCCCCCTCCTCGAGGATGACCGAGTCTGGCAGCCTGTCCCGTATCCGCTTGTGCAGCTTCTGGTCGAAGATCAGGGTGATCGAGGAGATGCTCTCGGAGACGTGGAGGAAGTCGTGCTGATGGCTTGCGAGCATGGCGCTGACAGCCTCGAGCGTCTTCCGTGTCTTCTCGACCGAGACCTTGGAGACGTTCGTCCTCACGTTCACCACGCTCTCGCCTATCACCTCGCGGATCTCCTTAGAGGCCGCCGTGTACACTCCTCTGAGCCTCTTCATGGAGGTGATTATGCTCTCGATGTTCACATCCCTGCCGAGCTTCTCCGATATGCGGGGTTGAAGCATCCTTGAGACCGCGCTGATGTTCGCATAGTCCCTGGCCAGGGCGTCCTGCAGCGACAGATCGTAGTCTATCTCGTCTCTTACGGCCGCGATGATTCCGCCCGGGCTGACCGATTTCGTAACAAGAGACCCCTAATTTGGGTGCTTTATGGCCAAAATCTATAAAAACGTTTCACTGAGGGTCAAAAAAAGCTTGAAAGAGAAGATAGTTCTCGCTTACTCAGGCGGCCTGGACACCTCTGTAATCATCAGCTGGCTGAAGGAGAAGTACGATGCCGAGGTGATCACGCTGACACTCGACCTTGGGCAGAAGGAGGACTTCAAGGAGATCGCGGCTAGATCCAAGGCCACCGGCGCGGCGAAGCACTACGAACTGGACGTCAAGGAGGAGTTCATCAACGACTACATCCTCCCGTCCATCCGCGCAAACGGGATGTACGAGGGGAAGTATCCCCTTGCGACCGCCCTAGGGCGACCACTGATCGCGACAAAGCTCGTGGAGGTGGCAGAGAAGGAAGGCGCCACGGCGGTCTCGCACGGGTGCACGGGGAAGGGCAACGACCAGGTGAGGCTCGACGTCACCGTCAGGGCCCTCAACCCGACGCTCAAGGTCATCGCGCCGGTGAGGGAGTGGAACATGAGCAGGGACCAGGAGCTGATCTACGCCAAGGAGCACAACATAATGCTAAAGCCATCGAACTCAATCTACAGCATCGACCAGAACCTATGGGGCCGGGCCATCGAGAGTGGACCGCTCGAGGACGCGAACACGGAGCCCCCGGCCGGCGCGTTCGAGTGGGTGACACAGCCGAAGGACGCGCCCGACACGCCCGGATACCTCGAGATCGGTTTCGTAGGTGGGGTGCCGAGTTCGCTGAACGGGGTACAGAAGGACGGTCTGGCGCTGATCCGCCAGGTAAACGCGTTCGCGGGCAAGCACGGGGTCGGGATCATTGACCACATCGAGGACCGGTTGGTCGGGATCAAGTCGCGGGAGGTCTACGAAGCCCCGGCGGCCGTCTCGATCATCGAGGCGCACCGTGACCTGGAACAGCTCGTCCTGACGAGGCACGAGCTCGCGTTCAAGGCCGCCGTCGAGAGGGAGTGGTCGTGGCTAGTCTACTCGGGTCTGTGGATGGACCCCCTTCGCTACGATCTGGACAGTTTCGTGGACGCCACGCAGGGGAGGGTCACCGGGAGCGTCCGCCTGAAGCTGTACAAGGGAGGCCTTCGCGTCGTCGGCAGGACATCGCCGAACTCCCTCTACAAGGTCCGCCAGGCGACGTACCAGAAGGGGTCGACGTTCGACCAGTCATCAGCGGTCGGCTTTATAGAACTCTGGGGCCTCCAGTCGAGGATAGCCGCGAAGGTGGCATCGGGCCAGAGGGGGGGAAGAAGTGCCAAACATACTGCGAGGAAGTCGAGTTAAGAGAGCAAGCAAGAGAGCGAACGACTTCATCTCCTCGATAGGCTTCGACACCCCCATCACGAAGCACGTCGTGTCGATAAACATGGCTCACATGCTTGCGCTGTACAGGTCGAAGGAGGTCACCCGGGAAGTTGCCTCGTCGTCGCTGAAGTTCCTCGGGGGGCTCCCAGCGCACATGGACCTCGACGGCGACACCGAGGACGTGCACCACATGATCGAACAGGAGGCGATAAGGTCGATTGGGATGGACAAGGCGGGCTACCTCAACCTCGGCAAGAGCCGGAACGACCAGGTGGCCACGGCCCTGCGCATGGAGACCAGGGAAAGACTGCTGGACCTCTCGACGGCGCTCTGCAGGGTACAGGGCTCACTCGTCCTTCTCATCCGCAGATACGGGAAGCTCCCGATGCCGGGGTACACCCACCTGCAACACGCCCAGCCGATCACCGTCGCGCACCACCTCCAGGGGTACTTCGAGGCGGTCCAGAGGGACCTGGAGAGGGCTGCCCAGGCGTATGGCCGCGTCAACCTGTCGCCCATGGGGGCAGCCGCGCTCGCGGGGACGTCCATAGACATCGACAGAGACTACGTGGCCTCCCTTCTCGGGTTCGAAGGCCTGTCGGAGAACGCAATGGACGCCGTCTCGTCACGGGATTTCGTGCTGGAGACGATCTCGGTCGCCGCTATGGCGATGGTGAATCTGAGCCGGATGGCAGAGGAGGTAATCCTCTGGAGCACGTCAGAGTTCGGCTTCGCCGAGGTCGCCGACGAGTTCAGCGCGACCAGCAGCATCATGCCCCAGAAGAAGAATCCCGTGGTCGCCGAGACGGTCAGGGCAAAGTGCGGCTCCGTACTGGGGGAGCTGACCGCGGCCTTCGCTATCACGAAGGCTCTGCCGAACTCCTACAACCTCGACCTGCAGGAGGTCACGCCGCACCTCTGGAGGGCCACAGGCGACGCTCTGGCTTCTGCGACGCTCATGGCTGACGTCCTCTCTTCCATGAAGCTAAACGCCGACCGCCTTCTCCTCTCGGTCCGGGGGGACATGTCCACGGCGACGGAGCTCGCCAACCATCTCGTGAGGGAACACGGCGTCCCGTTCCGTCAGGCCCACGCCATCGTCGGGGAGATCGTGAGGAAATCGGTCGAACGAGGCTCGACCCTCGAGGAGACGGCACTGAAGGAGATGACATCGGTCTCTGCCCGCGTGACCGGAAGACCGCTAAAGGTTGATAAAGACCGGCTTCGAAACGTGCTCGATGCACTCAAAACCCTTGAATTGACGCGCACCGCAGGTGGGGCGAACCCACACGCAGTGCGCCGTCTCCTCCTCAAGGACTCCCGCACCCTCCAACAGAACCTTTCACGGATAGAGCGCGCATGGAGCCTTCTGATGGAGGCCGACGGCCGACTCAGAGACCAGGTGAGCAAGACCGAAGGCGAGGTGATTAGATGATAGCAAAGTGCGAAGAATGCGATGCGGACATAACCATCCCAGAGGACGCCATCGTCGGCGAGATAGTTCAGTGCAAAGAATGCAGCGCCGAGTACGAGGTCGCCTCGATGAGCGGAGGGAAGGTCACGCTCAAGCCTGCCGAGGTCGCCGAAGAGGACTGGGGCGAGTAGATGAAGATCACAATCGTCTTCGATAGGATCCGAGGCGAGGAGAAGTGGCTGGTCCACGAGGCCAAGAAGTCGGGGCACACCACGGAGCTCATCGACGGCAGGCTGCTTTCCTTCGAGATCACGGACCGCGAAGCGAAGAACCGCTTCGGGGACGTCGTCCTGCAGCGCTGCATCAGCTACTACCGGTCCAGCTTCCTGACCCGCATCTTGGAGAACTTCGGCGCCTACGTGATCAACAGCTCCAAGGTCTCAGACATCTGCGGGAACAAACTGATGTGCTCGATGACGCTGGCCAAAGCCGGAGTCCCCACCCCCAGAACGTTCGTCGCCCTGTCGTCAGACTCGGTCGACCAGACCGCCGAGCAGGTAGGGTACCCCGTCGTCATGAAGCCGTTCGTCGGGAGCTGGGGGAGGATGATAAGCATCGCAAGGGACCCCCAGATCCTCGACACGATCGTAGAGCTGAGGGAGTCGATCCCGAACCCGGTTGAGCACATGTACTACCTGCAGGAGTTCGTGCAGAGACCCCCCCGAGACATCCGCGCCATAGTCGCCGGGGAAGAGATAATCGCGACAATCTACAGACACGCGCCGGAGAACGAGTGGAGGACGAATGTGGCACGCGGAGCCACGACCACGTCGTTCAGGCCTGATAAGGAACTGAAGGAGATCGTCCACAAGGCGGCGCACGCCGTCGGGGGCGGGATCCTGGGGGTCGACGTGATGGAGTCCAAGGATGGTTACGTGGTGCACGAGGTGAACAACACGGTCGAGTTCAAGGGAGCACAGGCTGCATCCAAGACCAAGATAGCAAAGAAGATGATCGACTTCGCGATCAGGAGCGCGAAGAACTAGATGGTCCGCGTGGGCGTCGTGGGCGCCTCGGGCTACGCTGGCGGTGAGCTCGTCAGGCTCCTCCTGAAGCACGGGAGGGTCGACCTCACCTTCGCGACCTCGAGGAAGAACGCCGGCGAGTACCTGTTCAGGGTGCACCCAAACCTCCGGGGGATGACGGAGATGCAGTTCATCGACAACGACGTCTCCAGGATGACTGATTTGGCGGACCTCGTACTGACGGCCATGCCCCACGGCAAGTCCATAGGCATGATATCCCAGCTCGCGGCGTCGGGTTTGAAGGTCGTCGACCTGAGCGCCGACTTCCGGCTCAAGAACGCGGCCGATTACGAGACGTGGTACGGCTTCAAGCACTCAGACCCGGAGCTCCTCGCCAAGTTCGTCTATGCGGTCCCGGAGCTCAACAGGGACGAGATAGCGAAGACGAGCCTCGCGGCTTCGCCGGGTTGCATGGCGATAACGTCCATCCTTGCCATGGCGCCACTCTTCAAGCAGAGGGAGTTCCGCGTCGACCGGGACCACGTGGTCGTGGACGCCAAGATCGCCTCTTCCGGCGCCGGAGGCAAACCGTCGCTCTCGACCCACTTCTCTGAGAGGTACGGCGTCGTGAGGCCCTACAAGCCGGCTGGACACAGGCACACTGGCGAGATCGAGCAGCAGCTGTCCTGGCTCGGGGAGGGCAAGGTGACCGTATCGATGTCGGCGCACGCAATCAACATGGTCAGGGGGATACTCTCGACCTGCCAAGTCTTCTACGAGGGAGACATCCAGAACTCGAACCTCTGGAAGGTCTACAGGGCCCAGTACGGGGACAAGCCGTTTATCCGGATGGTGAAGGACAGGAAGGGCCCGTTCAGGCTCCCGGACCCCAAGGTGGTGATAGGCTCCAACTTCTGCGACGTCGGTTTCGAACTCGACGAGAGGGGGCACAGGATTGTGGCGATAGGAGCCATCGACAACCTCCTGAAGGGGGCGGCCGGCAACGCGGTCCAGGTGATGAACCTCATGCTAGGCTTGGACGAGAAGCAGGGGATCTACGATGCCCCACTTCACCCGGTGTGACCCCATTGAGGATCGTGATCAAGCTCGGGGGCGACATCGTCAAGGGAGAGTTCCCGCCCGGGCTGCTGGCTGACATGAAGGCGGTCGGGTCCTCGAACCAGCTCATACTGGTGCACGGGGGAGGCGACACCGTCACCGAGGTCGCCACGAAGCTCGGGAAGGAGCAGCGGTTCGTCGTCTCTCCGGACGGGATCAAGAGCCGCTACACGGACAGGGAGACGATGGACATCTACACGATGGTCATGTGCGGCATGATAGCCAAGAGGCTCCTGGAGACCCTCGCCAGGAACGGGATCAGGGCCGTCTCGCTCTCCGGGCTCGACGGGGGCGTGCTCAGGGCCACGCGGAAGAAGAAGCTCCTGATCGTCGACGAGAGGTCGCGGAAGGTCGTGATAGACGGCGGCTACACGGGAAAGATGCAGTCCGCGGACGGGGCGGTCATAGACGCTCTGCTCGAGAGGGGCTTCATCCCGTTGGTCTCCCCCGTCGCGATGGGGGACGAGGCCGAGCCTCTCAACGTCGACTCGGACAGGGCCGCGGCCTACCTGGCGGTGGGGGCCCACGCCGACGCCGTGCTGTTCCTTACCGACGTGAAGGGGCTGAAGCTGGACGGGAACGTGGTCGAGGGCCTGACCGTCCAGGAGGCTCGAGCCTCCCTGCCGAAGATAGGTTTCGGCATGCAGAAGAAGGTCCTCGCCGGGATCGAGGCGATGGAGGGGGGCGTCAGGGAGGTGATAATCGCCTCTGGGTTCGGGCCGTCGCCGCTCGCTGCCGCGATGGCGCACGAAGGTTGCACCGTGATTAGCTCATGATGGACACAATGGAAGCTGAGGAACTCCACGGGCCGCAGACCTACCAGAAGTTCCCGGTCGTGATCGTGCGGGGCTCCGGGGCAGAGGTCTGGGACGACCGCAACAACTCGTACATCGACTGCATGGGGGGATACGGGGTGGCGATCGTTGGTCACTGCAACCCCGAGGTAGTGGCCGCTGTCAAGAGCCAGGCGGAGCGCCTGATCACCTGCCACAGCTCCCTCTACAACGACGCGAGGGCGATCTTCCTAGAGAAGCTTACCTCGTGCACGCCGAAGGGGCTCGACGCCGCGTTCCTCTCGAACAGCGGGGCCGAGGCCAACGAGGTTGCGATCAAGCTCGCCAAGAAGTTCACTGGGAAGAAGGGGCTGATAGCGATGAAGGGGGGTTACCACGGGAAGACCGCCGGGGCGCTCTCTGCCACGTGGAGCAAGAAGTACAAGGATCCCTTCGAGCCTCTCCTCCCGTCCTTCAAGCACGTCGAGTTCGGGAACCTCGCTGAGCTCGAGGCGGCGATAGACGCGGACACGGCGGGGGTCATGCTCGAGCCGATTCAGGGCGAAGGCGGGATCATACTCCCCCCTCCGGACTACCTGAAGAGCGTCCGGGAGCTGTGCGACAGGAAGGGAGTAATCATGATCGCCGACGAGGTCCAGACCGGGCTCGGACGCACGGGGAAGCTCTGGGCCGTCGAGAACTGGGGAGTCGTGCCCGACGTCCTGGTCTCGGCCAAGGGCCTCGCGGGCGGCGTTCCCATCGGGGCGACCGTGGCTCGGCGGGAGGTGCTCCACTCGCTCAAGAAGGGCGAGCAGACGAGCACGTTCGGGGGCAACCCCCTCGCGTGCGCAGCGGGAACGGCAACCCTCGACTACATCATCAAGAACGACCTGCCTGGCCAGGCGGTCACGAAGGGGGCCCTCTTCCTCGACCTGCTCAAAGGCGTCGTAGGCGGGCACAAGACGGCCAGGGAGGCGAGGGGGCTCGGACTGATGCTCGCCCTCGAGATGAGAGTCGACATACAGAACATGCTCCTGAGCTCGATCAAGGAGGGCGTCCTCTTCACATACTCCGGACGGACCGTCTTCAGGCTCCTCCCGCCCCTGGTGATTACGGAGGAGCAGATCCGACGGAGCGCAGAGGTCCTGGGCACGGTGCTTGCATCGGAGGAGAAGAAACCCCATGGATAGGACCGATGAGCGGATACTCGAACAGCTGCGGAAGGACTCAAGGGTCTCGTTCGTGGACGTCGCCAAGAAGATCGGTCTCTCCGACGCCGCGGTAAGGCGAAGGATCAGGAACCTCGAGAAAGATGGGACGATCACCAAGTTCACGATCGAGGTCAGCAAGCCGAAGCTCACCAGCGCGATCACGTACGTCTCCGTGAGCCCTTCGAACCCCACTTCGGAAGTCAGCAAGAAGATAATGACGGTGAAGGGGGTGGAGACGATCTACGAGACGACAGGGCCGTTCGATATCGCGGCGATCATCAGCGGTCCCGATATTGCCGAAGTCAACAAGTCCGTGGAGGAGATTCGCAGGGTAAGCGGCGTCCTCAACACAAACACGACGATAGTCCTTCGGACGCTTCGGTGATTTTCCGACGAATACCATTAAATAACGTGGAACCTCGACACGCCGAAGTTTGAAGATAAACCCATGAACTGTCCAGAATGCGACGCGGCGCTGCCGATTCCGTCGGACGCCATACAGGGAGAGGTCGTGTCGTGCAAGGACTGCGGCGCCTCCTATGAGGTCGTCAAGGACAAGGAGTCAGGGGCGCTCTCCGTCCGACCGGCCGAGCTCGAGGAAGAGGACTGGGGAGAGTAGCGATGGCATCCTTCACCCTCCTCTACGACCTCATACGATGGGAGGAGAAGGCGATCGCGGACGCGGCCAAGAAGAAGGGCGTCCAGGCGAACCTCGTCGACGCCAGAGAACTGACCCTTGAGGCGACCGGGAAGAGCACGGGCATCCCCGACCACCTGGTCCTGGAGAGGTGCGTGAGTCACTACAGGAACATACACGCGACCGCGACACTGGAATCACTCGGCCACCGCGTGGTTAACAACTTCCAGTCAGCCAACATCTCCAGCGACAAGCTATTCGGGAGCCTCGCGCTCGCCCGCGCCGGCATCCCCACGCCTCGGACCTTCGTCGCGTTCACCGAGGAGGCGGCGCTCAAGTCCCTCGAGGAACTGGGTTACCCCGCGGTGATCAAGCCGGTGGTCGGGAGCTGGGGGCGACTGTCGGCGCTTCTGAAGGACAGCGACTTCGCCACCGCGATTCTAGAGGACAGGGAGTACATGTACCCCATGTACCAGGTCTACTACCTACAGGAGTTCGTCAAGCGGCCGCCGCGGGACATAAGGTCGTTCGTGGTGGGAGACCAGACCGTGGCCGCGATCTATCGACTGTCCGCTTCGGACTGGCGGACGAATACCGCTAGGGGTGGCAAGGCGGAGCCCTGTCCGATAACCCCCGAGCTGAACGAGCTCTCGCTCCGGTCCGCGAGGGCCGTCGAGGGAGAGATCGTCGGGGTCGACCTAATGGAGTCCCCGGACGGCCTCGTCGTCCACGAGGTAAACAACACGACAGAGTTCAAGAACACCGTGCCAGCGACGGGGGTCGACATCCCAGGGTTGATGGTGGACTACCTCGTCTCCCTGGAGAAGAGATGAGCCCGTGGAGGACGAGGTCCGCCTCCTGCTAGATTCGCTCCGGATTTACTCTCCCACCAACAAGGAGTCCAGGCTCTCCCGGCTGCTCCAGTCGAGGCTGCGGGAGCTGGGATTCCGTGACGTCCGCACCGACCGCGCAGGGAACGCCATAGGCGAGATAGGGACCGGGAAACGGCACCTGCTGTTCTGCGGGCACATGGACACCGTGCCCGGTGTCATAAGGGTCAGGAGGGAAGGTGACAGGATCTACGGACGTGGATCTGCCGACGCAAAGTCCCCGATGTGCGCCATGATCCTCGCCGCCGCGGCGGCGAAGGACCCGTCCGTGCGCGTGACGATGGCGTGCGTGACCAGGGAGGAGGGCGACAGCCTCGGGGTCAAGACACTGATCGAAGACGGGGGCGACTACGAGGCCGCGGTCTTCGGCGAGCCCGGCGGGGCGAACCGCGTCGCTCTCGGGTACCGCGGAAGGGTGGAGGGAGTGCTCACCGCAAGGACCCACGGGGGGCATGCGTCATCATCCTGGGCCCACTCAAGCGCGGTCGACGAGGCGCTGGCCGTCGTCCTGAAGATGCGCGAGTACGAGAAGTCCCGCGCGGCGGGGGATGACCACTACCGTTCGGTCAACGTCTCGGTGACCATGATTAGGGGGGGCTCCTACTCGAACGTCATCCCCAAGTCCTGCACCGTGACCCTGGACGTGAGGCTGCCCCCCGGAGTGACCTCGGCGGCGGTCGAGTCGGACCTGTCGGAGATTCTCGAGGACCACGCGCGGACGAGGCCCGAGGTCGCGTTCCGGCTCGGTTTCGAAGAGGCCACCGAGGCGTACGAGGCGCCCAAGAACTCGCTCCTCGTCAGGGCCTTCCAGCGATCCATAATCAAGGGCCTCTCGACGAGGCCGGTCCTGACCCACAAGACGGGCACGGGAGACATGAACACCCTCGCGCAGCTCATGGGTATCCCTTGCGTCACATACGGTCCAGGGGACTCGAAGCTCGAGCACACAGAGGGCGAGCACGTTGAGGTCGGCGACTACCTCAACTCCATCAAGGTCCTCAAGGGTGTTATCCACGAGTTCGCGACGCTGTGACGAGACTTCTAGTCCCTAGGACACAGAAAAGGAGATAGCCGGCCCGGGCCGGGGCCATCCAGCCTCAGAGTCCCACCCAGATGAGCAGCGCAGAACCAAGAACTCCCGAGAATAAACCAGGCCGAGGTTCCTGGGCTCTGACGCTCCTGCCCCTGAACGCTGGGGTCCAGGGCTTCAGCACCATGGTCCCCCTCTACATCCTCAGCCTCGGGGGGACGGTCGTCGACGTCGCCCTGATGACGACCATCTACAACTTCGTACTCATACCTTCATCCATCTTCTGGGGACGGATGACCGACCGCCTCGCAAGGAGACGGATCTTCTTCGTCGTGACATGCGTCGGGTGCACACTGATCTTCGTCACCATGTTCCTGCTCCCTGACCTCAGGGCGCTGACCGTGCTGTATGCAGTGCTGGGGTTCGTCATAAGCGCGAACTCGGCCTCGACGAACCTCCTCGTCATGGAGACGTCGGAGAAGAAGAAATGGATCTCCTCATTCTCGAGGCTGAACTTGGTCGCGAGCGCGGGGTCGATAATAGGCCTGGCGGTCGGCTTCCTGTGGACCACAGTGCTGCCGCTGGAGGCGTTCCTGCTCTTCTGCGCAGGGGCCACCGCGGTGGGAATTCTTCTTTCGTACTACCGCGTCCCGGAGCCTGCGGTCACACTGGAGACGACCCAGCTCTCCTTCCACCCTTCCGGCTACTTCTCCAGGGTGTACCAGAGCATGACCTTCGTGCTGGGACACATAGTGCTCTCCCCGCCATCGGCGAAGGGGATCCTGAGGGCCCTGCGCGCCACCAAGGCCGGAGCGATGACCGGCCGGGCGCTACTCTTCCTCTCCATGTTCCTCTTCACCACCGCCAGCGCACTTCTGAACACGTCCTTCACCCCCTTCCTGTCGGAGTCGGGAGTGGTGGACAGCGAGATCTTCGCTGTCTCCCTGATCAACATCGTCATCCAGACCGGGGTATACCGGTGGGTGGGCGACATCATCGACAGGTTCGGGGGGGTCAGGATCGGTTCCTACGCCGTCCTGGTCCGAGCGGCGCTCTACATGGTCTTCGCCGCCTCGGCCCTCGTCTTCCGCGGGACCCCCCTGTTCCTGGTAGCCGCGGTCTTCTACGGGATGATCGGCGTCGTATACGCGTTCTGGAACTCGGCGACTTCGGTAACCCTGATGTCGAACCTCGGCCAAGCGAGGCAGGGCAACGTCCTCGGCGGCTACGCTGCACTCGGCGCCCTCGGCACAGTCGTTGGCTCCCTCTTCACCGGGTACATCTCGTACTACCAGGGCTACTCGACGACCTTCACCACGGCGGCCGCGGTGATGCTGGTCTCGTTCTTCGTGCTGGAGGCGTCGCTCAAGAGCTTCGGGTACACCAAACGACACTCGAAGGAGTCCCCGCCGGCCGCGCCTAACTGATCAGCTTGTACTTCAGGCGCGCCTTCGCGAGCGCCGAGACGAGGGACTTCGTGTGCTCCATGTTCTGGGTCTCGAGATTCAGGGTGACCTCGGCCCTCCCGATTGGAACGTCGCGCCCGACCCGCTCGTGTACCACGCTTACGACATTGGCCCTTGCCTGGGCGACCACCGCCAGGATGTCGCTCAGAGCCCCCGGCTTGTCCGAGAGAGTGATCCTCACCCTGAGGAGACGGTGAGCCCTCTCGAGGCCCTTGGCGACGATCTGGTCGAGGATGTACATATCGATGTTCCCGCCGCTTACGACAACCCCGCACTTCTCTCCTCTCGCCTTCACCAGTCCGGCGAGGCAGGCGGCGACGCCGACGGCTCCGGCCGGCTCCGCGACGGTCTTCATCCTCTCGAGCATCAGGAACTCGGCGCTGGCAATCTCGGTGTCGCTGACGAGGACGAAGTCATCGACCAGGTGCTTGATTAGCTTGTAATCGAGCTTCCCCGGATGCTTCACGGCGATGCCGTCTGCGATCGTCTCCTCGGCCTTGAACGGGACCAGGCGGGCCGTCTTGAACGCCATGTACATCCCCGGGTACGCCTGGGACTGCACGCCCACCAGCTTCACCTTCGGGTTGATCGCCTTCGCCGCCACGGCGACGCCAGCGACCAGGCCACCGCCTCCCACGGGGACGACCAGCGACCCGAGGTCGGGCTGTGCCTCGAGCATCTCAAGGCCCACGGTCCCCTGCCCGGCGATAACCTTCGGGTCGTCAAACGGGTGGACGAACGTGCTCCCCTCCTTCGAGGATATCTTCCGGGCCATCTCCAGGGTCTCGTCGAAGGTCGCCCCGTGCAGGATCACCCTCGCCCCGTAACCCTTGGTCGCGTCTATCTTCGCAGGCGACGCGCTCTCCGGCATTACAATAGTGGACTTCGTGTCCAGGAGAGTAGCGGCGTGCGCCACTCCCTGTGCGTGGTTCCCCGCCGAAGAGGCGACAACCCCTCTCCTCCTCTCGGAGTCCGAGAGCGAGTAGATCTTGTTGTACGCGCCCCTAAGCTTGAACGAACCCGTCCGCTGCAGGTTCTCCATCTTGAGATACAGGTCCAACCCGGATAGTTCGCTCAGGGTCCGCGAGGTGTCCAGTGGCGTCCTCCTCGTGACGCCCTCGAGGACCTTCGCCGCCTCCTCAACGTCCTTAAGCGTTACCTCCTGCTCACTCAAGTCGGTTTCCACTCGAACGGGTCGCCGAGGTTCCAGACCGGGTCGCTGTACTTCGGCAACAGCGACTCCGCCGTCCGCCGCTCTTCTTCGGTGGGCTGCACAAGCTCAATCTCCCCGCCAATCTCTCCCTCAACCACACTTCGCATCGAGGCGATAAATGCATCTGACCCCAGGCCGGTGTTCGCAACCTTCATCGCCCTGGACCTGGTGTACCTCCTCTCGAGCTCGACCCTGGAGGGCCGGGTCAGCGCTTCGGCCTCCTCAAGGTCTGCGTCGAGCAGGAGGGTGCCGTGGCAGAGCAGTCCTCTCTTCGACAGGTACGCGGCCATCCCGCTGACCTTCCCTTCGGCAGAGACGATCCTGTTCGGCGCGTCCAGCCAGGCCTTGACGCCGAGGGTGGCCGCTGCCTCCACGACCACGTCGGCCGCCATCCTGAAGACCTCGCTGACCCCCCAGGTGTATCTTATCCTGCCACCCTTGAACTCCCTCCCGACGAAGATGGACCAGTTGATGTTCCCGCGGCCGTTGTAGATCGCCCCGCCCGCGGTCACCCTCCTCACTATCGGGATGCCCTCCCTCGTGCACCTCTCTACGTCCGTCTCGAACCGGGCTAGCTGCGCCCTCCCTATGATCACAGACCGTTCGTTCCCCCAGAGCCTGAGCACCAGCCCATCGTTACCTTGGAGAATCGCCTCCTCGAGAGCGAGATTGGCGCGGGCCCCTTCGGCCCCGTCCAGGATTAGCCTCGAATCCAAGAGGATGGCCTCCGGAGGCGGACGCCCTCAAAAGAATTTCTCACCCGCCGCATCTTTAAAGGGAGTGAGCCGGCCCTAGATGGTCCTTGAAGAGACCCGCCTACCGATTTCTTCCTGATATCGCGCTGGCGGACGTGGCCTTCGCCGCGAGCGCCGAGTCGCCCGGAGGGCTCTTCGAGGCCTGCGCCAAGGCCCTCACCGAGGTGATGGTAGACCGGAGGAGCGTGAAGCCTGTGGTCGAGAAGCGGCTGAAGATGAAGACCGGCGACATCGACGGGCTCCTTTACGACTTCCTTACCCAGCTTATCGTCCTGAAGGACGTCGACTCGCTCCTCTTCAAGAGCTTCGTGGTTCACGTCTCCCGCGACGGGCGCACCCTGGTCTGCGACATGAAGGGCGATGTCATAGACCGGGAGAACCACCTCCTCAGGAACGACGTCAAGGCGGTGACGATGCACCTGTTCGGAGTGAAACACGAGGGTGCGGTCTGGAGGGCTACCGTGGTCCTCGACATCTGACCGCGCAACAAAGACTTAAACTCCCACCGGAGCCGACGCGACCGAAACCAGTCGATCTAGATGCCAGTGCCTCCACAAACTAAACAGGTCTCAGAGGTCATCTGGGAAATCCCGACGAGCTACAAGCAAGGGATGAAGGTCCCCGCCCGGATATACGCGACCAAGAAGCTTCTCGAGGGGATGGACCAGGGCGTCATCGAGCAGGTAACCAACGTGGCCTCGCTCCCGGGGATCCAGCGATACTCCTACGCCATGGCCGACGCCCACTGGGGCTACGGGTTCCCGATAGGCGGAGTCGCGGCGTTCGACCCCGAGGTGGGAGTCATCTCGCCCGGAGGAATCGGTTTCGACATCAACTGCGGCATGCGCCTCATCCGCACCAATCTGCGGCTGAAGGAGGTCAAGCCGAAGGTAAAGGAGCTCGTCGACCTCCTCTTCCAGCTCGTTCCGACCGGCGTGGGCGTCAAGGGGTTCGTAAAGGTCAATCAGCCGAGCTTCGAGGAAGTCATGCGCTGGGGGGTCAAGTGGTGCGGGGAGAACGGCTACGGCTGGGAGGAGGACGCGAAGATGGTGGAGGAGGGTGGGTTCATCAAGGGTGCCGACCCGGCGAAGGTGAGCCGACAGGCCTCGAGCAGAGGCATCCAGCAGCTCGGGACGCTTGGCTCGGGCAACCACTACCTGGAGATTCAGGTCGTCGACCCTTCCAGGTTCTTCGATGCGAAGATGGGGAAGAACTTCGGGCTCGTCCACGACGACCAGGTCGTCATCATGATTCACTGCGGGTCGAGGGGGTTCGGGCACCAGATCGGGTCCGACTATCTGAGGATCTTCGACGGCGCGATGAAGCGCTACGGCATCGAGGTGAGAGACAGGGAGCTCGCCTGCGCCCCGTTCTCCTCGAACGAGGGCCGGGACTACTACGGCGCAATGGCGTGCGCGGCGAACATGGCCTTCGCGAACCGCCAGGTGATCGTCCACAGGGTGAGGGAGGCGTTCCAGAAGGTCTTCCACCGAGACCCGGAGGCGCTGGACATGCACATCATCTACGACGTCTGTCACAATATAGCCAAGGTGGAGAAGCATGCCCTCGACGGGGCTACACGCGAGCTGGTCGTGCACCGCAAGGGCGCGACGAGGAGCTTCGGTCCCGGTCACCCGGACATCCCCGCACCGTACCGGCAGATCGGACAGCCCGTCATCATCGGGGGCTCCATGGAGACCGGCTCCTACCTGCTTCTGGGGACCGCCAAGGCCATGGCTGACACGTTCGGGTCCACGGCCCACGGCTCGGGGAGGACAATGTCCAGGACGGCCGCGAGGAGGGACGTGAACGGCGAGGAGCTCCAGAAGAGCATGGAGAAGAGAGGGATCTACGTGAAGGCTGCGACCTACGACGGCCTCGCGGAGGAGGCCGGCATGGCCTACAAGGACATCTCGGAGGTCGTGGAGACCATGCACACGGCCGGGATATCCCTGAAGGTTGCTGCCCTGAGGCCTATAGGCAACATCAAGGGCTAGCCGATGTAGCCGGGCTGGCCGGAGCGGACTGCCCCGCGGGCGTCTGCGCCCTCTTCGGTCATTCCCTGGATTTGTCCGATGAGCTCCTTCGCCTCGCTCGCCCTGTCCTTTAGCTCCGTGAGATCGATGTCGAGCTTCAGGATCCTGGCGAGCGCCTCAAGGACTGCCTGGGACGCGACTGGGTCGACGAGGTATCCAGAGGTCTCTCCCAGCAGGCAGGCGCCGTCCAGCCCGAGGAGCCCCGCCGTCCCGACGATTACGCCGTTCATCCCGCTTATCCCGCCCTCCTTCATCGCCCTGACACCGTTCTCGGTAAGCTCGGAGAGCAATTCCTGTGAAGTCGCTGCGCCAAAGACCCGCTGTTCCGCGGTGAACCCTCCTGTGATGTATGCGGCAAGCGCGAAGACCGTCGTCGCGCCCCGCTTCATCGCCGCCTTGAGGACCGTCTCCGAGAGCTCGTACTCCCCGTCCGATGTGGTGGGCTGGGCGTCGGCAGTGAACACGAGGAGGTCGTTCCGCTGCCCGGTCTCGCAGAGGTAGAGCTCGCCCCTTATCGCGCGGCCGACCCCCGCCGCGTCCACGTTCGCGTGCGGAGGGAAGCTTCCTGAGTAGAACTCCTCGAAGAGCTTCCCTTTGAAGGACGCCACCAGGTGGTCGACGGCCAGCTTCCCCACGTACCCGCTGCCGGGCAGCCCGCAAATCAGGATGGGGCTCTTCGGCTTCGGCTCGAAGAGGTTCCTCGGGGCCATCTCTTCTTGCTTAATCTCCAAGTGGCCCATCATCCTTGTTGAACTTGAACTTGTCTTTGAGGTCCACGAACTTGCCCTTCTCCTGGACCTTGATGGACGTCTTGAGACTGAACCTAAGGCCGAGCGACCTGAAGACCTCCAGCAGCTCTCCCCCGCTTATCTTCTCGGCGTCCTTGTGCTCCCTGAT
>JBEKFK010000002.1:0-45898 GCA_050013375.1 Nitrososphaerales archaeon | reverse complement strand
CCTAGACGTCTATCCCGGGAGGGCCGGGGAGATGGTGGCGTGGCTCAAGAAGGACGACGGGGGCGCGGTCCGCCTGACAGACAGCTGGCGCAACGCGGTATACGTCTCGTCCTCTCCCGAGGGGCTGGAGCAGCTCGCCGAGTGGGCCGAGCACCAGTACGCGGTCTTCTCGTGCGAGTACGTGAACAGGCGCGTCAACGTCTTCGAGTACGCGAAGCGCCCTGTCCTCAAGCTTACGCTCAGGAACGCCGACCATTCGGAGAGGCTCGCCAAGGAGCTGGAGATGCTCGACGTAAAGTCCCCGCTCCACATCTTCAACGCCGACCTCATGCCGGCGCAGACCTACTTCTTCGAGAAGGAGCTATTCCCGCTCGCCCGCGTGAGGGCCGAGCAGGCGGGCGCCTCCATAAGGTGGAAGCCGCTCGACTCCGTGATGTCCGAGGACTACAGAATCCCCCCGCTGAGGAAAGCCTCGATAAGGGTCCGCGTGGACGCGTCGGGCCGCATACCGAAGTTCTCCGACCCGATCGAAATGATAACCGTGACGAGCGGAGAAACGGTCACAGAGATAGTGGAGGGAGACGAGCGGGCGAAGATGCTCTCGCTCGTGGATGTGGTCCGGGAGCTCGACCCGGACATCGTCTTCGTCGAGCAGGGCGACGGCTTCACCACCCACTACCTCGCCGAGAGGGCCTGGATGAATGGAATCTCTGACAAGATCGTCCTGTCCCGGGACCGGGAGCCTCTGAGGAGGCTCGCCAGCAGGGGAACGTCGTACATGGCCTACGGGAAGGTCCTGCACACGCCGACCTCCCACAAGCTCTACGGCAGGATCAACCTCGACGCAGAGAACTACTTCGTGTTCTCTGAGTGCGGCCTGGACGGGCTCTTCGAGATCGCCCGCCTCTGCCGGATGCCGCTGCACAAGGGGAGCCGCGCCTCGATAGGCAAGTGTCTCAGCAGCCTGCAGGCCTACGTCGCCTTCAAGGACGAGCTCCTGATACCGTGGAAGCCCGACCGGGCGGAGATACCGAAGACCGCCAGGACCCTCCTCGCGGGGGACAGGGGCGGGTTCATCTACGAGCCGAAGGTCGGGCTCCACGAGGGCGTGGGGGAGATAGACTTCACATCGCTCTTCCCATTCATCATGACCGAGCACAACATCAGCGCCGAGACCGTTCTCTGCTGGTGCTGCCCGGACTCGGGGACGCGGGTGCCCGACGTGGGCTACCACATCTGCGAGAAACGGGACGGGGTGATTCCGAGGAGCCTGGAGCCCATACTCACCAAGAGGGTCGACTACAAGCTGAAGAAGAAGAACGAGAAAGACCCCGAGCTCAAGAGAATCTACGCGTCGAGGGTCGATGCGCTGAAGGGCATCCTGGTCTGCAGCTTCGGATATCTGTCCTACCGCAACGCGAAGTTCGGCCTCATCGACTGCCACATCTCCGTCTGCGCCTATGCGCGGCAGATACTGCTCGAGACGGCCAGGATCGCAGAGATGCGGGGCTTCGAGGTCGTGCACGGGATAGTCGACTCCCTCTGGGTCAAGAAACCCGGGGCGACGGAGGAGGACTTCGAGGAGCTGCGCAGGGAGATACAGGCCGCCATAGGCCTGCCCCTCGCGTTCGAGGGGGTCTACAGGTGGGTGGCCTTCCTGCCGAGCAGGATGCACGAGGATGTCCCCGTCCTCAACCGCTACTTTGGGGTGTTCGAGGACGGGTCCATGAAGGTGAGGGGGATCGAGCTCAGGAGGAGGGACGGGATCAAGGTGGTGACGGACTGCCAGAGCGAGCTGCTGCGGCTGCTCGCGCAGGGGAAGACCCTCGATGAGGCCAGGCGGTTCGTCCCCGAGGCTGTCCAGGCGGTGAGGGGCTTCGCCGACCGGATACGGGGCGGCGGCGTCCCGGTCGCAGACCTCGCGATACTGAACTCGCTCTCAAAGAACCACGACCAGTACAACAGCGGCCTCGTCCAGGTCTCGGCCATAAGGCAGCTGGCTGAGGAGGGGCTGGAGCTGATGGCGGGGCAGTCCGTCTCATACGTCATCACCGACTACAGGTCCAAAGTCCAGAGCGAGAGGGTCCGCCCCATCGAGCTGCTGGACTCGAGCACAAAGTACGACGCGGACCGCTACGTGGAGCTGCTGCTACGGGGAGCCTCGGCAATCCTGCAGCCTTTCGGGGTCGACGAAGAGGCGCTCAGGGACGCGGTCGCCGTCCAGGCGGGTTCCCAGACCCGGCTCATCCCGACAGGCTCCGGGTACGGGACCACGGACGAAGGGACCAGGTCTGAAGCCCTCTCGCGCGGACAGGGACACGTCACGATCGCTGAGAAGCGGAACTAGGCAGCTGCGCGGAGACTTTCAGCGTGCACGCCTGTCGGCCCTCTCAGATCGGCTGGAAGGCCCGGGGCGGCTGCGCGAAGTCGAAGGCCTCCAGCATCGGGTTGGCCGCGGCGTCTCTAGTGCTGAGAGGAGAGAGCCCGTAGCGGGTCTCGATGAACTTCAGGATGGAGGTATGGTCATTGACAGCGCTGTCGATGAAACCTTCCCTCGCGTAGGGAGAGATGACGAGACAGGGGACCCTGAACCCATAGCCATACTCGTCGACCTGCGGCGGCGGGACGTGGTCGAAGAAGCCTCCGAAGCAGTCCCAGGTCACGAACACCGCGGCAGCATCCCAGTATTTGCTGCCCCCGATGGCATTGACTATCTCGTCAGCCACGTAGTTCTGGCCGAGCTGGATGTCCTGCGGCGGATGCTCGTCGCCCCCGGCGGACCCGATCACCCAGGCCACCTGGGGGAGGGTCCCGCTCTGGATGTCAGTGGCGATCTGTCCCGGCGGGACGAAGTTGGCCTCGGCGCTCGGCGTCTTCTGGACGTAGTCGAAGTTCTCGTACCACGAGGTGGAGCTGTACACCTTCCAGGTGATGCCTGCGGCGTCCAGCTGCTCGAAGATCGGCGGAAACGCTATCGTAGCGGGTGCGTTGTCGTCTATGATTCCCCCACAGGTGCCGGCCACGAGCGAGAGGTGGTTCGGCAGGCTCTCGCTCATCACGGATGTGAAGTAGCTGTCGCAGAGCACGTACTGCTGGGCCGCCTTCCAGTAGCGAGGGATATCCCCGGAGTCGTAGTAGCCCATGGTCTCCTGGTTCCCCTCGGAGTAGACGAAGCCGTCCATCTTGCCGCCGTCATAGTCAGCGTGAGCGGAGGCCCAGTTGTGGTTCATGTCAACGGGGGTGAGGTTGGTGTCGTGGAACGTCGAGACACAGCTCTTCGCCCCCTTGGTCTTCGGAAGGCAGTAGTTCTTCCCCAGGGACCCCACCGCACCTGGAAAAGTCCCGAAGTAGTTGTCGAACGCGTGGTTCTCCTGGAAGACTACGACGATGTTCTTGACCGGAGACGAAGGCGCCGCGCCCGAGTGTCCAGCGACCCCGGGCCCTCGGGCCATCTTCGAGGCCCGGGCCGGTGACGGGCCGGGTTCGGCCGGACCGCGCCCTATCGACCTGGGCTGCCGGGCCTTCTGTCCGATTCCGGCTAGTAACTTCGTCCCGTCCGGGCTCCCGAGGCCTGTGCACGCGTCCCACCCCGGAGTTGCTTCGTATGCCCCGTTGCTTCCGGAGACGATGTCGTGGAAGGCGCCGCTCGAATCGAGCGCCTGTGTGTAGAGCAGCGGATTGAGAAAGCCGACCGGCTTCCCTCCTGTCTCGCTCGCCTGCTGGTTGAGCAGGCCAGCTAGGGCGCTCCACAGGGGCGCAACCGCGCTCGTACCGCCGACCGGAATCTGCTTCCCGTCGACTCGAACTGTGTAGCCCGTGTTCGGGTCGGCGTCGCCGGCGACGTCGGGCACTCCTCTCCCCGCGCCCGCACCGGGGTTCACGGAGGGAGGGACGTGAGCGCTGCTCTGCCAGCTTGGAAGCGGGAAGACGCTACTCACTCCGCCGCCGGTGGCTCCTCCAGCCGCCCCATCGTTCCAGACCGTCTCGCTCTTGATCGATGCATCGCCCTTCGTCGCGAGCAGGCTGGTCCCCCCGCAGCCCAGAACGTACTGGGAGGAGGCCGGGAAGTCTACGTGGGCCAGCCCGTCGTCCACGCCGTCTGACGAGCCGTTGTCGCCGGCTGCAGCAGCGACCGTGACGCCGAGTATCGCCGCATCCTGGAGCGCCTGGTCAAGGGCCTGGATTCCCTGCTGCGTCCAGGCCGACTCCGCGTCGCCCCAGCTTATCGAGATTACGGATGGCTTGTGGAGGCTGTCGTGGACGGCGGTGCTCACTGCGTCGACGAAGCCCGCGTCCGTATTCGGGGCGAAGTAGACGTAGATCTGCGCCTTGGGGGCTATGCTCCCGATGACCTCGATGTCGAGCATCACCTCCGTGTCGGGACCGCTCGTGCTCCCAGTGGGAGAGTTGCCGGCCCCGTCGACCGAGACGGCGAGGACGTTCGGCGCGGGGACCCCGAGCTTCGAGAAGTACGCGTTGAGATCGGTGGCCGTGAATCCGCCCCCGAGCTCGACAATCGCGATAGACTGCCCGCTGCCATCCAGGTTGGAAGGAAAGTCGTAGAGCCCGGCGACCTGCGGCGGGGTGTAGGATGCCGCAGCTTGCGCGGCCTTCTTCTTCAGGATTCGCAGGTGTGACTTGGCCTGGGGGCGGTTGTCGAGGCCGAGCACGGCCAGCACGAGCGGCGCGAGGTCGGCGGGGAGGTATATCGGCCCGGTTCGTCCGCGGAAGATTCCCCTAGGATGTCTGTAGCGTCTGAGCGTGACCCCGAAAGCCCTGGAGAGCTGAGCTAGGGTGCCTGAGAGGGTGACGGAGCGTCGGACGGCGCTCTCTTCGGCCACGCTGAGCCCGTATTCGCGCGCGAAGGACTCGACCCTCGCGAACTCCTCCGCCCTCGCCCCGAAGTCGGCTGCGAACTCCTCTCGCGTCGGATAGGGGTGGTCGTCGGAAGTCCGGGTGCCCACAACCTTCAGGGCCGCCGACCTCTTGGCGGAGGACGCTGCAGTTGGGCGAAGGACTACCGTCACGTGAGCCGTCTCGGTCAGATCGACCTTCCCTGAGATGCGGGCGCCGGGGAGTGGCGCTCGTTCGCTCCCGGGAAGAGGGGTCCTCGGTTTGAGCGGAGCCATGCCATCCGTTGAAGCGGCGACACATTATGAACATGTCCCTCTTTCGTCGCTTACGGACCGTCCGGAGTCAGGGACCACACCGATCGAGCGCGTTCGCACGCGCAGGGCAAGCCTCGACGCGCCGTTGGGGAAGATTGATGGACGATTTAGTAGAGATTATGGAACCATCTCGGAAATTCACTAAATAGATTCAGCCGTAACTCATTGGCATGTCGAAGAAACATTCGAGCAAATTCTTCAGGACGTACTTCGCCACACAAGACACGACGGAGCCAGAGGAACCGGACTGCGTCCCGGAAAGCATCCCAGCCCGACCACTGAGAAGAACGGAGGCGGTCACAGCGCGCGAAGGAACGGCTATGGCCGACGCCGAATACACTCGACAAGAGCCCGTCGACCTATCCCCAAAGTTCAGTGTCCCAGAGGATATCATCGGCCGCAATGCCGCTTTTGACCCTGGAGTGGACCACAGATGAGGGACGCTGTCCGGGCGGGAGTACCAATCACCGGTGAGACGAGTGTCTTCTCGGAGAGATAGGACGAGCCCGGAGTTGGATCTGAGTGGGCCACTTCTCGACAGATTCCCAGGGCGCGTCAGCGTCGTGCCGCTCGCACCTCCGACAGGATTATCGGTAGGACCCCTGTCCACCCGAGACGTTGGACTCCTTCGAGCGGCTCCTCTGGTGGCTATTCGCCGGGAGCGCCGGTGCCAGCACGAGGAAGCTCGTGCTATTCAGCATCAAGGAGGAGCCGAGGAACGCGCAACAGCTTTCCAAAGCGCTCAACCTCGATTACACGACGGTCAGACACCACCTCAAGGTGCTCGAGTCGAACAGGCTGGTGCTCACCGCCGGTGACAAGTACGGAAAGGTCTACTTCGTCTCTGACTCCATGGAGGCCCACTGGGGCAAGCTCCTGGAGATCATTCAGAAGAATCGCCGCAACCAGAAGGGGGCTGGGAGATAACAATTGACGACCATGACGGAAGGGCCGACGAAGAGGGAGGGCAGACGATATCTCCAGAAGCTCTGGGTACCCATAGTGCTCGCCATAGGGTTCTTGGCAGGCGAGGCGGTCTCGTACGGGACGGAGACGCCGCAGTCCGAGGGGAGAGGCGGTCCGTTCGGCACCTACTTCTATCCGTTCCCGACCAATCCTATCTTCCAGTACCACGTCCTCCTGACGACCATGGAAGTGGCCCTGCTCGTGGCGCTCGTCGTGATCTACGGCAGGATGTACGTGGAGACGAACGCAAACTTCGCCCTGGGGCTGGTCTTCGTCCTCGTGGCGCTCCTCGTCCAGGCCCTGCTGTCCAACCCTATCCTCGAGGACCTTGTGGGCAAGGTGCCCATGGGCCCAGGCTACTCAACGCCAGCGGCGGACATATTCACGATATGCGCCTACACGGTCTTCCTGTACCTCAGCTTGGACTGATCCTCGACCCAGGCCCACTCCGGCATCAGCCGCTATGCCTCAGGACTCAAGCTTCAGGATAGACCCGGCCCCCATTCTCCGAGACCTCTCAATACGCCCCGTGTGTTCCCAGCTTGTCTCTGACGAGCGCCCCAGTCTTCTCATCGTAGAGCTTATCCGGAGCGAACGCCAAGAGCGAGTCTACCAGCGCCCGAACCGTGAGAAGTGTACTCCGATTCCAGGCCGAGAGGACGCTGATGCCGAGATCGACCCGTTCGCCCACCGACTCGAAAACGACGCGCCCCCCAAAGAAGAGCCCAGGCGCCTCATACAGGATCTTGAAGATGCCTTCCTTCGAGAGTTCGAAACGCTTTCTTTCGATGAGCCCGGCGGCCATCTTCTCAGCCGCGTCGCGGCCTTCGTCAGCCGACCGCCCCGCCACCCACAAGAAGGGTTCGGGGACGCCCACGGCCTCGGGTCGCCGAGTCCCGACGATTCTGCCGTCTGTAATCGCAAGCGCCCAGCCGTCCCTTCCCCCGGGGTGGATGTCGCCCGAGGAAATCACGGCAATCAGCTTCTCGCGACGGATCATTCCGGCTTCACCGGGACCCGGCAGATCCGTCTGGACGCGGATTCATCAACTCCATCTTGCGAGCGGAGGTGCTTAAACATGATTGGCGTGGCATTCTGGAGCGACCAGACATATCAGCGCGACATGAAGGCGGTCCGTTTTCCGTTTATAAGAGACCCCGTGGACCTGCTGTCCATGAAGCCGAGAGTGTGCTACACCCGTCGTCAGCAAGGGTTCTTGGCTGGGGTGGACATAGTTTGAGCAATTCCTACAAGGAGGCACATAAGAAGGAGGAGAGCAAAGGACACAACCACCCCATGAGTCAGAAGTGTGGCCCCCATTGTCCGCGCAACGAACGCTACAAGGGTCGGGAGAGGAAGATCGACCCTTTCCACAGGAACAAGTAGTCGACGCGAAAGTCGGCAGCAAGGTTAGAACAGTGAAGTCTGGTCCAGCCATAGTGATCCGGCCCGCAAGGCCGAGCGACCTGTCGGCGATGGTGAGGAACCTGAGAGGTGTCGTGAACGAGCAGGTGTACACCTGGAGCGAGCGCGTCGGAAGCGAGAAGAAGGAACGTCTCCTCGCAGGAATCCGGAACAAGAAGTCGCTCAGCATAGTGGCCCAGCTGGCTGGCGAGAAGAGAATAGTCGGCCAACTGTCGCTAAGCCTCCCCGGGGACGTTCGGAAGGTCAGCCACGTGCGCAACCTCTCCATCCTCGTCGTGAAAGGGTATCGCGGGCGCGGAGTTGGTGGGGCCCTCCTACAGTATGCGATTGACTGGGCCAGGAGGAAGGAGGGGGTCGAGAAGATCCATCTCGGAGTCTTCTCGACGAACGCCAGAGCGATAGGCCTCTACAAGGCGATGGGCTTCGAGGTCGAGGGAATACTGAGGAGGCAATACGTGATAAGGGAGGCCCACGTCGACGAGATCCTCATGGGCCTGTTCGTGAAGTAGGCGGGCCCGACGCTCGAGGGAAACGCTCTAATCTCCTTGGCGCCGGCGGCCCAACGTTGACAGGCCCCATCACCAAGCGCTTCCCGGTCCAGGGCGTGGTCTTCGACCTCTTTCACACGCTCGTCGACCCCGACGTATACAGGCCGGAGGGTTTCACGCGGGCCTACAAGATAGCCGAGGCCCTCGGACTGGCGGACGCGGATGAGTTTGCGCGCTACTGGGACGAGGTCGAGGCGAAGAGGCATGTGGACGGCTCGAAGAAGGTGACCGCGTACGCCGACGACTATCTCCTCGAGCACAGGGGGCGCCGGTGCACCCCGGAGGAGCTGGACCATGTCAACCTCTTGTGGGGCCGGATGCACGACCTGGCTCTGCTGAAGCCTCGGGACGAGGTGGTCTCAGCCCTGCGACATCTTCGCAAGAGAGGTCTGAAGCTGGGCCTGCTCTCCAACATCGACGAGAGGGAGGCCGTCAACTGGGCCAACTCTCCGCTATCGCCGTTGTTCGACGTCGCCTGCCTATCCTTCGAGATTGGACACAGCAAGCCCTCGAAGGAGGCCTACTCACTCGTTCTCTCGAGGCTGGGGACGGACGCGTCGTCCTCGATCTACGTCGGCGACGGCAGCCACGACGAGCTGGCGGGCGCGAAGAGGGCCGGATTCGGCCTCGTGGTCTTCATGAAGGGTTTCATCTCCGGGGAGGGCAAGCGGAGCGCCGAGGTGCTGAACAAGCGTCAGGCAGTCGCGGATGCAACGATCATGGGAATCGGCGAACTGGGCGCCCTGGTCGACCAGCTGCAGGTCTGACCCCTGCCGGCGACGGCCTTCCTCAGGTAGACACTCGGGCGAGCGCCTCCCCGGTCTAGCTCAGGTATCCCAGGCTTCTGGTCAGCTTGATGAGCCTGGCATCGCGCCATCGCAGTGCTTCCTCATGACCCATGCTGAGCACCTGCAGCTCCTTCTCTCCAGCGACCGCCTTGGCCTTCGCGGACCGAGGCGGCTCGGTCCATGTCTCCATTGTCTTGAGAATCGAGCTGGAGTGCGGTCCGTAGCGCTCGAAGTAGGTCCCCAACCCGCCCTCCCCGGCAGCCAGCGAGAAGGTGGTGAACTGCCCCATCACGGCGAGTCTTATGCCCAGTCCTGCCGTGAAGACCTTCTCGAGGTCTTCCATGCCCACCACGCCGTCGTTCAGGAGGCTCAGGACCTCCCTGAATATGGCCGCTTGGATTCTGTTGGCAGCCAAGCCGGGCAGCTGCTTCTTCACGAGAATGGGCTCCCTGCCGAGGCCCTCCATGAACCTCCGCGCAGCGGCGACGGTCCTCTCACTCGTCTTCTCGCTCGGCACCAGTTCCACGAGGGGTATCAGGTGGGGAGGGTTGAACGGGTGGACGACAAGGGACCTTTCCGGGTGCCTGAGGCCCCTCTGGAGTGCGCTTATCGAAAGCCCGGATGTGCTGCTAGCGACTATCGTCGTCTCCGAGACCTCACGCTCAATCTCTCGGAGCGCCTTCACCTTCACGGCGAGGTTCTCGGTGACCGACTCCTGGACGTAGTCCGCGTTAGAGATCCCCTTCAGGTCGTCCGTCGGCGAGATCCTCGAAAGCGCTGCGGCCGCTGAACGCGCCGTGAGCACGCCGTTGCCGACGAGGGACGAGAGCATCTCCCTAATCTTCGTCTTCGACTTCTCGAGCGACGCCCAGTGCGCGTCGTACACGAACACCTCGACCCCCTTCATCGCGAAGAGGAGCGCCCAGCTTGAACCTATGATGCCGGCCCCTACGCAGGCCACCTTCTTCGGAAGGCTTGTTGACTTCAAGACCCATCGCGTCCGTCCCCTCCGACTGTATTTAGGGGTGAACCGGAGAGACATCGAGGGTGGTCGTTCGAGAGGCCAAGTCACCTTTATCTGGGCGCGGGCCGAGTAGGGACAGATACTCTTGAAGATCGCTGTTCTGGGAACTGGGGAGGTGGGTTCACACCTCGCGTCCTCACTCGTCGACCTCGGGCACGAAGTGATGATCGGCTCACGCGCCGCAGACAACGCGAGCGCGACTGAATGGGCGAGGTCCAGAGGGCCAAGGGCTTCGCACGGGACGTTTGCCGACGCCGCAGCGTTCGGAGAGACCGTCTTCAACTGCACCGCCGGTGCCATCTCGCTCGAGGCCCTGAGGATGGCGGGCGCCCAGAACCTCAAGGGGAAGATCCTTATCGATGTCTCAAACCCCCTGGACTTCTCCAAGGGGATGCCGCCGACCCTGACGGTCTGCAACACCGACTCGTTGGGCGAACAAATCCAGCGCGCCTTCCCAGAGACCAGGGTCGTCAAAGCGCTGAACACCATGCGACACGAGATCATGACCAACCCCGCGCTCGTCCCCGGAAGCCACGACGTCTTCGTCTGCGGGAATGACGCCGCTGCCAAGGCTGAGGTCACAAGAATCCTAAAGGAATGGTTCGGTTGGAAGGAGGTCGTCGACGTCGGCGACATCACGGGCGCGCGAGGACTGGAGATGATACTCCCGCTCTGGCTCAGGCTGTTCAGGGTCTACAACCGGGCCCCGTTCAACTTCAAGATCGTCAGCCAGGTTCCGGACGCTGATGTCGCAGGAGACGGTTCATAGGGGGATCGGTCGACAATGGCAATAGTGGTGGTCTCCGACCAGCACCTTGGAATCGACACCGCCGACAAGGCCGGCTTCGTCCGGTTCCTGGACCAGCTCTACAACGACTCGAGCGTGACTGACCTGGTCCTTCTGGGAGACGTAGTGGACATGTGGAGAAGGGACGCCTCCGGGGTCTTCCTCGAAAATAAGGACATCTTCGACAGGGTAATCTCGCTCCAGAAGAAGATGCGCGTCTACTACATCGCGGGGAACCACGACTTCCACGTCCTTAGGTTGCAGGGGCACGGCTACCCGGTCAGTTTCCTCAAGAACCTCACGTTGCAACAGGACGGTGTCACCTGCAAGTTCCTCCATGGCTGGGAGTTCGACGATATGCAGCGCGAGCACTTCATGGAGTCGCTCTGCCACGCGATGTCGGACGAGAAGGGAAGCCGCGACAACAACATCTGGGCCGCCCTGGGCCGCGACGACAGCGACCTGAAGCGCTTCTTCTCTGCCATCTTCAGAAAGGGTAGCATCCGCGACACGACCAATGTGCTGCTGCTCGATCCGTCGGTCAGGCTCAAGGAGACGCTGGGTGGCGTCGAGAGGAAGGCAATCGCAAGCGTGCAGCCGGGCGAAGTGCTGGTCTTCGGTCACACCCACAGGCCCTTTATCAACGACCTCGGGAATGTTGCGAACACTGGTTCGTGGGTGACGACGGCGCCCATCCACAATACCTACGTCCGCCTGGAAGGAGGGAAGCCCAGGCTATTCGTGTTCGAAGGCCAAGAGATCACTGAGAGGACAGACCCCAAGAAGAAAGCACTCTGATGGGGGTTCTGAGGACCTGAGGCAACCCGTCGAGCGGTGAAAGCCGGTAGTCCCCGTCGCTTCCGACGACAGGCTTATCTCCACTGTGGCCAGCTCGCTCCTACTTCATGACCTCATTCTTCATCACGGGCGGGTGCGGGTTTATCGGGCAGTGGCTCACCAAGAGGCTCGTCGCTGAGGGCCACGACGTCACGATCTACGATGTCAAGGTCGACCGGAGCATAATAGGCGACACTTCCAGAGTCGAGATAGTCAAGGGCAGGACGGACGACGCGGAGACGCTGACGAGATCGATAAAGTCCGCCAGACCGGACGTGCTGGTCCACTATGCGGCTCTACTCTCAGCGACGGCCGAGGAGAACCCACAGAGTGCGTATGAGGTGAATATCGCATCTGCGTGGCCCCTCTGGAACGCAGCGAGGTCCGCCGACGTCTCCACCATCTTGTTCGCCAGCACCGCCGCGGTCTACGGGCCCAGCACCGAAAAGGCGAGGGAGGACCACTACCACGTGCCGAGCACAATCTATGGCATCTCCAAGATGTATGGGGAGATGGTGGGCACGTGGTTCTCGAGGACATACGGAATTGACTTCGCCGCCTACAGGTACGCCTCCGTGATCGGACCCGGAAGAGGAGAGGGAGGGGCCTCGGCCTTCACCAGCCTGATCATCCAGAAGGCGGCCGAGGGCGAGCCCTATGCCGTGCAGGTGCCGGCGAGGGCCCAGATGCCGATCGTCTATGTGAAGGACGCGGTCGACGCCACGCTCTTCGTCCACCGGAACATCAGTACGCTCGGCAACGAAGAGAAGATCTTCAATGTTCCCGGAATAAGCCCGGGCCCGAGCGCGGGGCAGATCGCGAGGGCCGTGAAGAAGAAGATTCCCGAGGCCAAGATCGAATTCAGGCCTGACGAGAAGATATCAAAGATAGTCGACTCCTGGTCCAGAGATCTGGATTCAGAGAGAATCAGAAACGCCGGATGGATACCGTCCTACGCGGACCTCGACATCCTCGTGGAAGACTTCATCGGCGAAGTCAGGGCGAGGAAGAAAGACGGACGAACCTGACCCCGTCGCGCGGTCTTCCTGAAGCCCGTGCGTAGCCGAGCGGCCGGGGCCAGGTTCCCCTCGGAGGGCGAAGACTCGCGCTCACATTCGCGCTAGGTTGGCCCTGTCCTCGTTGAAGACGGTATCGAGGAACTGCCTCACTGCGCCCTGAAGCTGGGCATCGGGTATGCCGGCCGCCCTCCACTCCCCGACGACCGTTATACCCGTCTTCGACCCCTTCGGCGTATAAATCTGGAACGAGGTGGACCCCTTCATCGGTCCCTCGATCGTCTCGAAGACTATTCCGACTGGCGGGAAGACAGACATCCTCACCCTGTGCTTGACCCAGCCGCCGTCAGGCGTCTGCGTCTCGTAGCTCAGAATGGGGTGCTCGCCCTCCATCTCCTGGCTGGGGTTCTTCAGGCTGGGGTGACTGTGGTCCTCAGACTGGTTCAGCTTCCATACCTTGTCGAGAGGTGCATCGAACTCGCTTCCTTCATCGTTCAAGAATACCATGGTCGGAAGGACAGTCCAAACCTATTTAGCATGAGCAGGGCGGGAAAGTATAGCGAGGGCGCGGGACGCCCTCCCTCGTCCGCGCAACAGGGCCCAAAGGCGGATCCTGAGCGGGGAGTCGGTGGTCTTTGCCAAAAATGCTTAACTTGCAAGGGTCCACTGCAAGGGAAGAATACCATTGCCGGGACCCGACAGTCGGTTCTCCGTGGCCGCGCTCTCAGAGCGGGACAGGAAGGAGTCGAACGGGGAACTCAAGACGATCATCCTTGACCGCCTCACCGAGGATTCCCGGGGGACACTGCTCGACATAGGGGGAGGGACGGGACTGCTGACCGAGACCCTCCTGGACGTCTTCGACCGTGTGGTTGTCCTAGATTCTGATCTCAGAAAGGTGGAGTACGGGGCGAAGCGAAGACACGACGTCGAGTTCATCCGCGGGAGTGCACAGCAGGTTCCCATCGCCGGCGGCAGCGTCGGAACACTCGTCTCGGTGGCCGCGTTCCATCACTTCCCGGACCAGGACGCTGCCCTCGAGGAGATGGGGCGTGCGCTGAAGCCAAAGGGAAGGCTCCTGCTGGTCGAGATAGACGTCACCACGGTCCGCGGCAAGCTTCTCCGCTTCACCGAGAACGGCCTGATGGGCGGGAGGTCGAAGTTCCTAGCCCCCGACCGACTCCTAGAGAAGGTCAGGCGTCACCGGTTCTCCGACGTAAGCCTCGATAGGACGTCCAGAGGCTACGTCGTAGTTGGGACCCGCGCTCCCGACCCGGGTGTGCTGCCGAGCGGGACCTAGTAGAGCCCGTCCATCATCGACCTCTGGTTGTCCGCGAGCTTGTCCCCCTCGCCCTTCTCAATCTGACGGATTATCCTCCCGTCCCTCACCGAATAGGATCTGTCGCACCTGGCGACCACGATTGGGTCGTGGGTCACCAGGATGAAGGTCGCCTGTCTCGCGTCCCGCAGGGAAGTGATCAGCTCCATGAGCGCCTCCGCCGACTTCGAATCCAGGTCTCCTGTCGGCTCGTCTCCAAGGATGACCGACGGGTCGTTGGAGAGCGCCCTCGCGACCGCCACCCTCTGCTGTTCTCCTCCGCTCAGCTCTTCCGGGGTGTGCCCGGTCCTGGCCTCGAGGCCGACCGTCTTGAGCAGCGTCCTCGCGCGCTCGGCGCGCTCCAGTTGAGGGACCCTCGCCAAGCTCATGGGAAGCTCGACGTTCTCGAGGGCCGTCATCGTTGGTATCAGGTTGTAGAACTGGAAGATGAATCCGACCTTCCGGAGGCGGTAGTCCGCAAGCTTGCCGTCGTCGAGATGGCCCAGGTCTACTCCGTCCACGGTCACGCTCCCGCGAGTCGGCCTGTCGAGGCCACCGATCAGGTTGAGCAGGGTGGTCTTCCCCGATCCGGACGGCCCGACTATCCCGACGACCTCGCCCTTGGAGACCGTCAGGTCGATGCCGTTGAGGGCCGTGACCGGGTACTTCCCGTGCTTGTACTCCCGGGCAAGTCCAGCTACCTGGACCACCACCGGCCTAGACATGACGGAGCGCCTCCACGGGATCCATCTTCGACGCGTGCCATGCGGGATAGAGCCCGGCCAGCACCCCCACTGTGATCCCGAGGGCCAGGCTCAGGAGGACCAACCCAGGAGTGATTGAGGGCGCCAGGGCTCCGCGGAAGAAGCCGCCGACCCCAGCTCCGCCGAGCCCGCTCGCGCTCGCCGCGCCGGTGAACGATGGGAGCGCGAGGGCGACGATGGCTCCGATGAGAATCCCCACGGCGGCACCTATGATGCCAATCAGGAAAGCCTCACTGATGAAGATCTTCATGATCTGTCCCTGCCTTGCTCCGAGCGCCTTCAGCGTCCCTATCTCCCTCGTCCTCTCGCTGACCGATATCATCATGGTGTTAACCACTCCGAAGCCCCCCGCGAGAAGGGCCACGAGCCCGATTACCGTGAAGAACGTCGTCAGAGTGCCCGACAGGGTCGAGGCGGCGGTCGCCAGGTTCGAGGAGGTCACGACCTTCACCCCCGGAACCCTTGAGCCGATCTCGGACGCGATCTGGGTCACGTTGGTGGAGGTGTCCGCCTTGACATAGATCTCGGTCACCTTCCCCTGGTCGCCCACCACTACCTGCGCGTTGGTGAGCGAGACGTAGATGGACCTGTCCAGGAAGGCGTTCCCGCTGGAGTATATCCCGACGACGGTGTAGGCCGCGCCGCCCGTGGAGTTGGCTCCGACGATGACCGAGGAACCTACACCGACTCCGAGTCTGCTGGCGAGCGTCTCTCCCAGCACCACCTGATTCCCCGATGCCGACGTAATCGAGGTCCCGCTAAGGATGTTCAGGCCGCCGGTCACGTTCGAGTATGTGCCGGGATCTATACCCGAGAGGAGGACGGCGTCACCGTCGACGTAGCCTGTGGCAGAGAGCTGTCCGGTCACGGCATAGACTCCGCTGAGGCCGCCGATCGTGGACGTGGTCGACTGGTTCAAGAGATAGGCGGAGGTGAACAGCGCCCGGAGGCCCGCGCCGCCCCCCGTGGGTATCGTCGAGTTGACGACGGTTATCTGGGCCGGGAGTATATCGCGGATGAGCCCATTGGTCCGGGTGGATGTACCGGCAGTAAGGGAGAGCAGGACCATTATCAGCGCGACCCCCACGACTATCCCGGAGACCGTCAGGGCCGTCCTCCCCTTCCGTCTCCTCAGATTGCGGGAGGCCATGCTCAGCGACGACACAAGAAACGACCTCGACCCAGCCGGGGACCTGTATATGCATTCGGAACGCCGGGTCCAGCGGCCTCGCGCGGCGCTCTACTTCTTCACGGCAGGCTCGGGTGCCGGGTCCTTCGTCTTCGTGTAGCGCATCCCCTTCAGCTGGATGGCCCGGGTGACGCGGGCTCCCAGTTCCCTCCGCTCGGCATCGGCCAGCCCGAGCTTGTCCATCATCCTCAGGCTGTTCTCGGCGGCGTTTCCCCGGAAGTGGTTGCCGAAGTAACCGTAGACCTCCTTTGCGCGGCCCTCGACCTCCTTGACCCTTGGAACCCATCCGTCTATCTCCGCATCGGTGTACCGATAGTCGCTCCATGGCTTCTTTCCTCTCCCGCACCACCTGATGACGGCGAAGTCCGCCGTGACCGTGGTGTCGGAAGGGAGCAGGGGGTCGTCCGTTATGGTGTTGGCAATCTTGCACTGCCTGAGAAGGTCCCAGGTCTCCGGACGGCGCCAAGACTTGTTCCGGAACTCCACGGCGAACTTGAGGTCTGCCGGGAGCGCCCCGAAGAAGTCTATCAGCTTCCCGAGCCCGTCCTTGTAGGAGAAGCTCGGCGGGAGCTGGAGGATCAGCGGCCCTAACTTGCCTGCGTCCTCCAACGGCCGCATATCGTAGATGAAGCGCATGAGGTCCTCGCCGACGCCTTTCTGTACGTCCAGCCTCTTGTCGTGGGTGATGAGTTTTGGGACCCTCGCCGAGAAGATGAAGTCGTCTGGAGTCACCCTCGCGCAGGCCTGTATCATCGCCTTCTTCGGATACTCGTAGAATGTCGAGTCGATCTCGACGGTCTTGAAGATCGTCGAGTAGAATGTCAGCTTGTCCTTGGCATCCCTAGGATAGAAGACGGTCTCCCATTCCTTGTATGACCAGCCGGAGGTGCCGAGACGGATGACAGCCAACTTGAGGACGAGCCGACCTTCCTATTCGAGCAGTATTATGCTTATTTTTGGTTCGAGGTTTGGGATGCGCCACGGAAGAGCGAGTCGGGGAACTCGGCTCAGGCCCCGGCCGTGACCTGGAGGGTCTCATTCCGGGTGGCCCCGGTCGAGAAGATGAACTCCATGGCGAGCGAGTAAGAGGCGCCAGCGGTCACGTTCCGAACGGATGTGGAGCCTGCGGCGACCTGGTGCTCAGTCAGGGCGTTTGCGGCGCTGACGATGAATGTATTGTGGTAGAACGCGATGAAGGTCGACCCCGGCAACCCAGACGAGTTCGTGACCTGGATCGTCCAGATCGGGTCGGTCGCAGTGTTGTTGACCACGATGTTCAGCTGGCTGACGCCGTAGGCGCTCGGAGTAGCAAGGGACCCGCTCACCAGGACGGTGTCCGTTGGGCGGCTGCAACTCAGGCAGCCGACCGAGGTGCTCGCATGTACGAGGAGCGCCAGCTCGGCCAGGGCGACGGCAGCCGCAGCGATGATGGCGGCGGACGCCTTCAACCGCGAGAACCCCCTGCGACGCAACGGGACGACCGGCTCGCAGTGGCGCCCCCTCGTTATATGTTCAGCCCCGAATCTTCTTCGTAAGCCACGGCCGGTTCAGCCCATACGCGTCACGGGACCGGCTCGGCGACCCCGAGCGCGTCGAGGAAGTAGCCCGGGAAGAGGGTCCTGTGGGCGTTTACGAAGCGGGTGAAGTTCGAGTCCAGGACGTAGGTGATCGCGTGGTCGGTCTCGCTCCTGACGCTTCGTCCGTAGGTCTGAACGAGCCTGAGCGCGGTCTGCCAGTCGTACCATCCCTGGTCGCGGTCGAGCTTCACCCGGGTCCTCCTGTCTGAGAGGTCCGGGTACGGGACCTTGACCACGATCTGGAACCTCGAGAGGTCGTCCTTCAGGTCCACACCCTGGTAGAGGCTCGGCGATATGAGGACTGAGGCGTCCGTCGCTCCGTGTATCTGCAGCAGGACGGACCTCTCGAAGGTCCCCTCGGTGGTGACCAGCCTTGCCCTGCTGGCCTCGGAGACGTGCTGCATGATGAAGTTGACCTGCTGGTACGACGTCGTGTGAATGACTCCCCTCTCGCCTGCGTGGTGATCCAGTATCTGGTCGACGGCCCTCGCGATCCCCTCCATCGAAGCCTCCATGCTGGCCCGGTTGAGCGAGGCCACGTTCAGGGCGCGTATCGGCCTGTTCTCGACGGGGAAGATCGACTCCGGGACCGCGATGAAGCAGACGTCCTCCTCCCTGATCCCCAGCGCTCGGCAGAGGAGGGTCTTCGAGAAGATCGTCGCAGACATCAGGAGCACCGTGTCCGCCGTCTGGAAGAGCGGACCGGCATAGCCGCCGACGTCTATGGGCTGGAAGACGACCTCCTCGACCGAGCCGTCAGCCGACTTCTTCACGCTGTTGACGACCCAGTTGGCCGGCGAGGCCTTGAGGTCCTTCGTGAAGCTCTCGAGCGAGTCCAGGGTGCTCTTGCACGTCGCGACCTTGTCCTGGAAGTCCTGATCGTCCAGGTGGATGGCGCAGAACTCGTCCAGCGTCTTCCTTGCATCGGCGAGCGCCCCGTACCAGGCGGCCGGGTCATCGACCCCTTTGTCGGGTATGAAGACGCCCTGCCCCTTGTCGCCTGTGGCGTCGTGGTAGAGTTGCACGACAGACCTCCTGAGGGAGAACGAAGCGAAACCCACCAGCTGTTTCTCAAGGTCGTGGGCCTCGTCGCAGACCAGGAGCTTTCTGTGGGGCAGGTCCTCAGCATACCTGAGCTCGCTTAGGAAGAAGGGATAGTTGCAGATAGTCACCGGCGCCTTGAAGGACGACCACTTCTGGTCGTAGTAAGGACAGAGCCTTCCTCCCTTAAGGTTCTCGCACTTCGAGTTCCTGTTGCAGAGGTGCTTCTTGTGTTGGTCGTACTGCTCGAAGCTTAGGTAGTGGGAACAGTCGGTGAGCTTCCAGTCGACCTCGCACCTCCCCTTGCTGCACGGCAGCTCGAGCCCCATGGTGGTCGGGACCAGGCAGCGGAAGTTGGGCTTGCCCTTCACTACGGCGTAGCCAAAGTCCGAGACGTACTGGTCCTGGAGCTGCTTGGTGGACGTCACTATGTAGGCCGAGGCGAGGTGGTTGCAGAGGGCGGCGGCGAGGGCCGACTTGCCGAAGCCCACTGGCGCTTCGAGCATGATGAACTTCTTCCCCGAGGCCACAGCCTGTCCGATCTGCTCGAGGGTCTCCCTCTGGAATCTGCGCATGGAGCCGTACGGGAACGAGTCGGCGAGCGTGATCTTCCCAGATGCCGTGTACCCGCAGTTTGGACAGAAGGACGGTCCCTTCTTTGGGACCTTGAGGCGGGTGTCGCATTCGGGGCAGAATCTCATCTGGAGCGTTCTCGAACCTGATTTCTTCGAGGGCTTAAATTGTTAGTCCTTGGATCCGCGTAGCCGGCCGACCCGAGCAGGCCCTGATGACAAGCAAAGGCACACGCGACAGAGGCCATCACGACCACTCTGCAACCTCGCCGGCGGGTGGCTCGCGGAGATTCTCTCAAGGGAGGGACCAGTTCTCAGCAACGCTTTTCTAACCGTCCTGCGTCCTCAGCCTGTCGTGGGGGACGAACACAAGACGGTTGCGCTCTCGATCGTAGCGACGCTCACGACCGGGCTCGTGATACTCTTGGCCACGATAGTGGTGAACGGAGGCTTCTCGGAGGACCTGTTCTTCAAGTACGTCTTCCCCATGATTATCGCTTCCCTGTCCCTAGCGGTCTTCTTCGTCTTCGTCTTCGCCAAGAACAAAGGGAAGCTGGGCTGGTTCCAGTAGGCAAGCCGAAGCTCCCTAACGCGCCGTATTAGCGCAGTGTGCCCTCGGTCAGGCCCAGAAGGGGCTACTTGATTCCGCTCTCGACGAACTTAGTGCCGGCGTTCGTCAGGACGTAGGCCTTGAGGCTGTCCTTGTCGTCCTTGACCTGCATCATGTGCCCCTTCCAGACGTTCTTCAGTATCTTGTCTGCGACGTTGCCCGGAACCTTCTCCCTCGCGTCGACGAACCCCTTCTCGATGTCCTTGGCGTTGAACGAGGCCAGCCCTGACTGCTTCTCAAGATAGTACCCGATCACTAGGGACCTCTGGACGTCATCGGTCGGGCTCTTCTCTACCATGAACTGGCGGATTGTGAGCACCTTAGAAGTGACGGGCGCTGGCTGAACCGGCTGGGGGGGCAGATGCTGGACTACCGTCTCTCCGACTACCGTCTCCCTGACCCCCATCTTCTGCTCGAGCGACTTTATCCTTCTCTCGTGTTCCTGAAGCATCGCTTCCATCCGCGCAAGCGCTTCTTGACTGCTCATCTACCACCAATCTCCTGCAGCCTTCACGGCTAACTTCATCGATACTTTAATTCTCGCAACGGCACTGCTCGGGCCCCCTCCTCATCAGATGGCCGCAGGCGCTATCACTCGGACCTCAGCCTCGCGCCCTCCTCCAAAGAGAGCCTCCAGTGGCAGCAGTGAGATGAAGGCATACCCCCATCCCCACGTACGAAACCGGGAAGACAGCTTCCAGGGATGGCGGGAGCCACATGAGCCTGCCCACACGCCCTCGCAAAGGATAACTAAGGGGACGAGGAAGTGTGCACCATGCCGAAAAGCAAGGAAAAGCGAAAAGCTCGCACCGGGACGGAAGAGATTCTAGATTCTTACGAGAGCTGGCTTAAGCGACAGAGGCCGAAGGAAGTGAAGGCGAAGGCGGGTTTCACGAGCGGCGAACCTCAAGAAGCCTGACCTGTCAGAGACGGCCAGACCCGCCTGCGACATACCCAACCCTCGCATGACTGCGGCGGAGGTCAGGGGGGACCCTGGCGAGGAACACGCGGCTGGAATGATGCTCTGGCTTCTATGTGAAGCCGAGGCCCGACGAGTCCATCTTCCGGACGCAACTCTCGCAGCGTAACCCGCGTGGCGTTCTGTACATCTTCCCAGTTGCGCCGCACACCGGACAGCGTTCGACGGCTCTGTTCACAGTCGTTGTTGAATAGTGCCACTATAAAACATGGCCGAGTGGAACCGGGAACGGGTCATCTATCCTCGCTGAGGGTTGAACCCAATTCTTTTAACCCGTCGGACTCGGGTGTCAGAGCATGGCTTCAATCAGGGTCGTGGATGACGGCGTCGCCCCGGTAGTAGGGAAGGGCCTCGAGTCTCCGTTCAAGCAGGGTGAGTACTACGTTTTCGATACGGCAGACGACCTCGCAAGGTACTGGAACAAGCTCCCGCCCGGAAGACGGGCGGAGCTCTCGAAGCAGTCGAGGAAGGAGAACAAGGACATCCGGCTGATCCTCGACGGGTTCGTACACAAGCCCGCGAAGACCAAGTAAGCCACCTGCAAGGACAGTCTGCGAGAGGGCGAACTCCGCCCGAAGCCGCCTGGCAGACCTGCCCCAGGGGTCCAGCACAGCTATGCGAGGGTCTCCGTCCCAGCGGAGTCCCGCTCCAGCCCAGACACTCTCACGCCGACGAGCCTCACAGCCTCGCCGCGCGGCTCGAACTCGGCCAGCAGGTCCCTTGCGTTCGCCTTCAGCACCTCCTCGCTGTCGGTGTAGCCGGGGAGCGTCCTCTCCCTCGTGTGAGTCTCGAAGTGCGAGAACCTTATCTTGATCCCCGCGACCCTGAACCTCACTCCCGCCTGCTTGACCCTGGCGCGGAGCTCGTGGGCCGCGTCCTCGGCCTCCGAGTAGACCCTCCCGTACTCGTGGACGTCCTCCCTGAAGGTCCGCTCTACGGCGAGTGACTTCGGCATCTCCCGGGCCCTCACAGGCATCCTCTCCTGGGCGTGTGCGACGCCCCAGAGCCACACCCCGGTCTTTCCGAACCAGGTCATGAGCTGCCGGCCCGGCACCGCCTGTAGTTGCGCTATGGTCTCGACGCCCTGCTCCTTCAGGAACGCCTGGGTCTTCTTCCCCACCCCCGGGATGACCGAGACAGCGAGCGGCGCGAGGAAGGCAGCGGGGGAGTCGAGCGGGACCACTGTCAGGCCGTCCGGCTTTTGAAGATCCGAAGCTATCTTGGCCGAGGACTTGTTCGGCCCTATCCCTATCGAGCAGGTGAGGCCATGGACGCTGCGGACCGCGTTCTTGACCACCTGAGCCAGCTGCCGCGCCTCCGCCAGCGTGGCGACTCGGCCTGTGACGTCCAGGAACGCCTCATCGATGCCGGTCTGCTCGAAGGAGTCGCAGAATTCCTTCAGGGTGCCCATTATCTCCTCGGAGACGCGCCCGTAGAGGTCGAAGTTAGGGGGCAGGTACACCGCCGAGGGGCAGAGCTTCCACGCCCTGGAGATTGGCATGCCCGACCTGAGCCCGAACTTCCGCGCTTCGTAGGAGCAGGTTATCACCACGCCCCTGCCGTTGCCCTGCTCGGGGGCGGCTCCGACGACGACCGCCGCGCCCCGGAGCGCCGGGTTCTCTCTCGCCTCGACCGAGACGTAGAAGGCGTCCAGGTCCACGTGGAAGATTATCAGGCGCGTCTCTTGCTGCATGATGCGATTAGAACCCTGTGAGGGTCCCCTGGCCGGAGTCCGCCGGGCCGGGGGCCTGCTTCTCCTTCCAGTCCATCTCAATCATACCGAGCAGCCTCCTGAACTCGTTTACCGACTCTGGGCCGAAGCCCGCGAAGTGGTTGTTGAAGAAGACGTACGCGCTGTCCAGACCCTCGCTCTTCTCCTGGAGCTTGTCCGCCCACCTCTCCATGTCTGCCTTGCGCTCCTTCTGTATGCCGCCGAACTCGGTTATGTCCCGCTCGCCGACCATGCGGAGCACCGTGAAGTCGGCGGTGACCTCGGCCGGCGTCTCGAGATACTGGTTGAGCGACCAGGTCATCGCGACGTTGTTCTTCTCGAGCAGCTTGTAGACCTCCGGAGTGAACCATGACTTGTGCCTGAACTCGATGGCGTGCTTGTACTTTGGGCTGAGGAACTCGACGAACTTCTTCATCGCGGGCATGTGCTTGTCCGCCTTCACCGAGGGCGGCAGCTGTGCGACGATCGGCCCGAGCTTGGGCCCCAGCTTCCCGACGACGCTGTAGAAGTAGGTGAGGGTGCTCTCGAAGTTCTCGAGCTTGTTGTCGTGGGTTATCTTCTTGGAGAGCTTGGGGCTGAAGACGAAACCTTCGGGGGTCGACCTCATCCACTGGTCTATCATGAACTGGTTGGGGATCCTGTAGAAGCTGGAGTCGATCTCGACGCAGTCGAAGACCCGCGAGTAGAACCTCAGGTAATCCTTGGCTGGCAGGTCCTTGGCGTAGAACGGGCCGGCCCAGTCCTTGTAGGACCAGCCGCTGCAGCCTACCTTGATTTTCTCTGACAGGGACACTCGCGACAAACGCCCGATTCCTCATAATAAACGTGACTCGCCGGACCGCCCGCCCATCGGACGGACCTCCCAGTTTATCTAGGGCGAGCGACCTACTCCGAGCGGTTTTGGCAAGTTGCCCGTCCTGCGGGACAGAGATAGTGCAGAACACGATATTCTGCCGCTCTTGCGGCCGGAGGCTGGTACCCGAAGCGGGCGGGATGCAGGCAACCTCCGCCCCGCCCAGCGGGAGGCCGGCGCAAGACCCGAACCCTCATAGGACGAGGAACGCGGCAATTGTCGCGGTGATTGTGATCATCGCCGTCGCGGGGCTGATCTTCGCGCTGGGTGGCGGCCTCTCAAACCACACCCAGACCGTCGTCATCGCCAGCGGCGCGGCGGTAGTCCCTCCGGCCTTCTACAGGTACGACGCCTTCACCGTACCCTCGGGAGCAGGGAACCCTGTGCTCTCGGGGAGCCTAACAGCGAACGGGGACTTTAACAACCAGATAACCGTCCTTGTGATGAGCCAGGCGGACTTCGCCAGCTGGCAGAGCGGCGTCGCCGTTCAGAACTACTACGACAGCGGGCAGGTCTCGGGCGCGAGCCTGGACGTCCCGTTATCGGCCGGCCAGAGCTACGTGATCGTCTTCTGGAACACCTTCTCCACCGTCTCGGCCACGAACATCTTCGGAACGATAACCCTGACCTACACGGGTTGAGCGGGCTCCGCGCTCACGGAATGAGCACCGCCCTTCCCACTATCTCGCCGGCCTTCAGCTTCTTGAGTATCCGCGTGCCCTCGCTCAGCGGATGACCGCTGGCCTTCACCTTCACCTTCCCCTGGGACGCCATGTCGAGTATCGCGCGCAGGTCCTTCTTGCTCCCGGCCATGCTCGTAACTATGCTGACCTCTCCTCCGAACCCGACGGGGACGTCTCCGAAGACCGCCATCAGGATGGTGCCCCGGTTCTTGACGACCCTGGTGGCGAGGCCTATCGCAGCGGGAGCCGGCGTGTGCATTATGACCTTCGTCGGCCTGTTGGCCCTGGTGAACTCCTCGGCCTCGGAGGAGAGCACCGCGTGGTCCGCCCCCATCTCGCGGGCGAGCCCGAGCTGGCCCTTGGACACATCCACCGCCGTGACCGTGGCGCCCTTCAGCTTTGCGAACTGGACCGAGAAGTGGCCGACGCCCCCGATACCGATCACCATGACGTTCTCACCGGGCCTGACGTCAGCCCGCTCCACGGCCCTGTACGCCGTCACCCCGGGACAGAACAGTGTGGCCGCGTCGACGTCGCTCATGTTGTCGGGGACCGGGTAGATGAAGTCCTGCGGGGCCTTCATGTACTCGGCGTATCCCCCGTTGACGTGTTCCCCCGAGATCACCCTCTCCGGACAGAGGTTCTCGTCGCCGCTCAGACAGTACTCGCACTTGCCGCAGGTCTTCCAGATGACGGAGACTCCGACCCTCTGGCCCATCTCGACGCCCTTCACGCTGTGCCCTATTCCGGTGACGACGCCCACCACCTCGTGCCCCGGGACTATGGGCAGCACCGACGGAATCCCGTAGACCTTCAGGTCGCCCTCCACGAGGTGGAGGTTCGAATGACAGACTCCGCATGCGGAGACCTTGAGCAGGACCTCGCCAGGTCCCACCATCGGGTCGTCAAACTCGCGGTACTCGAGGGGGCCGTCCTCGACCGGAGCCAACCTGTTGAGGACTAGTGCTTTCATCTGAGTTTCCCTAGACGCCGGCCTGTTAAATTCCTTGGCCCGCGCTCTCTCGGGGCCTAGAAGCGCACGGCGCCAATCCCCTTCAGGCCGAGGGCCGTCCGGACCTCGTCGGGGCTGGCAGCCTCCCTCCCGGTCGTCTCCTGCACCATCGTCCTGATCTTGGAGACCTGCTCGGCGTTGGTGCGCGCGTAGACACCCTTGCTCATGTAGAGGTTGTCCTCCAGACCCACCCTCGTGTGCCCGCCAAGCCCGGCAGCGGCCAGGCACGAGCCGAACTGGTGCCTCCCGGCGGCCGCGACCGACCAGGTGTAACGGTCGGCGCCGAGCAGCCTGTCCGCCGTCTGTTTCATCATCAAGAGGTCTTCCACGGAGGCGCCGATCCCTCCCGTTATCCCAAGGACGAACTGCATGTGGACTGGCCCCTCCAGCGTCTCCTCGGAGAGCAGCCTGGCCGCGTTGTAGATGTGGGAGACGTCGTAGCATTCGAGCTCAGGCTTGGTCCCGTGCTCCCGCATCGTCCTGCAGAAGACCTCCATATCCGCGAAGGTGTTCTTGAAGATGTAGTCCTTCGTCGCCCTGATGTAGGGCTCCTCCCACGCGAACTTCCACGACCTCGCCTTCGAAAGGTAGGGGTAGAGGCCGAAGTTCATCGAGCCCATGTTGAACGAGGCCATCTCCGGCCTGAACTCCGGGACCACGGCGAGCCTCTCCTGGGCGGTCATGCCGAAGCCGCCCCCGGTCGTCGTGTTGACGACGACATCCGACCTCCTCTTGATCTCGGCCAGGACCCCGCGGAAAAGCTCGAGGTCTGAGGTCGGCTTTCCGTTTGAGGGATCTCTCACGTGGATGTGTACGATCGCAGCACCGGCCTCGGCCGACTTCACGGCCTCGTCGGCTATCTGCTCGGGAGTAATCGGCAGGTAAGGGCTCATGGTCGGAGTGTGCACTGCGCCGGTGACCGCCGCAGTGATGATGACCTTCCCCGAGAGAGAAGAGGCTGGCACGACCCTGATTCGTCAGGGGGCCGGTATTAAACCGAACGAGCTACCTCGCTCTCTGCTCAACCTTATATCGTGCCGAAAGATGAATTCGAACGGAAGCCCTGTAGTTGCCTACACTGAGCTTTGCCGACGCCAAGAAGAGGGTAGCCGAACAGCTCCGGACGGCGGTAGGGGCCGAAGACTTCGACGTCACGTCAGCGAAGCTGGAGGAGATGCAGGGTGTCTGGCGATTCGACGTCGAGTACAAGAAGCCCAAGGCCATGTTCTCGGATACCGCCTTCCTGATACTAGACGCGATCACCGGCGAGGTCAAAGAGTTCAGGAAGGGGATGTGACCGTGACCGACGTCCCGTCCCCGACGCGCTAGCTCTTCGTCTTCTTGGACGCCTTCGGCGGTAGTCCCGACGACCACGCCAACGACCTAGCCACCCACGCGCCGACCTTCTTCGGGCTCGTCCTCCATGCGGCCGGGACCACAATGTAGCTGCTCATGGGCCTCCCTTCCATCGGAGCGAATCTCGACGCCCCCTTTTCGGCAAGGAGCTCCGCCTGGTCCTCGGCCGAGAGCCGTACGAATAGCTGCTTTCCGAAGAGTCCGGCGAACATGTTCCCGTTCACGAAGGCAGCGTCGTTCCCGAACATCGGTCGGACGTGTATTCGGGGGTCTTTCGGTAGCACGGACTGGAAGAAGGCCCTGTCTTCGCTGTCGGGGCGCGGCATCTTCATTTCAGACGTGCCCCGAGATGCTCATTGGGACGTAGGGCTCCTCCAAGTACTTCGCCTCCTCGGCGGAGATCTTCACGCTGAGCGATCCGACGAACTCCTCGAGGTGCTCCACTTTGGTCGTACCGACGATCGGCGCCGTCACACCCCTGTGGAGAAGCCATGCGATCGCAACCTGGGTCGGGGTCGCACCCTTGTTGCCGGCAACCTCGACCGTCCTGCGGACGATCTCGTCGCTGGCAGGCCTGCCGACATACCTAGCGTGCGCCATGGACCCGGGTGAGACCCTAGCGCTGTCCGTATCCTTCGTGGCTATCCTGCCTCCCTCAAAGTACTTCCCGGAAAGAATTCCAGCAGCCGTCGGGCTCCATGGAATCAGGGCCACCCCCTCCGAGGCGCAGAGCGGGTTCATCTCCCTCTCCTCCTCTCGGTAGATCAGGTTGTACAGGTTCTGCATGCTGACGAAGCGCGCGTAGCCTCTGATGTCGCTCGTATACAGCGCCTTGGCGAACTGCCACGCCCACATGCTCGACGCCCCGATGTACCTGACCCTCCCGGCCCCAACCAGCTCGCTCAGGACCGAGAGCGTCTCCTCGATCGGCGTCTCATAGTCCCAGCGGTGCGTCTGGTAGAGGTCCACGTAGTCCATCCCGAGCCTGCGGAGCGACTCATCGAGCGCGTGGTGGGCGTGCTTGCTAGAGAGACCCTTGCTGTTGGCGCCCTCTCCCATGGGGTTGTACAGCTTGGTGGCGACGACCGCGTCCTCGCGACCTCCCTTGAGGAACTCTCCTAGGATCTCCTCCGACCTTCCCTTGGAATAGACGTCGGCGGTGTCGTAGAACGTTATCCCCAGGTCCCAGGCGCGCCTCAGCACCACCTTCGCCCCTTCCCCATCCACCATCCAAGGGGACTGGTTCCCGAAGCTCATGCAACCCAGGCAGATGCGAGAGACCTTGAGGCCGGTCTGTCCAAGTCTAGCGTACTCCATGGTGGTCCATTTCGGGGGCTCAGGCTATCAGCTTTTCCGCCTCGGGCGCGGCGAGCTAACCCTCGGTGCGGTTCAGGGAGACCGAGTTTATGCAGTACCTGAGGCCGGTCGGCTTCGGACCGTCGCTGAAGACATGCCCGAGGTGCGACCCGCACTTGGCGCACTCGACCTCGGTCCTCTTCATGAAGAGGGAGTTGTCCGACTCTTCCTTGAGGGACTCCTTCGCAATCGGCTCCCAGAAGCTCGGCCAACCCGTGCCCGAGTCGAACTTGGTCTCGGAGCTGAACAGAGGGTTGCCGCAGACCAAGCAGTGGTAGACACCCTGTTCGTGGCTGTCCCAGTACTCGCCGGAGAACGGCACTTCTGTCCCCTTGTCGACGCAGACGTTGTACTCCTCCGGCGTCAACCGCTGTTTGAGCTTCGCCTTTTCTTCCTTCAGCATGGAGATGTATTGGGTGCGGGAACAGTATAAGCCTTGTCCACGGTCCGGGCCGGACCTTGGTTCCGCAGGGATCCCCGGAAAACTCTATCTATTCTGCGCCCTCATCATTCTCCGTCATGATGGGTTTTGGCAGGGCTCGCGTCGGAGGGACGAAGCTGGAGATCAGCAGGGTCGGGCTCGGCGGAGGCGCTCTTGGCTACATGTACGAGCCGGTGCTGGACGAGGTGGCGGTCGCGACAGTCCGGAAGGCTCTCGAAATCGGTGCAAACCACGTCGATACCGCTCCCCTGTACGGACAGGGCACGAGCGAGCGAAGGGTGGGAGAGGCGCTCGCGGGAGTCGAGAGGAAACTGTTCACGATATCCACCAAGGTGGGGAGGGTCCTCGTCCCGTCCTCGGATGCGGCCGGCTGGAGGGGCGCGCCGAAGCTCGAGGCCGTCTTCGACTTCAGCGCGAAGGGAATAGTGGACTCGTTCCAGTCCAGCCTCCAGCGCCTCCGCCTGAAGAGCGTTGACATACTGCTCATCCACGACTGCGACGACGACATCCCACAGGCGCTCCGAGAGTCCCACCCGGCAGTGGCGAAGCTCAAGGAGGCAGGCGCCACGAAGGCGATCGGGGCGGGGCTGAACAGCTACGGGACCGCCCTCAAGCTTGCAAAGAAGGCCGAGTTCGACTGCTTCCTCATCGCTGGAAGGTACACTCTGCTCGAACAGGGGGCGCTCGAAGAGTTCCTTCCATACTGCGACGACCACCAGATTGGCGTGATCATCGGCGGCCCCTTCAACAGCGGAATTCTCGCCTCCGATCTCTCCGCCGATGCCAAGTACAACTATGAGGACGCGCCCCCCGAGCTCCTGAAGAAGGCCCGAAGGATCAAGAAGGTCTGCGACGCATACTCGACACCGCTGCGGGCGGCCGCGCTTCAGTTCATCTTGGCAAACCCGGTCGTTACGTCGACGATTCCTGGATGCAGGTCCCCTCGCGAGGTGGAGGACAATGCAGGCGCGCTCGGGTTCAGGATACCCAAGGATCTGTGGAACGACCTCAAGTCGGAGGATCTCATAAGAGAGGACGCGCCGGTCCCCAGATAGACCGAACTGTCGGTTACCTCTTACCGGCGACCAGGGATTTCTGAGCTTCCTTCATGTCGGCGACGAGATACCCGCTCTTCGAGAAGAACTCTATGGAGGCGTCATTCCATCCGAAGATGAGCGCGTTGACCTTCAGGACGCCCTTCTTCTTCATCCTGGACTCGAGCTCCCTGACCAGCCTGGTCGCCACCCCCTCCCTCTGGCGGGTGGGGAGCACTCCGAGGTGGTAGATCCAGCCCCTCCTCCCGTCCCAGGCTCCCATGACGCTCCCGACTATCCTCCCCCCATCCTCCGCCACCAAGAAGAGCTCCGGATCCCGCTGGACCTTCGCCCTGATCTCCTCTTCGCTGTCTCCGGGCCTGAACTCGAGCCCCGCCTCTGACCAGACTGCGACGACCCCGGAGTAGTCGGAGAGCCTGAACGTCCTGACCTTCAACGGCCGGATCTCGCCCCGTCCTTGAGGCCTGCGATCAAGCGGACCATCGCCGTCTTCGTCCTCTTGGCCGCCCTCACGGGCTCGTCCGGGTTCGAGAAGGGCTGGGCCGCGAGATAGCCGTCGAACCCCGCGTCGGCCAGGCTCGAGATGACCTCCCCCATGTCCACGTCTCCCTGGCCTGGGATCATATGGAGGTGCGGTTTCACCTTGGGCGGGTGCGAAGGCGAGAAGAAGATACGGCTGGGCATCAGCGTATCGGCGAAGTGTGCATACCCCAGGAGCCCCTTCGCGTTTCGCACGATCTCCCTCGGCCTGTGCCCGAGGTTGAAGGTGTGCGGCACGCAGTAGTTGTACCCTAGGTGCCCGGACCTGAACGATCGGAGCAGGTCCACGGCGTCGAAAGAATCCTCGACGAAGTCTCCCGGGTGGGCCTCGAAGAATATCTTCACGCCTTCGTCATGCAGCGCCGGCAGGAGCTCGCCGACCGATCTGACGAATGAACTCCTGGACGCCCGAGGGTCGTCCATGTCCCCGCTGAGCTCCGAGGCGAGGGACTTGCATCCCAGTCTTCGCGCAACCCCGAGCGCGTGCCTCATCTGCCCGACGGCCTTTGCCCGCTGGGCCTCGTCGGGGGAAGAGATCCCGAGACTCGACTTTGTCCGCTTTATTGGATCCCAGCCGGGGAGCGCGAAGAGCGCCGCGATGCCGAGGCCGTTCATCGAGAGCTGCTCGTCAAGGCCCTCGACATCGGTCGTCCCCGCGGCGCAGGCGTCGAAGTGGGAGAGCCCCACCTCGACCATCCCGAAGCCGCACTCCGAGGATTTCCGGAGTGCCTCGCCGAGAGGGAGATGTGCGAAGAGGGTCGTCTCTATCGCCAGCCTGAAATTGGCCAACGGTGAATCTGACGACTCGGCCGGATATTAATTCGCCGCCGGCCCGCGGCGCCGAAACGCTTTAGGACGATATCGCCGCACAACCCGAGGATTGGTTTCCAGGATCGGTTTCATCGGCCTGGGGGTGATGGGGAGCAAGATGTCGAAGAACCTCCTCAAGAGTGGGTATGAGGTCGTGGTCTACAACCGGAGCAGTCCGGCTGTCGAGGAGCTCCAAAAGTCTGGGGCGGTCGCCGCCTCGTCACCGGAAGCTATGGCGAGGACGTGCGAGATCGTCGTCCTCTCCCTATCGGACTCTAGGGGCGTCGAAGAGACCGTCCTGGGGGCGAAGGGCCTGGTCCACGGACTCGCTCCGGGGAGCGTGGTCATCGACACCAGCACCATCGACCTGACCGTCACCATGAAGGTCGCGTCCGCGCTGGAGGAGCGCGGGTTCCATCTGCTGGACGCCCCGGTGAGCGGGGGGCCAGAGGGCGCGGAGGCGGGAACCCTCTCCATAATGGTAGGAGGGGACCGCTCGGCGTTCGAGAGGTGCGAGGGCGTCCTCGGCAAGATGGGGACGCGCGTCTTCTACCTGGGAGGGTCGGGCTCCGGGATGAAGATGAAGCTCTTCAACCAGGCTCTCGTCGGCGTCTACTTCATCGCCGTGGCGGAGGCGTACCTCTGGTCCCAGAAGCTCGGGGTCAAGCTCGAGGATCTGCAGAAGGTGATATCTACCAGCTGGGGCGACTCGCCTCCGTTCCGGCACTTCGTCTCCGTTCTCGAGTCCGGGGAGTTCAAGGGAGGTGCCCTCGTCAGGAACCTCAAGAAGGACCTCTCGATAGTCCTCGCCAGCGCGGAGCGGGAGGGCGCATCAATGTCCCTCGCCGAGCTCGCCCAGCGCTACATCTCAAAGGCCAGCGAGATGGGGCGCGACGACTACGACATAGCGTCCGTCTACCAGATACTCGACGAGATCAAGGCCCGGTCGGGCTGACCGGCCGTCACTGGAGCTTGCCGCGCCCGGCGATCGGCAGCCAGCTGTCGACCTCCCCTCCCCGCAGGAGGACGTACTCATCGTGGAGGCAGGTCGTCGTGTCGGCGTGGGTCGGAAGCAGCTCGAGCTTGTCCTCGACAGAGGTGCTCGGCCCGGTGGAACCGCTCTTGATGGCCAGGTGGCCGTGTTCGGCGTTCAGGGACGTCACCTCGAGGTCGGGCCTGTCCTTGACCCCGGGCAGTCCTGACTCGGCGCTTATCGCCTTGTATCCCGCATCGACTATCAGCTTGTTCGGCCTGGGCTTGCTGACCACGGTGGTCAGGAGCGTGAGCGAGGTCTCGAAGTCCACTCCCGCGTTCCGGTATCCGATGTCCATGAAGAGGTAGCCTCCGGCCTGCACCTCGGTCACGCCCGGGAACTCCGCGGCCGTCCTGTATGACATGGTCCCGCTGCTGCTCACGGTGCGGACCTCCAGTCCAGCGTCGGTGATCGTCCGGGCCGTCTCCGTCAGGACTCCGAGCGCCTTCCTGCACGCGGCGACCTTGGACGCAGCGTCAGGGAATGCTGAGAGGGACCCCTCGTAGCCCATGAGGCCCCCGAACTCCAGGTTTCTCAGCTTGGAGACCTCCCGGGCGAGGCCGAGCGCGTCAGCCGGCACAACCCCCGTCCTGTCGAGCACGCCCTTCTCGGACCCGCTCAGGTTCACGTCGACGAGGACGCGGACCCGCGACCCTTCCTGGGCTGCCAGGTCGGAGATCTGTCTCGCGTTGTGTACCGTGTCGACTATGACCGCGAGCTCGCAGAGCTTGGCGACTCTGGCGAGCCTCTTCACCTTGTACTCGCCGACCACCTCGTTCGCTATCAGTATGTCGTGAATCCCGCCCCTCGCCATCACCTCGGCCTCGCTCACCTTGGCGACGGTGATGCCCTTCGCTCCGGCGTCGATCAGCTTCTGGGCGAGGAAGGGTGACTTGTGGACCTTCGCGTGCGGTCTGAGCGCGGCCTTCTTCCCGCGGAAGTAAGCGGCCATCTTCTCGATGTTCCGCTCAGCGGCGTCCATGTCTAGGAGGAGGGCGGGGGTGTCGCAGTCGCTAGCTATCAACTAGTGCCATCTCCTCAGAACACCGAGAGCACGTTCTCTCGGACCTCCCGGATGAGATCCTTCTCGGCGCCGGTCGAGAGGCAGATCTCGTCGGCCCCTGCGTCGGCGTAGGTCTGCATTATCCTCACGAGGTCTGACCAGTCCTTGCAGAAGAACATTCCCGTCTCCATCTCCTCGTCGGTGACCTTCTTGCCCGCCATCTCGACCGCGACGGGGTCCTTGATGCTCCAGGAGTCCTTCCTGAGCCAGCCTAGGGACCTCCACTCCTTCTTCCTGTGCTCGCTCCGGCTGTCGAACGTGAACCCGACGTGGACGTGCAGCCTCCCCTTCTTCTTGCCGGCCTCCTTGATCCCCTTCCTGTAGGCCGGCATGATGACCTTCTCCAGCCTATCGAGGTCGTTCCGGGGTGAGATCGTGACCAAGGTGTCGGCGCACCGGCCTGCGTAGTAGGCCGCCCTCTTCCCGATGGCCGAGAAGTAGATCGGTATCTGCGTCTTCGGCTTTGTGTACATGAAATAGAAGTCCGCGGAGTAGTACTTCCCCTTGAAGCTGAAGGGCTTCTTCGAGGACCACAGCTTGCGTATCAGCTCCACCCCCTCGACCAGCCTCTCCATCCTCTCCTCCCACTCGGGCCACCTCCCGTTCCAGAATGGCCTCTCGTTGAGGGCCTCACCGGTCCCGACACCCAGGAGGAACCTGCCCGGGTACATGTTGTCGAGCGTCGCGCTCGCCTGTGCGATTATCCCCGGATGGTAGCGCGCCCCGATCGGCGTGGTCACGAGGGGGCCTATCTTGATGGTCTTCGTCCGGTCCAGGGCGATCCCGAGAGTGCTCCAGACGAAGGGCGACCCGCCCGCCGAGTGGTACCACGGGAAGAAGTGGTCGCCAAGCCACGCGGTCTTGAATCCCTGTTCTTCGCAGAACTGCACTACCTCGACGAACTTTGTTGGTTCGTACTGGTTCTCGCCGATGTCAAGCTGAACCTCCACCTTTGGCAACGGGCGAAAATCGGGTCTCTGCGGTATAAAACGATTCGCGGGCCGCGCCCTAGACCTTGATGGCCCGGCTGCCGGCCTGCTCCTGGAGGATCTCCCCGAAGACCCGCTCGAAGTACTCCAGGGACCTCGCGAGGCGCGAGCGGCCCGTCTCCGTGAGCTCGTAGACGATCGTCCGGCCCTCTGCGTGACCCTTGATCAGGCTGCGGTTGGCGAGCTCTTTCAGGGCCGGATAGATGGTACCGGGGTTCGGCTTGTCGCCCCTCCTCTTTCCTATCTCGCCGGCTAGCATCTGCCCGTTCATCGGCCGGCTCGAGAGCATCCAGAGAATCATGAACGAAAGCATCCCCCTCATGTCGCACATGCCGGAGTCTGCGCAATCTCCCTTTTCCACTCTCGAGCCCCGCGAGATGAGAGACACCCTCAAAATATAAACATATTGGACGTGCGATATATTTATATTGGGCTCCCAATATTAGCGCTCGTCAAGCATATGACTCTAAGCAAGGTTCGACAGGATGCCCGTCGGAGCGGGGATGAGGGTCCAGAGTCTCATAATGTGCGGCAGCAGCAGGTCCCGCTCAAGCTGACCACCGCACTGAGGCTGGGACCTCCCACTCTCAGAGTCCGGGAACTGGGCGCTGCCCTCGACTTCTACAAGAACGACATAGGGCTCCTGGTGAAGAGGCAGGGTGCAGGCTCGGACGGTCTGGAGCTCGTCGAGCTAGGGTTCAAGCAGAAGGCCGAACCGCTCTTGATTCTCAAGGCGGACCCCGCCGCGGCCAGGCCGCCGCACGATTCTGCCGGACTCTATCACTACGCGGTCCTGGTTCCGGAGCGGAAAGACCTCGCATCGACGTTCCTCGCCGTAGGGAACTCAGGAGTAACATACGAAGGGTTCGCCGATCACAGCTTCAGCGAGGCCATCTATCTTCACGACACGGAGCGCAACGGGATGGAGTTCTACGCGGACCGGCCGCGGGCCTCGTGGCCGAACTGGGAAGAGATGGCAAGGGGCGCGGGCGGCTACCAGCGGTTCGCGTCGATGAACGGTCCGCTCGACATCGACTCGCTCCTGAAGGAGCTGACGAGGAGGGAGAGGACCGACCCTGTGCCGTTCCCGAGTGGCGCGGGAATAGGGCACATGCACCTCCGCGTGACGGACCTGGAGAAGTCGGTGGAGTTCTACCACTCGAGGCTCGGGTTCGACATTACGATGTACTTCCCGGAGATAGGGGCGGCCTTCCTCTCGGTGGGGGGATACCACCACCACCTCGGGCTCAACACCTGGCACAGCAAGGGAGGGCCCCCTCAAAGACGGGGAGATGCGGGGCTGGAGGAGTTCAGGATCGTGCTACCGAGCGCCGCCGACCTCGACGCCGTCACCAGGATATTCCCAGAATTTGAACGGGGCGAGCGGAGCCTGACGGTCAGGGACCCAGACAACCTCGGGATTAGGTTCGAGCTGCAGGCCCCCGGCTGTTAACTTCATAGGGCGAGTAGTCGCGGTCATGGGGACCGGGTCATCATGGACGGCATAGTCATAGAGAACCTCACAAAGACCTACGACAAGCTCGTCGCGCTGAAAGGCGTCTCGCTCGAGGTGCGCGCCGGGGAGGTGATCGGATTGCTGGGACCCAACGGCGCGGGAAAGAGCACCCTGATGAAGATCGTGGTCGGCATACTCAGGCCGACGAGCGGGTCCGTCACCGTGGGCGGGTACGACATCGTGAAGGACCCTGAGAAGGCGAAGAAGGCGGTGGGATACCTGCCCGAGAACCCGTCCCTCTACACGGGCCTCACCGTGAGCGAGTTCCTGAGGTTCGTAGGCAAGATTCGGTCGGTCGAGGACGCGCCGCTAGAGCGGAAGATCGGCGAGTCGCTCCGGACTTTCTCGCTCGAAGAGAAGTCCGACGCCCTCCTCGGCAGCCTCTCGAAGGGGATGAAGCAGAAGGTCGCGCTCATAGCGGCGGCCATACACGACCCCCAGGTGATGGTCCTGGACGAGCCGCTCACGGCGCTCGACCCGAAGACCCAGATCTTCGTGAACGGCTGGATCCTCTCGCAGGGAAGGCTGGGCAAGACGGTGCTCCTCTCCACACACAACCTCGAGATAGTCCAGGACTATGCCACGAAGATCGCAATAATCGACAAGGGCTCGATAATCGCCGTCGGGGACCTTCAGACGCTCAGGAGGATGGCTGATACGAACAAGGACGCGAGGCTCGACGAGGTCTTCCTGAAGCTGACAGAGGAATCCGCCTGAGGGGGCGCGGGATTGGGGTTCCTGGATCCTTGGAAGACCATTGCGATTCTGATCCGATACTGGATAAAGGGCAGGTTCACTAGGGCAGCCGCTTTAGCGATCCTCCTCGGGGAGGGGTTCTCGGTGGTCGCCGTGCTCTTCGTGGGGTCCACCTTCCTCTCGTTCTCAAACAGGTTCAGCCTGGGCACCACCGGACTCTCCGACGTCGGCCTGAGCCTCCTTCTCGCGCTCTTCCTCGTCGGCCTGATCCAGAGCGGGTTCAACGGGAGCGGGCTGCCGGTCCGGTCGGCAGACGTGGACTACGTCTTCACCTCCCCGGTGCGGCCGCGAGAGGTCTACGCAGCCAAGGTGCTGATGAACTCGTTCACGACGGTGCTCCTCTCGTTCCCCCCGGTGCTGGCTCTCTACTTCAGGCTCGCTCTCTCCTACGGGACGTCGCTCCTCGACGCGGCCCTCGCCGGGGCCGTGACGCTGACCTTCCTCGTGATGGGGCTCCTCCTGAGCGCCGACATCACACTCTCGCTGGGGTCCAGCATGGCCCCCAGGGTCCGGCTTCTCAGGAACGTGATGGTCGCTCTCATAGTCGCGCTGAGCCTGGTCCCGATAACCCTCCTCATCCCGGGCGTCCCACCCTTCCTCGGCGCGCTGACCCAGGTCCTTCCGAGCGGGCTCGCCGCCGGGCTCAGCGTGGGGCTGGTCAACGGGACGGCCTTCGGCGCCGTCCAGGCCCTCGACCTGCTGCTTCTCCTCGCGTGGTTCGCCGCCTTCCTCCTACTCGGCTTCCGGATGTCGAAGAACCACTTCTACGAAGTCCTGCAGGTCATGGACTCCGAGGGGGCGAGGGACGATCTGGGGAAGGTGACGACGCGGCTCGACACGGCCGGAAGGTCGGTCTGGTCGGTCGTCAGGCAGAAGGAGGGGCTGGTGATGATCAGGACGAAGGAACGGAGGGCGCTCCTGATCAACGCCCTGTTCCTTTCGGGGTTCATGGTCATCTACTCTCTGTCGGGGGTCTTCCAGTCCTCGCCGACGTCATTCCTGTTCATCCTCTTCATCATCGGCTCGTTCGGGGCCGGGACTGCGACGAGATGGTTGGAGAAGGAGAGGCTCTGGATCATCAAGACGTCCGACCTGGACCTGCGCCGCTACGTCAGGCAGGTCTACCGGGCCAGGGTGACGCCGCTGCTGCTCGTCCTCACCCCGGTCACGGTCGCCGTCGGTGTTCCACTCATCTTCAGCGAGATCGGAAAGGAAGGCTCGCTCCTCGGCATACTGCTCTCCCTCCCGGGCGCGCTGGAGGTCGCGGCGATAACCATGGGCGGAGGCATGTACTTTGCGTCGAGGTACGGGCAGAGCACGACCGACGAGATCCTCGCGTCCCAGGGACAGGACCTGACCGACATCAGGAGGTTCCTCTACCAGACGGTGATCAACCTCGCCCTGGTCGCGCCGGTCATGGGTCTGGTCGTCAGCGCCGGGTTCTGGCTTGAAGTGCTCGGCCGGCCCCTCGTCCCACTCGCGGCGGTCCTGGTCGCGGTCTCCGTGGCATACACCTACGCGGTCCTGACCGTGGTCCTGAACGCGGCCGGCGATTCGATCAGGAAGCGCGAGGACCTCTAGATTGGTCCCTGGCCGGGCGTCCCGCCGCGTTCATCGGTAGCGGGCCTCGAAGACGCCGTCGGCCTTCATCTCGACGCTCTTCAGGACGGGGATGCGCGCCCGCTCCTCCTGCCCCGTCATGACAGGGAACCCGTAGTACCGGTTCGTGTGCCTCAGCTCCCTGCCGTCGCCCCGCATCTTCTTCACGAAGGCAAGGTGGTCCGAGACCCTCCTCTCGCTGAACGAGTCAGAGGCCGAGATGGCGCCCACCATCCTCTGCTCGATGTGGCCCTTGAAGCGGGGGTCGAGCTCTATCCCGACGCTGTCCCGCCCGGCGGCCGCGGCGGCGACCATGGTTGTCCCCGTCCCCAGGAAGGGGTCCAGCACGAGGTCGTTCTGGACCGAGAACATCGAGATCAGCCTGTAGGCAAGCTCGAAGGGATACGACGCGCTCCTGTCCCGCGCGCCCTTCACCCTGAGGGGCTGCCTGTCCCCCTGAAGGCCCTCCCAGATGTCGCTGAACCAGGCGTTCCGCTCCTCCCAGAAGAACGCGCTCCTCTGCCGCGCCAGCCGACGGGCGAGGGAACCCGAGGGCCGCTTCCCCCCCTTCCGCAGGATGAGGATGTACTCGTGCTCCTGGGTCACATATGCCGCTCCGGGGAGCATACCGGAGCCCATGAACTTCGTGGGTTTGTTGGACTCCTTCCGCCAGAGAATCTCGGGAAGGACCTCGAACCCCAGGCCGAGGCACGCCGTCAGGATCCTGGCATGGTTCGGGAAGACCCTGAACGAGCCGCCTATCGTCCTCGTCGCGTCTCCCACGTTGATGCAGGCGATCCCTCCGGGGCGGAGCAGCCGGTGGACCTCGCGCCAGACAGGGTCCAGCTCCCTGTGCATCAGCTCGTAAGCCCCGTCGCCGTCGCCCTCCCGGAGGCGCTCGCCGATGGCCGCGCTCCGGTGCGAGAAGGTCTCGTCCCACATCCCAATCATCGGGTACGGGGGCGAGGTGACCACCAGGTCGACCTTGGATGAGGACAACCCAGCCAGCCTGTGCCTGGCGTCTCCGAAGAGGACCGCGTGGGATGTCTTCAACCCAGAGGGCGGGTCATCAGCGGCCTATTAACAGAGCACCCACGAGCACGGCGGACACACATCGCGTGATTACACAGGGTGAGCCGGGTTTTTAACCCGAACCAGCTCAGCCCTCCCAGTCAGCATGACCAAGATAATCGAGGCGGAGGGCCTGACGAAGGTCTACAAGGGAAAGGTGAAGGCCGTCGACCACATCTCGTTCTCCGTCGAGGAGGGGGAGATCTTCGGGTTCCTCGGCCCCAACGGGGCTGGGAAGACGACGACAATCAAGATGCTCAACACGCTCGCCTCCATCACCGAGGGACGGGCTAGCGTCGCGGGCCACGACGTGAGCAAGGAGCCGGGGGCCACGAGGGACAGCATCGGCGTCGTGCCTCAGGAGCTGACCGCCGACGACGAGCTGAAGGGGGTCGAGAACCTCATGCTCACGGCGAGGCTCCACCACGTGAGCGGGAGCGATGCGCGCCAGAGGACTCAGGAGCTGCTCAAACTGGTCGACCTCGAGCAGGCAGCGGACAGGAAGGTGAGGACCTACTCGGGCGGGATGAGGAGGCGGCTGCAGCTCGCGATGGGCCTCGTCCACATGCCGAAGGTCCTCTTCCTCGACGAGCCCACCCTCGGCCTCGACATCCAGACGAGGAAGAAGATGTGGGACTATATCGCCGGGCTCAACCGGGAACGCGGGCTCACCGTCTTCATGACCACGCACTACCTCGAGGAGGCCGACTCCCTCTGCAACAGGATTGCCATCATCGACAAGGGGGAGATCAAGATCTCGGGCTCGCCTGCGACGCTCAAGGAGAAGGTGGGGGGCGACATCCTCACGCTGGAGCTCAGCGAGAACGCGGTCGACCTGACGGAGTTCTTCAGGGGGATACCCGACGTCTCGGATGTCACCAAGACGGGCCAGACCTACAGGATCAAGCTTCCGAAGACCGAGAAGGCCCTGCCGGTGATCGTCGAGGGAGTCGTCAAGAAGAACGTGCAGATCAAGGAGATCTCCTTCACGAAGCCCACGCTCGATCAGGTATTCCTGGAGGTCACCGGAAAGTCGATGAGGGACGAGGAGGCGTCGGAGAGCGACTCGTTTCTCCAGAACGTCATGATGGAGAGAGCGAGGTAGAGAGGAATGATCGACGAGACGATCGCGCTCTCCGTCAGGGCCCTCAAGAAGTGGGTGAGGAACCCGGCCGCCGTCCTTCCAGGGCTCTTCACCTCGATATTCTACCTAGTGCTCTTCGGGAACTCGTTCAACCCGACCAGCCTCGTCACGACCGGACTTGCGGGAAGCGGTGTCCCCGCCTCCGTCATCGCGCAGATCAAGACGGCCATCCTACAGCAGACCTTCGGGGGAGCGGCGACCTACATCACCTACCTGACGGCCGGAGTGATCTGCCTCATCCTGGTCTTCAACATGGCGTTCGGGGGAATCGACCTGGTCCTCGACAGGCAGCTTGGCTACCTCAGCACGCTCCTGACCTCTCCTATACCGCGGGCGGCGATCTACTTCTCGGGGGTGCTGCAGAACCTCGTCAAGGTCATGGCCCTGGCCCTCCTGACCTTCCTCATCGCGCTGGTCATCCCCGACGGGCTCGTCCTGCAGAGCGGATTCGGCCCGCTGAACTTCATAGGGATCTTCGCCTCGTTCGCGCTCCTAGGGTTCGGCCTCTCGTGCGTCTTCACAGCCCTGGCCCTCTCTGTAAGGAGCATCGACTCGCTGGTGGCCATAGTCAACTTCGTCACGCTGCCCCTGATCTTCATGTCCAACGCCCTCTTCCCGTCCGGGTCCTTCCCCGACTGGCTCAAGGCGATAGCGCAGGTGAATCCGATCTCAAGGACCGACGAGGCGGCGAGGCTGCTGATCGTGAACGGGACGCTCTCGAGCAGCCAGCTCTCCACGTTCGCCGGCGACATGCTCTACCTGATCGTCGTGGTCGCTGCGCTCACGGTCGTCGGCTACCTTGCGGCACGGAGGGCGCTGAGGCCCGAGTGATTTCGTCGCCGGACCCGCGCCCTCGGCCGGAGCTGTCTCAGGCCCTGAACCTTGCGGCGCTGAAGCCGCCGTCGACCAGGAGCGTCGCGCCGGTGATGAAGGACGCGTCGTCTGAGGCCAGGAACGCCGCGGCCCCGGCCACGTCCTCGGGAGTGCCCGCCCGGCGGGTGAGGGTGCTGGCTACCATCCATTCGACGTTCTTGGTGTCCTTGTCCACCTCCCTCATCATTGCCGTCCCGGCTATGTAGCCGGGCGCGACCGCGTTCACGTTTATCGTCGGGCCGAGTTCCACGGCGAGCGAACGGGTCAGCTGCAGCACGCCGCCCTTCGAGGCGCCGTAGGCCGCCCGTCCGAGCTGTCCGATCAGCCCGCTCATCGAACCAACGTTGACGATCTTGCCGCCGCCCCTGGCCAGCATCTGGGGGGCGACCGCCCTCGTGACGTAGAACATCCCGGTCAGGTTTATCGCGATGGTCCTGTTCCACTCCTCGTCCGTCATCTCGAGGACCTTCCTGACGTACCTGATCCCCGCGTTGTTCACGAGCACATCAATCGGCCCGAGCTTCGAGGCGACCTCGTCGACTGCCCTCCTCACCTCCTCGGACTTTGAGACGTCGGCCCCGACGGCGTGCGCGACGCCGCCCTCTGATGCTATCAGCCTGACGGTCTCGCCGGCGGTCTCGAGATCCACGTCGAGCACGCCGACCCTCGCCCCCTCCCTCGCGAAGCGGAGTGCGACGGCGCGCCCGATGCCGTAACCTGCCCCCGTGACCAGGACGGTCTTCCCTTCATATCTGCGGATGTCCATTCGCACACATCGGGCGGCCGCGGGTACTTAAACGCGGAAAGCAGTTCCAAGGCTTATAACGCAAACTCGGCCCCTCCCGCCAAATCATGGCACCAATCCTAAGGCGGAACAAGCTCAGGGAGCTCCTCAGACAGGGGAAGCCGACGCTGGGGACCCACATCCACAGCTCGTGGCCCGGGATCATGGAGGTCGTCGGGAACTCAGAAGTGATGGACTACGTCGAGTTCAGCAGCGTCTACGCTCCGTTCGACCTCTACGCGCTCGAGAATCTGGCCAGAGCGTCCGAGCTCTACGACATGTCGACGATGATCAAGATCGACCCGGTCCCGAACTACTTCCTTGCGCAGAGGGCGATAGGGGCCGGGTTCCAGAACGTGATTTTCGCCGACTTCAGGACCACCGAGGAGGTCCAGGGCGCCCTCAAGGCGGTCAGGCCGGAGCCGGAGGGAATGAACGGCTGCTGGATGCACAGGATTGAAGGATACTCCATCGAGAACGGGAGCAAGAGGTTCGTCCAGTATGCGAAGGACGTGGTCATAGCCGTCATGATAGAGAAGAAGCCCCTCTACGACAAGCTCGAGGACGTCCTTAACATGGCGGACGTCGACATGATACAGTTCGGCCCGTGCGACTACGCGATGTCGATCGGACTGGCCGGCGAGTTCTCCAACCCCAAGGTGCGCGAGGCGGAGGAACACACGATCAAGCTCTCGCTGAAGTACGACAAGCATCCGCGGGCCGAGCTGGGATCCAACTACACCTCTGGACAGGCCGGATTCGAGAAGACCCTCAGGCGGTACTCGGACCTCGGCGTCGTGGACTACTGCATCGGGTTCGACGTCTCGATCCTGCTCGACTGGATGAGGGCGTACGGAGGCCTCACCAGGAAGATGCTGAAGATGGACTGACAGCCTCTCGCATTCCAGGAGGCGGACTGAGCGCGGGCCGGCGAGGCCCGTAGGGCACAAGCCCATATTAGCACAAATCTGTCAGCGAGGGGCGTGGAAGACAGGCTGCTCACCCGGGATGGGAAGCTGCTCATGTCGTACCTCCTCATCAACTCCATCCCCGTCGGCTACATGAACGTCGTGCCGCTCGTCTACCTGGCGGAGATCGGCTACGACCCCTCGGTAATAGGGTTCATCTACGCCGCGAGCGCGCTCGCCAACACGGCGGCCCTGATACCGTTCGGGTATCTGGCAGACCGCTACGGGAGGAAGTGGTTCGTCGTCATCGGGAGCCTGATACCTTTCTTCTCCTTCGCCATATTCGGGCTGACGCTGAACCCGGCGTGGCTGATCTTCGCAGGCGCCCTGGGAGGGATAGGGTTCGCAGGGGGTTTCGCGTTCGCCCTTGTCAACCCGGCGTTCATCCCCATGGTCGCGAACTCCACCTCGGCCAGGAAGAGGACGACATTCTTCGGGATCACCCAGGGAGTCTGGACGCTCGCGCTCAGCATAGGGGCGGTGCTGAGCGTGCTCCCGAGCACGATCGAGTACGTCTTCCATCAGGGTTCGATGGCCGCGCACTCTGATTCCTACTTCCTGATGGCGGGGATGATGGTGGTCTCGATAGTCCCCCTGCTGCTCTACGAGGAGACGAGGATCCCGGGGAGGGAAGAGGGCGCCATCCCGGACATCCTGCCCTACGTGGCAAAGCGCCGCCTGGACTGGGTCCGGATCAGGCTTCCTGTGACGTCCTGGGGGAGGATAATGAGATTCTCGGTCGTCTTCGCGCTGACGGGCGTGGGACTCGGGGTCCTCGTCCAGCTCCTGCCCACGTGGTTCGCGCTCAGGTTCGGCGTCTCAGAGGACGAGGTCGGCCTGTGGATAGGGCTGGCGAACGCCGCCTCCATAATCGCGATACCTCTGATACCCCGCCTGGTGAGAAGGAGGGGGGTCCTGGTCTCCAGCGCAATCTCAGGGATAAGCGCCACCGTCTTCCTGGCAATCATGCCATTTGCAGGCACCTTCGAGGGAGCAGCCGGCCTCTTCGTGGTGCGGAGCGTACTCGAGGCCATGGGGTGGGCGATGCTGCTCTCCTACACTATGGGCGTGGTGGAAGAAGGAGAGAGGGCGACCACCACCGCAATCGCCTTCACGGCGTGGGGGGTGGGTGCGACGGTGGGGACGTTCGTCGGCGGAGAGCTCCTAGGAGCTGGGCTACTCTACCTGCCGTTCGTGCTAGGGGTCGTGGCCTACGTGGCGGCCTCTGCGTCGCTCCCGGCGCTCTTCGGAAAGTCCAAGCCTCCGGAGGAGGTCTGACGTGGAATCGATGGGACCGGGACTCTGACACGGGGCCGGGCCACGGATAAATAGAACAGAGAGGGGGAAACGAGCGTGGCTGAGAGAAAGAAGATTGTAGCTACGGACATGGATGTCCCAGACGACATCGCGAAGAAGGTGGATGGCGCGAGCAAGGGCCGGTACGCCCTCAAGCACCTCGACAATCTTAGCGACCTCGAGAAGGAGCAGGTCGACGTCCTCGTCCTGCAGAGCAGCCCGAGGGTGACGGCGAGGCTCTTCTCGGACCTGCCCAACCTCAAGGTGCTCCAGTCGATGTCGGCCGGCGTGGATTTCATCGACTTCTCCGCCATCCCCCCTCAGGTCGTCGTCTGCTCGAACGCGGGCGCCTTCGGGGAACCGATAGCCGAGCACGTCCTAGCGATGACCCTGTACTTCGGGAGGAACCTGGTCCGCAACCACGAGCTCGTGCGGGGTGGCACATTGGAGCATCCGGCAGACGGGCTGTTCCTGAGGGGCAAGACGATCGGGATTATCGGGACGGGAGGGATAGGCCGGTCTGTCGCCCGAGTGGCCAAGGGCTTCAAGATGAGGACCGTGGGGATCAACACCTCGGGGCGGCCCGTCGAGAACTTCGACGCGGTCTGGGGGATGGACCACCTCGACGACCTCCTGAAGCAGTCAGACGTCGTCGTAATCGCGCTCCCCCTGAACATCAAGACGAGACACCTGATAACGGCCGAGAAGCTCGGTCTCATGAAGGAAGACTGCATTCTCGTCAACGTCGCCCGCGGCGGCATCATCGCACAGGATGCCCTCTATGCCCACCTGAAGGCCCATCCCAGGTTCAGGGCAGGCATCGACGTCTGGTGGAGGTACCCGAAGAAGGACGAGAAGTTCTCCCTGGACTTCCCCTTCTTCGACCTGCCGAACTTCCTCGCGTCACCCCACAACGCAGACGCGGTCCCTGAGGCGGCGAGGCTGGGGCAGGAACACGCCTTCGAGAATGTCGCTCGCTATCTCGCCGGGGAACCGCTAGGACGGGTGATCGACAAGGCAGACTACCATGGCCTCCGCCCGGCGCCGGGCGACTAGCCCGCGGCAGCCTCCCGGGTGATTCTCGATGGAAGAAGAGATGACCAAGCTGCTGGCCCTCTTCAGGAAGGAGGGGGTAGAGTACCAGCTCTACGAGCACGAGCCGGTCTACACCTCCGAGGAGGCCTCGCGGGTTCGCGGGGTCGAGCTCAAGTCCGGAGTGAAGGCCCTCGTCCTGAAGTCCGACGACGGATGCTACCTGCTTGCCGACCTCGCCGCCGACCGCAAGGCCGACGTCAAGAGGCTGCAGGAGGTCTCGGGGATGAAGAAGCTGCACTTCGCAACAAGGGAGGAGGTGCTCTCCACCACAAGATGCGAGCCGGGCTCCGTACATCCATTCGGGGTCCTCTTCGGCCTCCCGACCTATCTCGATCCGTCGGTCCTCGAGAACGAATACGTCAACTTCAACATCGGCATGCTGACGAGGAGCGTCCGCATAAAGAAGGACGACCTGACGAGGCTGCTCGGAGCCGTCGTCGCAGAGTTTGCCAAGGCCAGGTAGCAACCGGACTCTCGTCCCGGAACATCGACCCATGAAGCCGGGCGGCCAGAGCATTAATCTCAGGCCCTCCTCCCGCGGGGTCGGCGATACGTTGCCGGGATCCGAGCCGTTGTACAGAATCAGGAGGTGCAGGGAAGGAGACCTGGACGACGTCCTTGCGATCGAGGAGCAGACCTTCACCGACGCGTACGACCGAGAGATCTTCTCTCAGCTTCTCATGACAGAGCCTCAGGGATTCCTGGTGGCGGTAGACGACTCCGGCGTCCTCGGCTACGTCGCGGCCTCGGGCCGGTACGGCCTCATATTCTCCTTGGCGGTCTCCGCGGCCCACAGGAGACGCGGGATAGGGCGGTCACTCATGCAGGGGGTCCTCGGTTACCTCCGAGGAGCGACGATGAGGGTCTCTCTGCAGGTTCGGGTGACCAACTCGGCGGCCATAGCCCTCTACCATGGATTCTCTTTCAATGAGCAGGGGAGGATTAGCAGATACTACCCGGACGGCGAGGACGCTCTCGTGATGGTGCTCGAATTCAGGCCCGCATGACCTAGCTGCTAGGCGTCAGTGGAGGGTGGCGGAGGGACAGCAGAGGGTACCGGAGCGTCCATGACGGTCGCGGACCTGCCGCTGGTCATGGTCGCCAGCTGCTTCTCAAGGGCCTTCGACTTCCTGTAGTAGTACTGGAAGAGGAAGAAGAGCAGCGTGATGATCGGTCCCAGGATGAACCCGGAGAAGAGAATCGCCACGAAGAAGACGAGGACAATCAGCAGCACGTTCCGGATGTTGTCAAACAACGTGGGAG
>JBEKFK010000001.1:0-74594 GCA_050013375.1 Nitrososphaerales archaeon | reverse complement strand
CAGCTAATCCCCGTCAGCCCCGAGCTGATGGGTGGTGTCCGGACGAATCTTCCTCTGCCACTGACTGATGAGGGAACCCCAACCATCGAATTGCTATGTAGTTCCAGCTTTCGCAGTCTCCAGTTCCGACCGTGTTGCAAACTCGGCTGAGACCGCGTTGCAATCCGGTCAGATGTCCCGATTCTAACCTGATCATAAGGTGCGGGGGGTGGGATTCGAACCCACGAACCCCTAAGGGATTGGAGCCTCAGTCCAACGCCGTTGGCCATGCTGGGCGACCCCCGCACGAGCGCCGCCTTGATTGCCGCGCTTCTAAAACTCTTCCGAGTCGCCGTCTCTCCCCTTCGCACCGCAGGACGGATGTGGGAGGTCCGGGGCCCGCACTCTACATTTTAAATGCGTGCCAAATTGAACGGGTGGGACGTGCCGGCGTAGCTCAGCCTGGTAGAGCACACCATCAGGGCTCAGTCGCCTCGTAAGCGAGGGATCGTGGGTCCAATTCCCACCGCCGGCTCTCTTTCCTCCACAGTTGCTGTCCGACTCCTCAGTCACCAAATACGAGAGGTACGTCTGACGCGAAAGCCGATACGGACCACGTCCGTGGTTCGGACAAAACTATTAATCACAAAAAACGGGCTTTCCAGTCGTGATGTAGGTGGACCTCGAGAAACCGAAGGCGTCGAGCGCCTCCGACGACGCTTTCAGCGGGAGTTCCGGGTCCCCTGCACCGAGCAAGATCGGCACAAGCATGCCCGCGCTTGCCAGACGGCTCTTCCCTGTCACACGCGTCACGGCAGGGCTGATGATCTTCCTCTCGGCGTTCCTGGTCTACCTGCTCACGGTGAACTCCGTGTGGGCGACCGACCACGCCACGAGCTTCCTGCAGCTCGACTGGGCTATCTGGACCCGCCACTCGTTCGTACTGGGCAGCGCCAGCACCTTCCAGCCGAACACCGTCGATGACTTCGTCTTCAACGGGAACTACTACAGCGCGCTCGCGCCTGGGACGGCCATCCTCGCTCTCCCGTTCGCAGGCGTCGGCTTCCTGCTCGATGGCCACTTCACCGTCTTCGGCTACGCCCTGATGGCCTCCGAGGTCTTCGTCGCCCTCCTCAACGCCATAGCCGCCTACCTCGTCTACGCGGTCGGGAGGCTGTTCTTCAGCAAGAGGACATCAGCGCTCCTCGCCTTCGTATACGCCTTCTCGACAATCAGCTGGCCCTTCGCCACCTACTTCTTCCAGAGCGACGTCACGGCGATGTTCGACCTGCTCGCGGTCTACTTCACGATCCGGGTCACCCGGAGGGTTGACTCGAGGGTCAGGGACGCCGTCCTCGCAGGTCTCTCCGTGGGTGTGGCGCTGACGACCGATTACGTGAACGCGATACTCATCCCCATCATCGGGGCGTACCTCATCTTCTCGCTGCGTGGCACCGGGCGCCCGTTCGCGAGGATAGCCGCCGGTTTCCTCCTGGCCTCCCTGATGGGGATTCTGCTCATAGGGCTGTACAACGAGGCCATCTTCGGCACGGCCTTCCATACCACAGAGCAGGTCTACCTCAACAGCGCGACGCCGTTCGGGGAGTTCTCGACCCCCGTGTACCAGGGGATCTACCTTAACCTGTTCTCCCCCCTGAGGGGGCTGTTCGTCTACTCAATCTTCCTCGTCCTCGGAGTGTTCGGTCTCGCGGACATGCTGAGACGGAAGAAGCACCGGAGCGAGGCGGTCCTCCTGACGGCGTGCTTCCTCGGAATCTTCCTCCCGTACTCAGCCTGGTACGACCCGGTCGGGGGCGCGGCGTTCGGTCCCCGCTTCCTGGTCTCGGCGATTCCGTTCCTGCTGATCCCCGCCGGGCTGGTCGTCGAGGAAGGGAGCCGGGGGACCCGGATTGTCGCCTTCGTCCTCTACGCGGCAGGAGTGGTCGTCAACGGGGTCGCGGGCGTGACCGAGGGCATCTCCCCTACGACGAACTGGGGGCTGTCCCCCTTCCTCACCTTCACGTTCCCCAACTTCCTGCAGGGGGAGCTGGACGACTGGTGGGTGAAGTTCGTCGGGCAGTACTGGCCGATCCCTGCGGTCCTCCTGATAGGCGCGGCGATGGTGATACCAGTGGTCTCGTACCGTCTCCTGTCGAAGGACGAGAGAGACCGGGGCGACGGCCCAGGGGTTCCGATCCTGGCGAGGGCGGCAAAGCGCGCCCGGAGGCAGGCGCCGTCGCGTCGCGAAGTCTAGTATCCTATCTCGGAGCTCGGCCTCAGGTGCCGCATCGACTTGACCCGTCCGCACTTCAGGCACTTGTAGTTGCCCCTTCCCCGAGGGTTGTACCTTCTTGTGTCCACTACTATCTCATGCTCCGTCCGCATCATGCACCTCTCGCAGTACCTGTTCTCGGGCAACTCCGACTGCCTACCGCGGGGCTCTTCTTGATATATAAAGCGCGGACCCCGGTCAACCAACCCCGGCGACCGATCATCCACCCGATCGAGCCGCGGCCTTAGTCCCAGCCCCGTCCTGGGGAGACTCGCCTGGACTGGATTGGCAACGGTACCACCAACCCTTAAAGCATGACCCGCGTCCGGGAGGAAGACGGCCATGTCAGCACACTTGGAGATTACAATCGAGCCGTACAGGAAGATCGTGATTCACGAGATCGTTGAGATCGCCTTCAACGACCTGATCGACCATATGATTCACCAGACTAACTCCATGGGAGGGTCGACGATCCCAATGCTCCCCTGGGCTAACGGCATCGCCTTCCAGATCCTGCCCTTCAATCCCAGCAGCGAGGAGATAATCAAGGAGAGCTTGAAGGGAACCATCCACTACTCCTCCGTGACCTTCGCCACGAAGGAGGTCTACGAGCGTGAGATAATCCGCCCCTCCGGGACCGTGACGCTGCTCGACCAGAGCGCCAACGCCAACTTCCTGGCCCTCGCAGAGACGCTCAAGATGGCGAGGGCGCACTCCAGCCACCGGGTAGCCGTACCCAAGTAAGACATAAATACTAAATCCAGATTCCCGACTACTTATCATGCAGAAGGTACTACCCATCGTCCAGTTTAGCACCCCAGCGAGGGAGAAGTTGAAGGAGGCGCTGAAGGAGCAGAACGCAGCCAATGCTTTCCTCAGGATAGACGTCTACGCGGCGGGCGGATGCGCCTGCAGCGGGGGCTACAAGTACGGCATGGGCCTGGAGGACAAGGCGAGGCCGGACGACGTCATCGAGGAGATCGAGGACATCAAGGTAGTGACGGACAAGAACAACGTCGACATCCTCAGGGGCTCCAAGATAGACTACTCTGAGAACGTGCAGCGGAGGGGCTTCAAGATCATCAACCCGAACGTGCAGGGCGGCGGTTGCGGATGCGGCGGCCACTAGGCACCCCGGATTAATCCCAACCCCTTCGGACGGGACATCTCCTCTGCCCATGCCTAGAACCGGGACTGGAGTGTTCAGCGGGTCTTTGTCGAAGAGCCCACGAGCTTCTTCATGTCCAGGATACGGCTGATCTCCTTGTCTTCGTATCCTAACTCCCTCAGGGCGTCCCTTATCGAGTAGTCCGGAGAAAGCCTCTTCCCAATCGCAGAGGCCCTGTCGTAGCCCACGACCGGCGAGATGACGGTCACCAGCGAGGGGCTCGACTCCGCATACGACCGCAGCCGGGCCCTGTTGGGCACGATGTCCTCCAGGACGAGCGAGGAGACCTTCCTCAGGGCCTCGGAGAGCAGCTTGATCTGCAGGTTGACGTTGTAACCCATCAGGGGGACGCCCATGCTGAGCTCGAACTCACCCAGCATGCCCGCGATCTGGTTCGCCTGGTCGAGCCCGAAGACCTGCGAACAGACCAGGAGCGCTCCCTCGAGCGTCACAGGGTTCGTCTTCCCTGGCATTATGCTGCTCCCCGCCACCTCGTTCTGCCTGGGCAGTTCGATCTCCCCGAGGCCTGTGAGCGGCCCCGAGAACATGAGCCTGAGATCCTGGCAGAGCCGGTAAAGGTCGAGCGACGTTACCTTGAGCGCGGAGCTCAGAGCCACGAGGTCGGAGAGGAGCCTCATCGCTCGGAACCTGTCTCTCGCCTCGGAGAATCCCAGCCCCGTGGCCTTGTTCAACCCCGCGACGATCATCTTCCCGAACTGGGGGCTCGTGTTGATCCCGGTCCCCACCGCCGTGCCGCCGATGGGAAGTTCCCTCACGTACCTGAGGGCATCGGAGACCAGGCGGCTGTCGTGCGTGAACGCGTCGGCGTAGGCCCCGAACTCCTGCCCCATGGTCACCGGCATTGCGTCCCTGAGGTGTGTCCTCCCGGCCTTGTAGACCGAGGAGGTCTTCGCAGAGAGCTCCCTGAGGCTCTTCGATATCCTGCGCATGCTCGGCAGCATCTGCTCGTGCGCGAGCGAGACGGCCGCCACCCGGATGGCCGTCGGCACCAGGTCGTTCGAGGACTGTCCCATGTTGACGTGGTCGTTCGGATGGACCTTCGAGCCCGAGATCTCCGACGCCCTCGCCGCAATCACCTCGTTGACGTTCATGTTGATCCCGGTCCCTGACCCCGTCTGGAAGACGTCGACGGTTATCCCGGCGTCGAGCTTGCCTTCCATCACCTCCCTCGAGGCGGAGCCGATCGCCCGGGCGGTCCCGGCGTCGAGCTTGCCGAGCGACTGGTTCGCGTCGGCCGAGAGCTGCTTTACCAGAGCGACGGACCAGACTATCTCTTTGGGGAAGGTCGTGCCCGTGCTCATGAAGAGCTTCTCAGCGCCCTCCACGTACTTCATGCCTGGTCGGGGGCGCGGGCCTTTCTTAAGGCTTGGGACTTTCAGCTCAACGTCTCTGCCGGACGCCTATCTTCTCGATGAGGCGGCCGAGCTCGGAGTCGTCGACGGCGTCGACGCGCAGATACTTCAGGATCTCGTCTTCGCTCATCTGCAGCCTCTTCGCTTCGTCGATGGTGTAGCGGTATGCCTCTATCTCCGTCGGCCTGTCGACGTACTCGAAGGTCTGGTCGTACAGGTCCCTGCCGTCGAGGAACTGCTTCACGTGGACCAGGACGTGGATCACGTCGAGGTAGAGGCAGTTTATCCTCGCCGAGGCCAGATACTTGGAGCCGATGCAGACCGACCCGGTGTTGTGGTCGAGCCAGATGCCCCAGTCCGAGTCGACTATGCCCAGCTTCAGGTGGTGGATTATCTTGAGCATGCTCCTCTGCGAACCGAAGAGCCTAAGAAGGGTTGGCGAGTTCTCAACGCCGATGAATATCTGGGTGAACTTGTACTCTCCCAGACCGACGTTTCTCTTCGCCTTGAATACCTTGAGGGGCAAGTTAGGGGAAGAACCACCGTTTCCAATCAAAAGGCCGGAACTCAAAACTTATTCACTCCTTACACCCGAAATCGTAACCAGGTGTCAGACGATTGACCGTTGCGACGATTAGCGGCATCCGCGGGATCTACAACAGAGACCTCCTCCCGTCGAACATCGTCGCCTACGCGAGGAGCTTCTCTTCGCTGGTCGCCGCGCCGGAGGTCCTGATCGGCAGGGACACGCGGTCCACGGGCGACGTCATGGGGAGGCTAGTGGAAGGCGCCCTGCTCGATTCGGGGAAGTCCGTCATCGACTACGGTGTGATCTCCACCCCGGCCCTCTTCAGGGAGAGCAGGGTGAGGGAGCGGGCCGCGGTGATGATAACGGCGTCCCACAACGAACCGGAGTGGAACGGGATGAAGTTCGTACTGAACGGCCGCGTTGTCGGGCAGGCCGAGTTCGACCGGATCCTCAAGCCCCTGAGGGACCGCTCGCACAGGTCCGGAGGCTCCGTGAGGGCCGGCCCGAGGCCGTCGTATGACGGGGAGCTCGTGAGGATGGCGGGCGAGGGCTCCTGCGAAGGCGTGAAGGTCGCGGTCGACCTGAACGGCGGCGCCGCCATCGCCCACGCCCCCGGGATACTGCGGGCGCTGGGGTGCGACCTGTCCGTGATCGGGGGGACGCCCGGGGTCTTCAGCAGGAGGATTGACCCAACCAACGACGAGCTCGAGCTTCTCACGAAGACGGTCAGGGAGAGGCACTGCGACGTCGGGTTCGCCTTCGACTGCGACGGAGACAGGCTCGTCCTCGTCGACGGCGGAGGCGCGAAGAGGACCGGGGACTACATGCTCACCCTCGCGATCAAGGAGATCCTCCCGGGCCTCAAGGACCGTTCGGTGGTAGTCTCGACGGACACAACCCAGGCGATAGACGACGTGGTCTCGGAACTCGGCGGGAGGACATACCGGTCCAAGGTGGGGGAGGCCAACGTGATATCGGGGATGTCGGAGCACCACGCGGAGATCGGCGGTGAGGGGAGCAGCGGCGGGCTGATCGACGGCCGCTTCAACCTCTGCAGGGACTCGATGCTGGCAGCGATAACGATAGTTGGAGCGATCAAGAAGAAGGGGCCCCGGGTCCTGGACCAGGTCCCCTCCTACCACCAGGCAAGGCTGAAGCTCGAGATGGAGAGGAAGAAGGCGCTCGCGTCAATCAAGAGGCTGCAGCGCGAGAATCCGGGCGCGGACCTGCTGGACGGCATGAAGATCAACGTCTCGAAGAACTCCTGGGTGCTGATCAGGGCCTCGGGGACCGAGGACATAGTCAGGGTCTCCGCCGAGTCTCCGTCAGCGAAGGAGGCCCAGCAGCTCGCGGAGTCGTACCTCGTGAAGCTCAAGGGGCCCCCCTAGAATGGACGAGTATGACATCATAGAACTCCTGACGAGGACGGCGGGGAGGCTCCCGGCCGGTTACTCTCCCATCGGCGACGACGTCGCGACCCTCCCGAGCTCGCCGGGCAGGCTCGTCCTGAAGGCGGACATGCTCGTGGGGAGGACTGACGTGCCCCCGGGCATGACCTGGAGGCAGGCGGGCCGGAAGGCCGTGGCCATGTGCGTGAGCGACTTCGCCGCGAAGGGCGTCTCGCCGCAGGCGCTGATGGTCTCCCTGGGGCTGCCGCGCAGCCTCGGTGAGAAGGGTATCCGCGCCCTTGCCGCCGGCTTCCGTGACGGGATCGAAGAGTGGTCCCTCCATCTGGTGGGCGGGGACACGAACGAGGCCGACGACGTCATTGTGGACTGCATCCTGGCGGGATTCACAGACAGGGTGGTCGGGAGGGGAGGGGCGAGCCCAGGCGAACTCGTCGTAGTGACCGGCGAGTTCGGGACCACATCTGCCGGCCTGAAGATCCTCCTGAAAGGGGCCAGATCCGCGCCCGGGTTCAGGAGGGAGGCGCTGAAGAACGTCTACAGGCCCTCGCCCAGGCTCAGGACAGGGCTCGCGCTCAGAGACCTACTCTCGGCAGGGATGGACTCGAGCGACGGTCTGGCGATCTGTCTGCACACGATAGCCGAGGCGAGCGAGGTCGGGATCAGGATAGACAGGCTACCCTACGCACGCGAGCTCGAGAAGTTCGCCTCGGACAACAACTACGCTGTGGATGAACTCGTGCTCTACGGGGGGGAGGAGTACGAGATAGTGGGCACGGTACCTAGGAACGAGATCAGGGAGGCGGAAGCGGCAGCCAAGGCCTCAGGTTCGGCGCTCATCGTGATAGGAGAGACGACGGGCGGGAGGAAGATAGCCATGGCGGACGGTCGCCCTGTGGAGAAGAGGGGCTGGATCCAGCTCAGCTAGCCGACTCGGACTTCACGAGCTTGACGAACTTTCGGAAGGCCGAGCCGAGCTTCTCCTCGGTGTCAGACTCCGCGAACACCCTGATCATGGGTTCGGTCCCGCTCGGCCTGACGAGGACCCAGGTCTTCTCGTCGGTCCATATCTTGAGGCCGTCGACCTTCTCCAGCCGCTGGCCTCCCTGCTTCTCGACGGCCTTCATTATCTCCCTCACCTTCTCAGGAGAGACGCTGATCTTGGTCTTCGCCTGGAAGAACTTCGGGAGCGTGTTGGCCATGATCTTGGAGAACGAGAGGCCGCGCGCCGCCAGGCACTCGAGCATGAGGGCGGTGGCCATCCCACCGTCCCTGACCGCGATGTGCGCCGGGTAGATGCATCCTCCGTTCTCCTCAAACCCGAAGAAGGCCCCGCGCTCGATCATGGTCCTGGAGACCTCGACGCTGCCGACCCTGGTGCGGATGACCTTCGCCCTCCGCTTCGCGGCGATCGCCTCGACGACCTGCGAGGAGCTTATCGGGGTTACTATGGTCGCGTCGGGGGTCCCTTCGAGGAGGTAGTCGGCTATCAGCGAGCAGGACTGGTCGCCCCAGTAGACGGTCCCGTTCTCATCGCAGAAGATGGCCCTGTCCCCGTCCCCGTCGTAGGCCACCCCCAGGTCAGCGCCCACGGCACGGACGGCGGCGCCCAGGTCTCCCAGGGTGTCGGGCGTCGGCTCGGGTCCCCTCCCGGGGAAGCGGCCGTCGAGGATCGAGTTTATCGTTATGACCTTGCATCCGAGCATGTCGAGAAGGTAGGGGGCGGCGAGGCACTGGGCGCCGTTCCCGGGGTCGACGACCACCGAGAACTTCCTCGCGGAGATCGGCCCCGTGTCGACCTTCGAGAGTATCCCGTTCAGATAGGTCCTGACCACGGACGGTTCGGACCTTGACGTGCCGACGCTCCTCCAGTCCGCCCTCTTCAGTGAGCCGTCGCGGAAGACCTTCTCGACCTTCTGCTCGTCCAGCCGGTTTATCTCGACTCCGTCCTGGCCCATCACCTTGAGCCCGTTGTACTCCGCCGGGTTGTGAGAGGCCGTGACCATGACCCCTCCCCGGTACCCGAGGGACTTGACCGCGAACTGGAGGGCGGGCGTCGGGACGAGCCCCGCCTCGGCCACGCCCCGGCCGGAGCTCATCAGCCCGGAGGTCAGCGCCAGCGAAATCGCTTCGCCGGAGAGCCTGCCGTCCCTCCCGACCAGAATCTCGCCCTCCGAGAAGTAGGTGCCTACGCATTCGGAGAACTTGATCACGAACTCGAGGTCAGCGCTGACGCCTGGGATGAACCGCACCCCGTTTGTTCCAAACAGCCGGCCCTGGGGTCCTTTCAATGCGTCTGTCGCCGGTTTCATGTAAATTAAAAAGATTAGTGGAAAGTGCAAATCTACCAGAAAGGCCCGTGTAATCTTGCAAGAATACAGGTCGTGTTGAGTCGATGATGCTAGGACACGCATGTCTCTGGCCTGCTTCCGAAAGGCAGGGACGAAGGGCCTGCAAACGCTTATGTTGAATTGGAATCAGGCGCCAAACCAAGGGCCCGTAGCTCAGCACGGATAGAGTGCCAGCCTTCTATGCTCTTGTGGAGACAGCTGGAAGCCGCCGGTTCAAATCCGGCCGGGCCCGCCTCATCCGACATCGGTTGAGTTTTAATCACCGAAGGCTGGCCGGGTGGGCATGCAAACGGGGATCGACGGCCATCTGCTCCAGCGCCTTGTTGAGATAAGCGGCAGGGAGAACGTGATGTCCGCAGGTCCGGCTCTCGAGGACTACAGCCACGACATGGCCGACTACGAAGGCACGCCTGCCGTAGTCGTGAGGCCCCGGTCGGAGCAGGAGGTCGCGGGCATAGTCGGGCTCGCGCACGAGGCCAGGCTTCCGATCCTGGCGAGGGGGGCGGGCAGCAGCCTGACAGGCGCCGCGGTCCTGGAGGGCTCCATCGTGCTCGACATGCGGGCCATGGCCAAAGTCATCAAGGTGGACACCGTGAACTGGTACGTCCAGGTGCAGCCTGGAATCTCGCTCGAGGACCTCAACACAGAGCTGAGGGCATCGGGATTCTTCTTTCCGCCGGACCCCGCGAGCAGCTACATCTGCACGGTGGGCGGCGCCATAGCCGAAGGCTCGGGGGGCCTCACCTGCGTGAGGTACGGAACGATGAAGGACTGGGTCATGTCCCTCCGGGTCGTCCTAGCGGACGGGAAGGTGAGCCGCTTCGGCGAGCCGCTCGCGAAGAACAGGGCCGGGTACGACCTGGTCCACCTGTTCGTCGGCAGCGAGGGGACGCTCGGAGTCATCACAGAGGCCTGCCTCAAGATAATCCCGCTCCCCACGGTCAAGACCAGGCGGTTCCTAGTGACCTTCGGCGACTGGGAGTCGACGGGCGAGGTGATACGGAGGCTCAGGTCCTCGAAGATACTCCCATACCTCTTCGAGTTTCTGGACCGGGACAACGTCCAGGCACTCAACCAGAAGCTCGGGATGAGCCTCGAGGAGGCCGAGGCCACCCTCCTGGTCGACGTCGAGGAGGGGGAGCTGGAGCCAGCCACCGCCATCTTCAGGGACTGCGGCGCGAACAAGATAACGCTGGCGAAGGACGAAGAAGAGGCCGAGTCATTCTACCAGGCCAGGGCGATGGCCTATCTTGCGGTGAAGACCCTGGCCTCGGGCGTACAGGTCGAGGACGTGGCGGTGCCTATCGACGCGCTGGGAGAGTACCTGCGGTTCGTCAAGGAGGTCGCCGCGAGGCACGGTCTCAAGATCCCCGTAAACGGTCACGCCGGGGACGGCAACGTCCACCCGACCATACTCTACGAAAAGGCGGATGAGGGGAGCAGGGCCGCGGCGAACCTCGCCTACGAGGAGCTCTGCAGGAAGGCGATCGCGCTGGGAGGCTCAGTGTCGGCGGAGCACGGAGTGGGGGTGCAGAAGATCAGGTTCCTCCGCGAGCAGTTCCTCGCCCACGAAGGCGAAGAGGCGCTCAGGCTGATGAAGGAGGTCAAGAAGGTCTTCGACCCGGACGGGATCATGAATCCCGGAAAGTACGTCGAGGCGGCCTAGTCCAGGCGCCGCTTCGGCGCGGCTGGGTCTGAGAATCCCAGGAGCCTAGAGGCCCTTCCGCATCCGCTCGACGGCCTCCTTCAGGGTCGCGTCCTTCTTCGTGAAGGTGAAGCGCACCTTGGTCCTGCCCGCCTGCCTGTTCGTATAGAAGCTCGAGGCAGGGACCACGGCAACACCGACCTCCCGCGCAAGATGGTGCGCGAAGGCAAAGTCGTCGAGCTTGCTTATGCCGCCGAAGTCGGCGAGTATGTAGTAGGCGCCCTCGGGCCTCGAGCAGGAGAACCCGAGCTCCTGGAGCGACTTTAGCATGTAGAGCCGCTTCTTGTCGTAGGTGGCCGCCAGGTCGCGGTAGTATGACTCCGGGAGGGCCAGTGCGGAGACTGCGGCGCGCTGGAGGGGAGTGGCCGCACAGACCGTCAGGTAGTCGTGAACGGTCCTGAGCGCGGTGGTCAGATTCTTCTCGGCGACAGCGTAGCCGATCCGCCAGCCCGTTATGCTGAACGTCTTCGAGAGGCCGGAGATCGTGACCGTCCTCTCGTGCATGTTGCCGATCGTGGCGAGGCTCACGTGGCGGTGCCCATCGTACACGATGTGCTCGTAGATCTCGTCGGTGATCGCCAGGACGTCGTAGTCCTCGCACAGGTCGGCGACGACCCCCAGCTCCTTCCTCGAGAGGACCCTCCCCGTTGGGTTGTTCGGCGTGTTGAGCAGGATGGCCTTCGGCTTCTGGCTGAAGGCGACCTTCATGTCCTCCTCCGCCAGGACGTAGCCTGGTTCTCGGGACCTGAAGTGGATCGCAGTCGCCCCCGAGAGTATGGTCGCCGGGAGGTAGCTCTCGTAGAAGGGCTCGGGGACTATCACCCGGTCGCCCGGGTCCGTGAACGCCATCATGGCGGCGGTGATGGCCTCCGTGGAGCCGCACGTTATCGTCACCCCGTCGTCCGCGTCGGCGCGTATGCCGTTGAAACTGCGCACCTTCGCGGCAACCGCCTCCCTGAGCTCCTGCGACCCCATGGTCATCTCGTACTGGTTGTGGTCGCCCCTTATCGCCGCGGCCGCGGCTCGTTTGACCGAGAGTGGGGCTGGGAAGTCGGGCGAACCCTGGGCGAGGTTCACCGCACCCACCTTCGCCGCCAGGATAGACATGTCCCTTATCGCCGAGTCGGCGAAGAGTCCCAGCCTCCGCGAACCGAACCTCCGCGTCGAGCTCGTCTTCAAGAGACCGCACCGTACCTATGGCGGCGTATTTAATCTGAAATCCTGCAACCCCTAATTGATAAGCCCCAAAATAGGTGGGGGGAAGGTGAGCTTGCTATCCGGGTTCGCGACCGACGAGGGGACGCTCAGGTACCGGGAGGTTGCGGTGAAGAACGGGATCGACCCCGGTCACTTCCGGTCAGTCCATTCGTTGTCGCTCTCCTCGCTGGGCGTGGGCACCTATCTCGGCGACACGGACTCGATCACCGACGGGCTGGTGGAGGAGGCCGTCCGAGAATCGGTGCTCTCGGGGGCGGTCAACGTCATCGACACGGCGATAAACTACAGGATGCAGAAGGGCGAGCGCTCCGTCGGACGGGCGCTCGAGCGACTCTCAGCAGAAGGCTCGGTCAAGAGGGAGGGGCTCTTCATAGCGACGAAGAATGGCTACCTGAGCTCGGACGGCGACCTCACGAAGGACTTTTGGAAGTACGTCCAGGAGGAGTACATCCGGCCAGGCAAACTGAAGGTCGACGAGATAGCGGGCGAGGTCCACTCGATGGCCCCCAAGTTCCTGGCCGACCAGCTCGCCCGGAGCAGGAGGAACCTCGGACTTGAGTGCCTCGACCTCGTGTACCTGCACAACGCGGCCGAGTCCTGGATACCAGAGATTGGGTACAGGAGGTTCCTGGAGCGCGTGGCCGACGTCTTCGCGCTCTATGAGAAGGAGAGGGCCGAGGGGAGGATGAGATACTACGGCATCGCGTCCTGGACATGCTTCAGGGTCCCCAGGGGAGACCCGGCGTACGCCAGCCTGGACGACCTCGTAGAGGTCGCGAAGAACGCCGGAGGGGACGACCACGGCCTCAGGTTCATCGAGCTGCCCTTCAACCCCGGAATGAGCGAGGCGCTCTCGGCCAAGAGCCAGAGGATAGCCGACGAGCCCCTCACCGCGTTCGAGGCGGCGGAGAAGCTCGGGCTGGGAGTCTTCACCAGCGCGCCCCTCGGGGAGGGCAGGATGCTGAAGCACACGCGGGTCCCCGAGCTCGACGGCTCGAAGGCTCTCTCGCTGCTCCAGTTCGCGAGGTCGGCGCACCCCGCCGTGGTCGCTCCGCTGGTCGGGCAGAAGGACCCGGAGCACGTGCGTGAGAACGTCAGGATAGGGCGCATACCCCCCCTCACCGGCGCCGAGTTCGCAAAGAACTACGGGGCCATCCTTGAGAAAGGCTAAATCACCTGCGGGGAAACTATTGGGCCGTTGAGGCCCGTCCCGGTGCTCCTTGCCCTCGTCGGGGTCCTCTTGGTGCTCGCCGGGTTCGTCTTCGTCCTCCAGGGGATGGGGATCGTGGGCCCGGACTCATCCTTCATGTTCAACAACCCTACCTGGATCTACCAGGGGGTCGCTGTGATGGCGGTCGGGCTCCTCGCCCTGGGAGGAGGGCTCTACCTGTCCAGGAGACAGCGGGCCTCGAAGACCTAGAGTGGAATCGCGATCAAGGAGGAGAGGCAGAGGGTGGTGAAACCCCGGAGGGTCTCACCTTCGTCTGGTCAGGAGCGGTGTCGGCGTCTCGGCCAGCCGGATGTCCGCTTCGTAGGTCGTACCCGTCCTGACGAAGCTCACGGTCACCCGGTCGCCTATGGTGGACTTGGAGAGTGCGGTGACTAGTCCCTTCATCTGCTCGACCTTTGTCTCTCCTATGCCCACCACGATGTCTCCCTCGCGCAGCCCCGCGGCGTGGGCAGGGCTGTCCCTCATGACCTCCGCCAGAAGGACCCCAGACTCCACCGAGAGCCCGTAGCGCCGGGCGATCGAGGGGTTGACGTCGAGCCCGGAGATGCCGAGCCAGGGTCTCACGACTCTGCCGTTCTTCGATATCTGCTCGATGATCCTCTTGATCGTGTCGGAGGGGATCGCGAACCCGACTCCCTGGGCGAACGGTATCATCGCTGTGTTGATGCCGATGACCCTGCCGTCGAGGTCGGCCAGCGGCCCTCCGCTGTTGCCGGGGTTGATGGCGGCGTCGGTCTGCACCAGGCCTTCGAGCACGAAGTCGGTCCCGGGAAGGGGACGCCCGAGCGCGCTTATGACCCCCATGGAGACCGTCGGCGCTCCTGGGAGTCCCAGGGCGTTCCCTATGGCGAGCACGAACTGGCCCACCTTGAGAGACTCGGAGTCTCCCAGCGCCGCTGAGGGCAGGTTCTCTGCCTTCACCCTGACGAGGGCGATGTCTGTGGCCTCGTCGGAGCCGATCACCTCGCCCACCAGGGTCCTTCCGTCCTTCAGGTGGACCTGGACCTTGGAGGCGTCGTCAATCACGTGGTGGTTGGTGACGATCGTGCCGCCCGGGTCTATGATGACTCCGGACCCCTGCCCCTCGATGGGCACGAGCCCGTACCTGTAGTCTCGGGTGAGCTTCGTGCTGTCGATCCCGACGACGCTCTCGCTGAGCTTCTCGATCGCGCCCGTGACCTGGCTCTCGAGACCTGTCAGTGGCATGTTCTCACCACGGGGGCCGCACGGGCGGTCCTGGTTCCGGGATCGACGGACCGGGGGCCGGGCCCCTTGGATCCATCATCTCACTCGCTCTCCGGGGCCGAGCCCGGGGTGACCGAGAGCTCCTCGACCCTTCCTCCGCGGAGGACCTTGACCTTGAGGGGCTTCCCGACCTTCTCGTCCGTGAGGAACCTTCTCAGGTCGTGGAACCCGGCGGTCGGGTTTCCATCCAGCCCGAGCACCACGTCGCCAAACGAGAGCCCGCCGGCCTTGGCGGCGCTCCCGTCCTCGACCGAGAGGACGATCAGTCCGGACTCCTGGTCGATCCCTGTGGCCTTGGCCACTTCCTCTGGGATTGGGATCGGGTGGGAGACTATTCCGAGGTAGGCGCGTCCGACCGCCTTGCCAGAGGCGAGCTTCTCGACCGTCGCCGAGACCTTCTTGATCGGGACTGCGATGCCCCTCGACGACATGTAGGCGATGTTCAGGGCGACCATCCTTCCGGAGGCGTCCACGAGCGGCCCGCCCGAGTATCCGGGGTTCAGCCTGGCGTCGGTGACGACCGCGTCCTCGATGCCTGCGCCCCACCAGCCGCCGATGCTGCGCTTCACGCTGGTGATCATCCCTGAGGTGGCGCTTGCCTTCGTCGCGTAGGGGTTCGCCATTGCCATGACGAACTGGCCGACCCTGAGCGAGTCCGAGTCTCCCTTGGCTATGGGGGAGAGCTTTGCCTCCACCTTCAGCAGGGCGATGTCCGAGGTGCTGTCCCGGCCGATGACCTTCGCCGTGAACGTCTCGCCGCCGTTCGAGCCGACCTCCACTTCGTCTAGGCCCTGGACCACGTGGTACGCCGTGACGACGTGCCCCTGGTCGTCCCAGACGACCCCCGTTCCGTTTCTTCCGTCGGAGCTGACGCTCACGACAGAAGGGCTGACGGTCTCAGCGACGTTTTCGACGGCGCTTGAGAACGTCTCTAGTATTCCGACCGAACTTGTACTGCTCATGTTTTGAGTCACTGAAGATACAGAGAACAGTGGTGTACTTGTTGACTGGGATTGCCTGAACCCGGTCACACTAGTTCTGGAGCTGGAAGGGGCCGGCGGCGTAGTAGGCGACCCGCTCGTTCGGTGAGGACGGATAGACCTTCGATATGTAGCCCATGAGCTGGTGGGATGCCTTTATCGCGTCCGTGAGATCCTTCCCTTCCTTGATGCGGCCTTCTATGGTGAGCTCTCCCCTCGAGAAGATCGCGTCGACCTGGATGCTCCCGTCCTCGGTTATCCACTTCATGATGGTTCCCTTCTCGTCCTCGGAGTACCCGAGCCACCGGAGCGGCCCGAACCACCTGCCCCTCAGGTTGGAGACCGCGTCGCGGGGATTGTCAACGTGCGGGAGAAGCGTCCTGAGCAGCGTGAGCCTCGGTTCCGAGGCCGCGAGCTGGCGCAGGCTGGTTACTTCCCTCCCCCTCTCCGTCACCTGGTATCCCTGCGCCGTCTTCTCGAGTATCCTCTGTTCCTCGAGCCTGTCGAGAATCCTCGAGAGCGTCTCCGAGTGGGCGCCGAGCCTCCTCTTCAGCCCCTCGAAGGTGAACCCGAGCAGTGCCTCTTCGCCTATGAAGCGCAGGACCTCCATGTCCCTGGGGCCGATATCCAGGTCGTGCACGTTTTCTCTCTGGGGTCCGCGCATCTGGTTCATGGGAAAATTGGTCTCAGTCGTATTTATATATGTAGTAGTTGCATGAGGCTAAGTAGGTAATCCTGACTTGAGCAAGTCTGTCGCGATTAACCAAGAGGTCCTGGACTCCTGCAAGGTAATCCACGCATCATGGAACGAGCTGACCAAGGTCTGGACGCTTCCTGTCATCCACGCCCTTGGGCTCCAGGAGCCGGCAAGGTTCAACGAATTGAAACGCAGGATCGAGGGGATCAGCGCCACCAGCCTCGCTGAGAGGCTGGGCGAGCTCGAGAAGCAGGGGGTCGTGGCGCGCCGAGTCTATCCTGAGAAGAGCCCTCCCCGCGTCGAGTATACTCTTACCGCCAAGGGCCTCGAGCTTAAGGCGATCCTCGGGGAGCTCGGCGAATGGGCGATCCGGTGGTCTCTGCGCTCCAGCGGGACCCAGTGACGACTCCGGGGAGGACCGGCCCCTTTACGGTCGGACCGTCATAGATTCCGCATCCGAAACGACTAAGAGGGCCTCCGCGATGACTTTGGTCATCATGGGTAGCACTGGCAACGGGGCAAAAGCTGGGCTGGTGGCTGGCATCGCCTACGGGGCGGTCCTCGGAGTCGTCAGCTACTTCACGCTCCTCTCGATCAAGAGCACGGTCATCGCGTCCATCACCAAGAGCCTCCCGGCCAACTCCCAATTCACGCCCGACCAGCTCTTCAACATCGCCGTCCTCGTCGCCCCCGTCTTCGTCGTGATCTTCGGGCTCGTCGGCGGGCTCATCTTGGGGGCGATCTATGGGAAGCTGCTCGAGCGGATCCCCGGGGGGACCGCCATGATCAAGGGGATTATCTTCGGGGTGGCGCTCTGGGTCCTTGTCAGCGTCCTGGGCGGAGTGGGCGACTTGGGCAACTACGGGGTGGAGTACTATCTCGCGAACATCGGCGCAGGCCTGCTCGGGGCTTTGATCTTCGGAGTTCTGCTCGGATACTTCTACGGAAGGTTCTCCAAGCCAAAAGAGACCTACGAGATGACCTGAGCCTCACGGGGCTCCACGCGGATTCCCTAGCCTGTCCCGCCTGAGGATTCCGAGCCGAGCTTTGCGACGACGGCCCGGTAGGAGTTGATGAAGTCGATGGCGAACTTGTCGGCGTACTTCTCCGTCCCCCTGTGCTCCCCTGCAAACTGCCTCAGGTGATGGTAGAACTCGTGGAGTATCGTGAAGGGGTCGTACAGGTACTCGCGACTTGCTGCGAGTATCTCCTTCCTGTCAGCCGAGTAGACGGCCAGGACCCCCTTCGACCTTCCCTTGACCACCCCCACGCCGAGTTTGGGCCTTTCGACCCTGTAGTGCTCGCACAGGAGGTCAAGGGCCCGCTCGGGGTTGGAGTCCAGGATCGTGGCGACCACGACGGCCCTGAACTGCTCCTCGGCCGCATCCTTCTCGGGCGTGGTCCCTCAGCCGCCGTCAGGCTTCGTCCATGGTGAAGGTGAAACGGGCCCCCGCAAACTCCCCGGTCCCTGTCTTCTCCCATGTCACCGCGTAGGACTTGGTGAGCTGCTTCCCGATCACGCTGACGCTGGTGGGGAGCTCCGCGAAGAGGCGCTCCACCTTGTCCGGGTCCTTCGTGGAGAGGAGGCTCCTCCTTCTCTTCATGAGGTACTTCACCGCCACGTTCTTGTGTTCGTGACCCTCCACCTCGAACTTCTCCTTCCCGGTGTCAATCGTAAAGGCTCTCTTCGTCATGGGGCCGATTCGCCGGCGTCTTCGATTAATGGGTTTTGGTCGAATCCTTTGAATAACACCCGACCGTGCGGTGCCCGTTGAGTGTCAAGATTCTCCTGGGACCGTCGTTCCCGGAGGAAGAGATCAGGCCTCTGAGGGAGCACGCGGAGGTTCTGCCCCTGAGCGACATGGGTGACGGGGACCTGGATGCGGCCCTGCCAGAGATAGACTGCCTTCTGGTCCACTTCTGGCCAGAGAGGCTGGACGTGGCCAGGGTCTCGAGAATGACGAGACTTTCGCTCGTCCAGACGGGGCTGGCGGGCGTCAACCACATCCCGTTCGGGGCTCTCAACAAGACCGCGGTCGTCTGCAGCAACGCCGGAGGATTCTCCGACGAGGTTGGGGAACACGCGTGGGGCCTCCTCCTCTCGGCGGGGAAGAGGGTCGTGAAGTTTGACGCCGCCATGAGAAAGGAGGGCTACAAGCCCGCGCCAGCACTCGAGCTCGGCAGGGACATCCTGGTGCTGAAGGGCAGGACGCTCGGGATAATAGGCTACGGCAGCATCGGAAAGAAGGTCGCGGAACTCGGCAGGGCTTTCGGGATGAACGTCATGGAATTCTCGCGGAGAAAGGCCGAGGATCCCGGGATCGTCTCATTGAGGGGCAGGTCGGGCTTCGAGAAGGTGCTGCGGGAGTCTGACGCAGCCGTCATCGCGCTCCCGCTCACAAAGTCGACTCGGGGGATGATCGGGGAGAAGGAACTCTCCATGATGAAGCGGGAAGCCATCCTCGTGAACATCGCCCGCGCCGAGATTGTCGACGAGGCCGCTATCTACAGCCACCTGGCCGCCAACCGGAGGTTCACCTACGCCACGGACGTCTGGTGGATGAAGGAGGGCAAGGAGTCGTACGCGCCGGAGCTGCCGTTCCTGAAGCTCGAGAACTTCATCGGGACCCCCCACGTCTCCGGACCCAGCGCCGCCGTCACTTCGGCGCCCCAGAGGAGGGCGGTGAAGAACGTACTACGCTTCCTCAGGGGCGAAGAGCTCCTCAACGTGGTCGACAGGAGCGAGTACGCCTAGGCGCCTCTGCCGAGAATCCGTTCGATGGCGGCTACGTCCTCGGGGAACTTCGACCTCAGCCTGTTCTTCTTCAGGTTCTGACCGCAGATCCACGCGAGGTCAGAGTCGGGCCGCCCCGCAAGGTCCCTGAGAAACGGGAAACCCTCTTCAGGCGCGGCAGCGACGACCACACTGATGGAGTAGGCGAGGCACTTACGCAGGGCTCCGAACCCCTCCGACTCGCGGTCCCCGGATCCCGCCAGCCTCCCCACGATGAGCCGGTGCAGGTCGAGCGCCTTCATGGCGAACCCTGCGCTCTTCATCAGCCTGGGTTCCGCCACCCCTGCGGCGACCGCGCGCATCTCGAGCCAGTTCCCGTCCTTGGCCCAGACCTCGAGGCGGCCGGCCGTCTCCGGTCGGTCGACGATCAGGCCCTGCAGCGACATCGCGGTGGCCTCGCGGACCCTCCACCGCGGGTCCGATGCGAGCGACCGCAGCTTGGTGACGGACCTGAGGTAGTACGAATCCGACGACCCGCCGACCTGGCCGACCCCCCGTGCGCCGCACATCGCGACGAACTCGTCGGCGGCGGCGCAGAGCTGGATCGAGAGGCGCCAGAACCTCTCCGGCGAGCCCTCGCACAGCTTACGAAGCTCGCTGGAGAACGCCTCCAGCAGGGCCAGGTTAGCCCTCGGACCGGGGAGGTTGCTGTTCGCAGAGAGATACCGTACCAGCACCCCTGACTCACCGGTCCGGGAGTACTTCTCGAGCGCGGAGGCGACCCCTGGATGAAGGCCTTCCTCCGTCCTCAGCTTGGGTCGACGTGCGCTGTCGTTCACAGGCCCACGGCTGCCCAGACGTCGTCATCGCTGTCCAGCTGCGTGTAGCCGCACCTCTCGCACTTCCTCCCGACGAGGGTGGTCCCCTTGCCTACGGACCCGACCTTCCTCTCGTACTCGATCATCATGCCGGCGTGACAGCGCTCGCACATCAAGGGCGAGCGCCCGCGGGCATCGAGGGGATTTGAACGTTTAAGACGTAGGGTTAGTTTGATGCCAAAGGAAGCGAGGAGACCGGCCGAGCTTGGGTATACCTGAGAAGATCAAGAAGATAGAGGACGACATTCACAGGACACAGGTCAACAAGAAGACCGAGCACCACATCGGCCTTCTCAGAGGCAAGCTCGCAAAGCTGAGGCTGGAACAGGAGGAGCAGCAGGCAAGGCGGTCAGGGAGCGCCATAGGCTTCGACGTCAAGAAGTCCGGCGACGGGACCGTCGTCCTCATCGGGCTGCCCAGCGTCGGCAAGTCGACGCTCCTCAACGGCCTGACCAACGCCAAGTCGAAGGTCGCGGCCTACGAGTTCACCACCCTCGACGTCGTCCCGGGCGTCATGGACTACAAGGGTGCGAGGATACAGGTCCTCGACCTGCCGGGGATCATCCAGGGCGCGTCCTCGGGCAGGGGGCTTGGGAAGAGGGTCCTGGCCGTGGCGAGGAACGCGGATCTTGTCCTGTTCATCATCGACGTGTTCCAGCCCGAGGCGAGGCTGCTCCTCGAGAAGGAGCTGAGGAACACGGGGATCAGGGTGGACGTCGAGCCGCCCAACGTCGTCATCGAGCCCGGCACGTCCGGAGGGATCGCGGTCACGAACACGGTCAAGCTGACGAAGATCAGCGAGCAGCTCGTGAAGGAGATGCTCAGGGTCTACGAGTACAACAGCGCGCGGGTCGTGATCAGGGAGGATATAGACGCCGAGCAGCTCATAGACGTGCTCCTCGGTAACCGGATCTACATCCCTTCGCTGACGGTCATGAACAAGATCGACCTGGTCAACGCGGGGTTCACCAACGAGCTCACGGCCAAGCTGCCCTACAGCTTCGTCCCGGTCTCCGCCGAGGCCGGCATCAACATAGCGGCGCTCAAGGAGGAGATCTACAAGAAACTGGACTTCGTCAGGATCTACCTGCGCAGGCGGACCGGAGAGACGGACTTCAAGGAGCCGATGATCGTAAGGAACGGGTCCAGTGTCCTGGAGGTCTGCAACAAGGTCCACAGGAACATAAAGGACGAGTTCCGGTACGCCCTGATCTGGGGGAAGAGCGTGAAGTTCGGCGGCCAGAGGGTCGGGATAAACCACAAGCTCATGGACGAGGACGTCCTTACGCTCGTCACAAAGTAGCAGCTAGGAATATAACCGAATCCTGACCTCTCGCCTCCATGGCGAGCGCAACCACCTCACCGGTCGAGGTGATGAGGGCCCACAAGGTCATCGCGGTCGTCGGGGCCTCCACGAACCCCGGGAAGGAGGCTCACACCGTCCCCGCGTACCTGAAGGAGCAGGGCTACCGCGTCATCCCGATCAACCCAACTGCGGACGCGATATTCGGGGAGAGGGCGTACCCCACGCTCGACTCGCTCCCGGAGCAGCTGGCAAGGGAAGTGGAGGTCGTGGAAGTCTTCAGGCCGAGCGAGGAGCTTCCCCAGGTGGCGCGCCAGGTCGTCGAGATGTCAAAGAAGCACCACAGGGGTTACGTCTTCTGGTCCCAGGCTGGACTGGAGAACGATGAGGCGAAGGCGATACTCTCGGAGGGACAGATCCCCTACGTGATGGACGCGTGCATGAGGGTCGTCCACTCAATCTTGGTGCGAGGAGCCTGAGGGCCCGTCACTTCAGGAGCTCGTAGAGCCTGAAGCGCGCTTCCTCGCCGGGTGTCAGGGTATATCCGCAGGTGGCGCACGAGACCGTCTCCTCCTTCCGCTTCAGGGAGTACCTCCTGCAGCCGGGGCAGCGCATCTGCGATTCCTTCTTCTCGTACGCCATGGCAATTATTTATCGGCGGGGTTCTTATCTTCTTGGGTGAGCCTCGATGTGGCAGGTCTACATGGTCAGGTGCAGGACCGGCGAGCTGTACACAGGCTGCACCGTCGACCTGAAGAGGAGGGTGGAGCAGCACAACAGCGGCTCCGGCTCGAAGTTCACTAGGAGCCGCAGGCCCGTCGTCCTGGTCTACCGCGAGGAGTGCGAGAGCAGGTCGTCAGCCCTCAAGAGGGAGAGCCAGATCAAGAGGATGAGCCGGGCCCAGAAGGTGAAGCTCGCTCAGACGGCTTCCGCAACCAGCGCGTAGCTCGGGGTCTCCGGACTGAAGGCGTGCTTGGTGAGGAGGGAGTCGTAGAGGCCGGCCAGGCTCCAACCGGACCTCTCCAGCATCGAGATTAGCTCGTGGGGCGAGTAGACCCTGATATCCGTGGGGAACTCCCCTGCGAACTTAAGGACACCGCCGACCCTCAGGAAGAACCTCCAGGACCCCTTCTCCCGCGACCTGGCGACGTCGAAGGAGTACCGGTCGAGCACCAGCAGCCTCTCGCTCTCCTCGAAGACGTTCTGTGCCGTGTGGCCCGCGATGTAGTCCCGGTTCCTGAGCCCGGAGACGAGGAAGAGGCCCCCGGGCCGCACCGCGGTCCTCAGCTCCCTGAAGAAGGCCTCGTCCTCCTGCTCGGAGCCGTACCCTATGGACGTGAAGACGTTGATCGCGCAGTCGAAGGAACCCTTCGGGAAGGCAGACAGGTCCGACATCGATCCGAGGGTGAGAGAGACCCTTCCCGCCACGCCGAACTTCTTGGCCTTGGCAGCCGCCACGGAGAGCAGGTGAGGGGAGAAGTCGAGCCCGGCTACCGTGTAGCCGAGCTGGGCGAGGGGAATGCCCACCCTCCCTATTCCGCACGGCACGTCAAGTATCCTGCTCCCTCCCATGCCCCTGTCCTGGAGCAGGCTCGAGATCGCGAGTGCGTCCTCCTCCCCTCGCTTCCACATCCCCTCGAGGACGAGCTCGTAGAGCTTCGCGTTCCGCACGAAGACGTTCTTCGCCCAGTTCACGCACGCGTGGCCGCAGCCCGAGTAGAAAAACGTGGGCCGCCCGGGCGCACCGCGGGACGGACGAGTAGACAAATATCCAGGGCCGTTTCATCTCGGGCCCATGGCCGTAGACGCAGCCGAGGTGAAGAGGCTGACAGACGAGTTCAAGAGCTCCGCCGGATTCAAGGTGCACAGCGATATCAACAATGACAGGAGGAACCTCAGGATAGTCTCGAGGAACAAGGACGAGCTAGTCCATTCCGTCGCGGCCCTGAACAAACTGCTCGCCCCCGGCCCCGCGGGCGGCCCGAACGAGAGCCCGGCGCTCGCGCTCGCCCTGGAGGAGGTCGCACGGAGGCTCGAGAGCTTCGTGTCATCGGCCTACGACCTGATAGACTATACGAGGAGGCGCTGCCGAAAGGTGTACGGCCAGGTCGATTTCGGAAAGGAGGTCCAGTCTGAGATCGACAGGCGCTTCATCTACGAGCCGGACTTCAAGATCGCCCAAGGCCTGCGGAGCGTATCGGCCCACGTCGGGACGCTCCAGGCGTCACTGAGCCTCGCACCGGGTAAGGAGAGGGCGAAGGACGCCCCGTTCAAGATTCAGTCGAAGGAGCTGCTCGGCTGGGACGAGTGGAACGACAACCAGCGCAGCCTTCTGGCATCCATGGAGGACGTCGACATCCAGGAGCTCGCCGGGCGGTACTTCAAGAAGATCGAGGAGTTTTACGCCTGGCTCTGGAAGAGGGAGAGCGAGGTTCACTCGGCGGAGCTCGCCGAGGCCGAGAGGCTCAGGCTGCGCGCCAAGGAAGCCTACGACAAGCTGTTCCCGCCCGCTGCCTGAGGCGGCTGCTTCCCGGCTAGGGCTGTAACCCTGGCCCGGTGAACCCGGTCAGTCCATCAGGCGCCCGCCGGCCACGTTGATGGTCTCGCCGGTGATGAAGGACGAGCTGTCCGAGCTGAGGAAGAGGACCGCGTTCGCTATGTCGTCAGGCGTCGCGAGGCGCGGAATCACGTTCATCCTGGCCAGCTCCTCCTTCTTCCCCTCCAGCTTCAGGTCTCTCAGCATGTCGGTATCCGCGAAGGAGGGGGCCACGGCGTTTACGTTGATCCCGAACTTGGCGAACTCGCGGGCGAGCTGCCGGGCCATCACGATCAGGCCGCCCTTGGAGACGCTGTAGTGCAGTCCGGTCGCGACCCCTCCCATCTTGCCGGAGAGGCTTCCCATCATCACGACGTTACCCTTCCTCTGCTTCCTGATCATCAGAGCGATGACGCGCTGGGAGACGAGGAAGGCCCCCTTCAGGTTGACGGACATGACCCGGTCCCACTCCTGCTCGGAGATGTCCAGAGTGCCTGTGGGAAGCGCGATGCCGGCGTTGTTTACGAGGATGTCCACGCACCCGAGGTCTCTCTCGACCATTTCGACCATCTCACGCACCTCGCCGGCATTTGTGATATCGGCGCGATAGGACACGCTCTTCGGCGAGATCTCCCTGATCGCCGCTATCGCCCCCCGAAGGTTCTCCTCTGAGACGTCGTTGACTGCAAGGACCGCTCCCTCTTTCGCGAAGGCCATCGCGACCGCGAGACCTATGCCCCGCGCGGCCCCGGTCACCAGGACGATCCTTCCTTCGAAGCGCCTGCACAGCGAATCCATTGTACACGACGACGTTGGCGGCGCCGAGATTTAAGCAGTCAGAGAGGTTGAGGTCGCAAAGTATTTCGAAGGCTCACGGCGGGGTCCCGTCCGGCATGAAGACAGCTCAGGGTCACGGGGTGCATCAGATTCCAGACATGGGATTCTCGAACGCGTACATTGTGGAGACCGACGGTCAGGGCCTGATCCTGATTGACACCGGGACGCCCGGCAAGGGGGCGAAGGTGCTGGCCTACCTGGCGAGCATCGGGAAGAAGCCGAGCGACGTCTCCTACATCGTCCTCACACATCCGGACGCCGACCACTCCGGAAGCGCGGCCGAGCTCAAGCGCCTCACGGGCGCCGAGCTGGCCATAGGCGAGTTCGATGCCCCGAGGCTTTCAGGCGAGCAGAAGCTCAAGGAGGCCAGCGGACTCGGAGGGATGATGATCGGTGTCTTTGGGGCGTTCATGAAGGTCGAACGTGTGAAGCCCGACCTTGCGCTGAAGGACGGGGACGAGGTGGGTCCACTCGCCATCCTCCACACTCCGGGGCACACCGACGGGAGCATCTCCGTGTACAAGCCCGGTGACGCGATATTCGTGGGGGATCTGCTGAGGACCGACGGCTCGGGCAATCTCAAGCTCGCATCCCCGAACATGAGCAGGGACATGGACGCGGTGAGGCGTTCCACCGAGAGGATATCGAAGCTAAAGTTCGCGATGCTCCTTCCGGGGCACGGGAAACCGGTCGAGGAGGGCGCGGCGGCGAAGCTTGGCGCGTTCGTCGCCAACGGCTTCAAGTGAGCCGCGCCACTGCGCGAATCTTAAAACCGGCGCTCCGTCCTCTCGAAGACCAGTGTCGGCCCGCATAAGGAATGTCATCATCTTCGCGGCCGGGATAGTCCTAGCGTTCGTCTGGGGACTCTACTACGTGATCCTCACACAGGTCGGATTCGACCTCGACCTGACCCTGGCTTTCCTGGCCCCGACCATCGTCGCGATAGTGGGGTTGGTCGCCATGGAGCTTTACCTGGGCCGCAAGCGCAAGGCCCGCGAAGGGCTTCGCGTCTGAAATCATGCCGCCGGGTCCTGTTGCGATCCCTCTCGTCACACGGTGGCTCCACAGTTGCTGCAGAACTTGGAGTCGGGCTGGATGGGCGAGCCGCAGTTCCTGCAGAAGTTCTTCTGGGGAGCGGCAGCGGACGTGGGGACAATCGTGGGAGTCTGGCCCTGAATTGGGGAGGGCGGCGGCACTGCATAGCCCGGAATCTCGGTCGTCTGGGGGACGGATGACGGCCCGTATGTGATGTACGCGTACGCTAGGCACACGGCTACCCAGGCTTCAAGGGGAACCGAGAGGAACGAGTAGAGGACCTGGCCGGCAATCGCCGACGACAGACCGACAGCAGCGCCGAAGGCATAGGCGACCAGAGTGACGATTGCGATGATTATCCCTATGCTGAAGGTGCTCCACTTCTTGTCGCGGCCGAAGGCCTTGCTCGCACCCATGCCCGCGAGGACGCCTTTGTCCTCCAGCATTATCGCGGGGACAAAGTAGGCGTACCAGGTGATGAATATGACTCCGGGAACTACCAACGCAACCAGTCCGAGAGCCACGATGAGGCCCACCAGGATGCCCGCAAAGAGGAGCGTCCAGAATCTGTGGAACGCCTTTCCCATTGAGTCGCTAACGGAGATCTGGCCGCCGCCGAGCACGGCCTGGACCATAGACGGATATGCTCCTAGGACAATGACAGAGACCACGCCCGAGACTATCGAGAGGGCGATTCGGACGAGGCTCAGACTGGACGCGCCCACGGCGTCCGTGGCGAGAGAGAGGACCAGGATTATGGCCTGCGGAATCATGAGTGCGGGGTTCTTCCTGATGAGATCCACGCCCTTTGAGAGGACGTCCCCCACCTGGATCGGCCTTCCGACAGTCGTCTTCATGAATTGGGCCGGGTTCTCGCGTGATATTTATTTATTCGTCGAGGGAATTAGAGGGTCAGCGCCTTCTTCCGTGGCGGTGCTTCTTCGGGGGGTTCATGGCGATGATGTCGAAGAGGATGCGCCTGTAGTTTATCGTCAGCGACCTGGCGAAGAACGGCCCTTCGATGATCATGTCACGAAGGTTGTGCTCGTTCTTCTCGTGCAGGCCGAACTTCTCGAACGAGAGGCAGTCCTCCAGGTAGGGCCTGAGCTTGAAGACGTAGAGGTCCGAGACCACCTTCTCCGGTATGGGCTCCTCCTCCGAGGATAGGAGAAGGTCGTTCAGGGCGTCCCTCGCGGCCTGGTAGTTCTTCCAGGCCTCGTCCACGAAACCCGGGAAGATGCCGTTCGCTACGAGCCTCGCTGTGAACGCGCCGTCGGCGTTGTTCGAGTAGCCCTTGAGGAGGTTCGCCTTGATGTTGAGCTCGTTGGACCGGTCGTAGCCGTACAGGAACTCGCGGGCGACCCCCTCAAGCTCGGTCTTGTAGGCGTGGTTGAGCGAGTCGCCGAACGAGCCGCTTGCCAGAAGGTACCTGGCCATTTCGTAGTCGTCCGAGATGATAGCGCTGGATATCATGTGCGCGAAGTCTGGGTCGTAGGGGATCTCGCTCATCAGAAGTCCCTTCCAGGTGATCTTGCGCGTGAGACGGTCTATCGCCCCGATCTCGATCAGCCAGTTCTCGGCGAAGGCGACCTCGCGGGGGTCCACCCTCGACATGAACTCGAGCTCCCCGAGCTTGAGGCCGTACTTCGACATCAGGAGGACCAGGTCGAACGGCGTCTCGGTCTCGAGCGCCTTGCGCACGGGAACGGGATCGATCTTCTTGGGGATCTGAGTGTCGGAGATGATCACGGCGCGGCCGGGCTTGAAGCGGCCTATCCTCCCTATCATCTGCAGCAGCGTGTTGTTGTCTACCTTCTTGTAGTGGAGGGACTTCTCCCCCAGCTTGTCCTTGCCGTCGATCACCTCGTTGAGGATTAGCACGTTGTCGACGTAGATGTTCACCGAGGAGGCAATGACGTTCGTCGCGAATATCTTCAGGTTCTTGTCGCGCTCCGCCCTCTCCTGGATTTTGTTGATCTCAGAGCCCACCAGACCGCCGTGGATGAAGGTCCCCCTGTAGGTCCCGGCGTACTTCTCCACGAGGCGCCGTGTGGGCAGGAAGACCAGCCAGGACTCGTTTGGGGGCTGCTGGAAGAGGTAGAGCGACAGGATTCGCTGCATCTCCTCGAAGTCCTCCGCGAGCTCCACCTCCAGCCTGACAGGATACCTGCGGCCGCTCAGCGTGTAGAGCTTGGAGATTCCCAGGAACGAGAGGAACTCCTTTGGGTCGATAGTGGCGCTCATGACCCTGAATAGGTTCCGCGCCCTGGCCTCCTCCCTCTTGGCGAGGGACATGCAGAGCTCAAGCTGGGAGGACATCTGATGGCTCTCGTCGAAGTAGATCGAGGATTCGAAGATCGAGTCCTCGGCCAGCATCCTGAGCAGGACGCCGTCGGTCACGATCTTGATCCGCCCGTCGATGTTGATCTTGGTGTCCTTGGTGATCACCGCCAGCTCCTCCTTCACCTCGGGATGGAGGGCCTGAAGCGAGTAGTAGAGGGCGTTGCACGCGGCCCTCGATGGCTCGCGGATCACGATCTGTCTGGCCCTCTTGTAGACCTCGAACTCGTGGATGGGGGTCACCGTGCTCTTCCCGGTCCCGACGTCGCCGACGATCACGAAGTGGTCCGTGAAGTCGATGGAATCGATGATGGAGAAGATCGGGAGGTTCGGTCGCGCTCCTGCCTTGGCCGGCGCCCCGATGAAGGCCGGCTTCAGAGGGGGGCTGATGCCTGGTTGTTCGCTAGCCAATCTGACCCTCTGGTCCTCCTTGAGAATCGTCGAAAGGGGGAGAGATAAACCAGCCTATGGTGGATCGCACCCTGACGGTGGATTTGGGTCTCCCCGTCGGCTCGGGACAAGCGAGGAGCGAGAGAGTCCCTGGGGCGTCGAAGACCTAGGCCGCTCGCTCGAATGCGATCGCCCGCTCGAGTGATTCCCTGAGGCCCAGGGTCTCCTTGTACCCCAGCTCGTCGTAGAACCTCGTGCAGTCGAAGTCGAGCCCTGACGGTCCAGCCACGTTGAGGGCGCTCTCAGTGGGCGTTTCGCGCCATTCCGCCTGGAGCTTCGCGTCGGGGAGTATCTGCCTGAGCGTTGCGACGAATTCGACGGGAGTGAAAGGGCGCCTCGTACCCACGTTGTAGAGCCTCCTGCGGATCTTGGCCTCGTCGACCCTTCCCGCGAAGGCGAGGCAGTCCCCCAGCTCCTCCACATAGACCCACCGGAGCGGTGCCTTCGCATAGGCGAAGTCCTGGGGGAGCGATGCGGGCTCTCCCCGGGCGAGCTTGCGGATCATATCGTTGAAGACGCCTGTGAACCCGACGTACCTTCCGGGACCCCAGCCGGCAGAGATCCTCAGGCAGAGGGTCTTCAGGCCGAACCTGCTGTAGTAGTGCTGCCCAAAGACCTCGTTCATGATCTTGGTGGCAGAATAGGGGTCGGGCGGGCAGTGCGGGACATCGTCCTCGGTCACCACGCTCTTCTGGTAGCTGTCGGGTCTTCCGATCACAGCCGAGGAGCTTGTGAAGACCACCCTCTCGACTTCAGCGAGTCTGCTCGCCTCGAAGACGTTGGCCGTGCCCAGACAGTTCACGCTGGCGGACTTGACAGGGTTCTCCCGCGACTCGATCACAACGACCGCCGCCAGGTGGTATACGGTCTTGACCCCGTGGTTGCGGATGGTCTCAACCACCTGGTTCCTGTCGAGTATGTCCCCCTCGACGAGCCTGACGCGGTCCTTGAAGCCCTTGATGTTTTCCATGTTAGGCTTGACGTCGTAGATTATCACCTCCTCGCCGGAGCGCAGCAGGCTCTGGCAGAGGAAGCTCCCGATCTGTCCGGTACCTCCGGTTATGAGAACGGCCAAGGCAATCTGACGCCGTTTCGCGCCGGGTACGGCATATAACTGCTCACCCGGCCCGCGGGATGAAGGCGAAGCTCAGGCCGGCGGTGATGTGGCCGCGAGCAGTGTGTCCCTGATCTCGGTCGACGGCTCTGACTGGCTCTTCTCCAGCCCCTTCGCGACCTCCACCGCTAACGCCGTCTCCCAGGACGACTCGAGCTGCTTGACCTTGTCGCCGATGTCGATCTCGTTCGGGTGGACCTTCCCGTCCTGAACCTCCTGGACGTACTTGTTCACGTTGAGGTTGAACGAGTAGCGCGTGCTTATGGCCTGAAACGCATCCCTCAGCGTGTCCACGGGGTAGTAGGCATCAATCGAGCCCGACTTCCAGACGTGGACCTGCTGCTTGGTGATGGACTTGCCGTCGACCAGCTGCGCGGCCTGCGCGGTCGCTTCAGAGCCCAGGATCACGAACGTCGGGACAACCTTGTTCGCGGAGAGGACGGCCGCCTCCAGGGTGACCGATGAGTTCCCCATCCCCCTGACCGGGACTATCCAGACGTGGGCCAGGTCGATCCCCAGTTTCCGGGCAAAAGCCTCCAGGACTATCTTCTCTGAACTTCGTTCGACGAAGACGACGCTGTCGCTGAAGAGCACGTCACCCGGCCTCGCGCCGAGGTCGCGGAGCACTCCTTCGAACTCGTCGGCCCGAACCACCCGCGTCTGCCCGTCCGAGTAGTCGACGAGCCAGGTCGTGCCGCCCCGGGCGGCGTCAACCAGGACTGGAGAGTGCGTCGTGATGAAGACCTGCCTGTCGAGGCTGATCTTCTCTATCTCACGGCAGAGTCTCCTTTGCAGCCCGGGGTGCCCGTGGCTCTCCGGCTCCTCGATGCCCAAGACCGTGGTGTCGTCGCTCTCCACCAGGGCGGTGAAGAGGAGGTTGGCGGTACCCTGGGTTCCGCCGCCCTCTAGGCCGAGGGGGAACCTCTTGCTGTCCTTCTTCACCATGAGCCGGGCCTGTGCCGGGTCCAGCCGGAATGATGTGAGGTCGGAGAACGCCTCCTCGAACTCGCTGTACCTTTCCTCGTCCTGGGCCGTGGTGCTCTGCTGGAGCGTCCACAGGCGGCTCTGGGTATTCTCGTCCAGGAGGGTGGTCCTGAACCTGTCCCCGCCCTTCGCGTCCCTGCCGGCACCCACCAGCCTGTACTTGTTCTTGACAAGCGTCGAGATGATGCGGAGGATTCTGTCCAGGGTCGGGGAGTCTATCTTGAGATTGGGCGAGAGCTGAAGCGCGTCATCCTTGACCAAGGTTGTGGTTCCCCAGACCATGCCGTCGGTCTTCCACGCGCCCTGCACGTTCAACAGTGAGCGTGTAATCTTCAGGGTCGGTGGCAGGGCCTTCCCGAAGACGGCGTTGAGGAAGGCCTGGTCCTCCGGTGATAGCCCCGCGGGCTTGTCTCCCTCCAGTTCGAGGGTGACCTCGAACGTGATCGGCCTAGTCGACCCCTTGTACCAGAAGTACTCGTTCAGCCCGGTGGTCGTTCCCTTGACCGGCTCGAATTCGGAGAAGAATAGGCTCATGGCTTCCAGGATGTTCGATTTCCCCCCGCTGTTCCTCCCTATCAGGAGGTTGAGGTTGCCAAGCTTGTCGAGTGATACTTCCCGTAGACTTCGATAATTGCCGACCTTGAATGCAGAGATCTTCAAGTGTGCGCCCCCGCTTAGGGTTTGGATATTTAATTCTGCTCTTTGTCTAATTCACATTCGTATCATAGTGACAGAATTTTATTGTTATTAATCACTTATTACGATTAATAGAAATCCACCCAAACCAAGTGGCCCGCGCGGGGGTCTGAGATTCTAGGGAAGGCCCCTCGACGTGACCCATAGGCGTATGGTCCCGATGTTCGTCTCCTGCCTTGTGACCGAGTAGCCGTAGCCCCTGACGATGGCAATGAGGAACTCGCGCGCGCACTCTGTGGACTCGATCCTCCTCCCCGCCCCCACTACGTCGATCTCGAGGGTCCCCTTTCCCTGATCCTTGATGGCGAGCTGCTTGATCGGGAGGAGCCCTCTGAAGTCCTTCTCTACTGCCGTGAGGTCGGTCAGTTCCGGGGCGAAGATCTTGAGCACCGTAACGAACCTGCTGCCTATCTCGCCGAACCTCTTCAGCGTGGCCTCCTTGTGGGCCGCGTAGAGCTCGGCCGTGACGTCGTCAACGAAGTCCGCCGGGAGCGTGATAACGTCGAACTGCTTCAGGAGGGTCACGGAGCGCCACATGCTGTACAGGTCAGCGGGGCTCCCTCCTTCAGAGGCGACCTTGGTGACGACCGAGAGCGATTCGTTGGCGAACGCAAAGAGCGTCTTGTTCTGCCTGCCGGCTTCGGCTGAGAATGCGTCGAAGACGCTCTGGTCGACCGAGATATTCGTCCGGGCCATTCTCTGTTATTTTTGGGGCAATCGGCTCCTATTTATCCGCGATAGCGGGGTGTTGGAGTAGCCGTGCTGCGCCGTTCCCGCCGCGTCTCCTCTGGAGAGGCACCGTGTGGTCGGGGGACGCTCCCGTTCTCGTGTCACTCGAGACTGAGGTAGAGGAAGACCGCGTAGGCGCAGACAGTGAAGACGTCTGCTGACGGGCTGGAGAGCCCGGGTTCGAGGGAGACGGGTCCGTAGTAGCCGATCAACAGTGGATAGGAGACCAGCGCCTCGACGAGAAGCGCGACGAGCATCACCACGAGACCGAGAGAGAAGCTCGCCCGGGTCTGCACGTACATCCGGACGTAGATTGTCATAAGGGCGAGCAGTAGTGCGACCTCTACCGTGGTCAGGACTATGTGTGTCTGCAGCACCGGGTCGGTCTGGAGGTGGGGGAAGTATCCGAAGTCCCCCCGCGGCGGCCCATACCTCTCCGAGCCCGTGCTCAATATCGATATTGACTCTCCGAGCGCCAGCCCGATGACGATGACTACCGGGACCCACAGCTTCTGCACGTACGAGCGTTTCCTGGGTGGCTCGCTGGTCAATTCCCGGCCCTCTCCTTGCGCCCCGGCTTCCTCTTATTGATAGCCTCCAACTTCCCCCACTGGGAGTCCGTCGGCTCTGAGACCAAGTATTCCCTCCCGTAGTCTCCTCCCTCAGCAGTCACGGGCCCGTTCGCCTCCGGGACTTTTGATAATGTGCCGCATCGTCGTGAAGTTGAACTCCGGGTCGCGCGAGATCAGCTTCGCACTCCTGGGCCCTCTTCTCATTTGGGGAAGGAGGAACAGCCTTGTACGCCCCTGTGCTGCCGGCGGAGAGCCACAAGGCGAGCCGGTCGAAAGCGTCGCCGCTCCGTCGCGGTACGTCTCGCGGTCGGCCGTTCTGCCCTCCGTCTTGCGGGTGGGTGTCGCCAATGGCGGTTCCCTGACCGGCTATGGCGCCGGCCTGCTCCCGAGGGTCACGGACACGGTCGAGAGGTGTCCTGAACTGATGATCCCGACCTGGACGGTCTGGCCGGCCGAGGTGTTCTGCTCGAGGTACGTCGACAGCGCGTCTTCGTTGACGATCTTCGCGCCGTTGATCGAAACTATGACGTCCCCTCCGACGAGGTACTGGCTCCCGTCGACGGTGACCGACTTCGTGCCTGCCACGAGCCCCGCCTTGCTCGCTGGACCGCCGGAGATCACGCTCTCTACGAGGACGCCATATGTCACGTTGGTTCCGGACGCCTGGGCGAGCTGGTAGTTCATGTCGGCGCCGGTTATCCCCAGGTAGGGGTGCGCCGTGTAGGTGCCCGAGGTGATCAGCGGCTGCAGTTCGCGGAGGATGGTGCTGGACGGTATGGCAAACCCGAGCCCCTGAGAGCCGTTGACCACGGCAGTCGTGATGCCTATGACGTTCCCGTTCTTGTCAAGCAGCGGGCCACCGGAGTTTCCGGGGTTTATCGGAGCGCTGAACTGTATCACGCCCGAGATCGAGAAGTTGCCGGTCGTCGCCTCCTGGATTGTCCTCCCCAGCTGGCTCACAATGCCAAAGGTCATCGAGTTCGCGAGGCCGTAGGGATTCCCGATCACAACCACCGGTTCGCCCACGACGACACCCGATGAGGAGATGATCTGGAGCGGAGCGTACTCGCTCGCCGGTGCGGAGGAGACGCTCACGACCGCGAGGTCGCTGTACGGGTCCGTTCCGACGACCTTGAGAGGATACGCGTTGCCGTCCGAGAAGGTTACCGTCATGTTCGTGAATCCGTTCACGACGTGGAAATTCGTCACTATGTAGTATGCGCCCGAATACGAGATGACGAAGCCCGACCCTAGGACGGTCTCGACCGAGGAGACCGATCCGAAGATCGTGCTCGTCGTCACGAGGGCGCTTCCCTGTATCGTCACGATGCTCCGGTTGTCCGTGGAGTAGATCGCCTCAGGGTTGATCCCCGTGAGCGAAGTGTTGCCCGACGTGGCGCTCAGGGCGGAGAGCTGCGAATTCAGGGCGCTGTCCGTGCTCTGCAGGCTCGAGATCGAGCTCTGGAGGGAGGCTATCGTCGAGCCGCTCGCTCCGGTCGTCTGTCCGAGTCCGCTGAAGTAGACGACCCCCGAAACCACGACCAGCACCAGGATGACCGCCGCAACAAGATTCCTGCGAGTGTGATTTTGCTTCTCGGTTATCATTTCCGGCATGTTTCCGCCAGTATTTCCTATTTAGGAAATTTCCGGAATCCTTCCCAAATCTCTAGCGAATCTCGACGCCCAGAATGGCAGAAACCGACATTGGTGGCACCGCAACTCCGGTGCCGTCGGGGGCCCGTTCTTACTTCTCGGCCTTGCCCAGGACCTTGTCCACCAGGGACTTCTTGTATCCGTGCTGCAGAAGGCCCGCTTCCATCGTCCTTCTGTAGGGTTCGGGGGGAGGGCGCTCCTTGGTCGTCGAGCTCCATATGAAGGCCTTCGCCCTGGAAATCTCGTTCCCGTCCTCCAGTTCTAGGTGTATCTCGACGGGCGCGACCCTTTCGTGCTTCTGCAGCTTCAGGAACTGTTCCTCGTTTAGGAGGTAGACAACGCCATAGACTGTGTCCTCGAACCTCCCGGTCTCCAGAAGATTGGCCGTGTTGCCCTGCCACTCGGCGGAGAAGACGTTGAATGCGAGCCTGTAGTTTCTGGCCAGAGCCCTCTTCGAAAGGTGCCACTCTCCGACCCGCTTGTTCATCTGGTCGGGGTTCAGGTTCGAGCCATAGGCGAAGTACCAGACCTTGTTCGGGAGGGACAATCCGGACTGAGCTTTCTCTTTCGTGGATTTTAAGCTGGTGGCTCCTGCCGGGCGCAGGACGACCATGGACCATCCGGGCCGGGCGTCAGCGGGACCCGAGCTTGTGCTTGAAGCTGGCGAGGTACCTGTCGATGATGGCCTTCGCCGAGTCGCTGAGAAGTATGTCCATCCCGCTGTTCCAGTACTCCACATACCTCACCTCGTGGTTGTCAGGCGTCGGACTCCCTTCGGTCTCGACCAGGAAGACCTTGTGCAGGTTCCTGACCCTCCTGCCGTCCTTGGGGTCGTCGTAGGAGAAGAGGTAGCTGGAGGTCTTGACCGTAAGGCCGATCTCCTCCTTCAGTTCCCGGACGACGGCGTCCCGCCTGGTCTCTCCCTTGAGCGCGCCACCTCCGGGCAAGAGGAACCTCCTCCGCTTCCCGGCGACGAGCAGGATCCCCCGGGGAGTGTCTATCAGAGCCGTCCCCCTCCTTCTGACTATCCGCCGCTTTTGTTTGAGCTGGTGGGGCGTTCCACAGTTGGAACAGGTTATCACCCGGGACGCGCCCGTGAGCTGCTCTACGGTGTAAGGATGCCCGCACGCGTTGCATCTCACTGACTTTAGCGCTATCATCCCGGCAGACCGTTGACGACGTCCAGCTAATCGGATTTAATGGTTCCGAGCCGTGTGATGGGCGGTCACGGTTCGGGCGCGTTCCAGGAGGGCCTCCCGGCGGTCCCTGGCCCGCGCACCGGGCTCCGAAAGAAGCGCCCACGCCGGCGGAGGGAACCATTTTGTTGAAATAGAATCGCACCGGGGCTTTCGCTGTACTTGTCCATCGTGCAGGTAAGGAGGGCCGTCGTGGATGATTCTGACTCGTTAGCGAGAATCTACAACCAAGGAATCCAGGACCGGACCGCCACCTTCGAGACGAGGCCGCGGGACGCGTCAGAGATAGCGCGCTGGTTCGACGGCCGCCATCCGATCGTCGTCGCGGAGGCGGCTGGTGCGCTCGTCGGCTTCGCGTCCACCTCCACCTACAGGGACAGGGACTGCTACGCCGGCATAGCCGAGTTCTCGGTCTACGTAGAGCGGAGTCGCAGGGCGAATGGGACGGGAACCATGCTCATGCGGGAGCTCGTCTCGGAGAGCAGGAAAGCGGGGTTTCGGAAGCTCGTCTCACGGGTCTTCGTCGACAACGCGCCGAGCAGGGCGCTTCTCCGGAAGGTCGGGTTCCGCGAGGTCGGCGTGTACGAGAAGCACGGCCGCCTGGACGGAGTGTGGCGCGACGTGGTCATCGTCGAGCTGCTGATTCCGGACAGTCAAGACTAGGAGCCACCGTCGCAGTGGGGCTCGACCCCCCTAGGCCAGGATCTTCGCCAATCTCGACGCGACGATCTCTTCCTCGCCGTCCCTCAGGCAGTGCGGATTGAGGTACAGGTTCTCCCCTATGTCGTAGGCGAATATCTCTGGTTCTCCCGCGCGCAGCTTCTCGACTATCCCTCGCGCCGTCATTGGCATCCCATGGGTCTGAATCTCGACCCGTGGAACGATCATGGGGCGGGGCTGCCTGCCGTCGAACTCAGGCACCAGCTTCCTAGCTGGGTAGCCCGTCGTCGAGAGCGCCTCGAGGAGGAGATCCACCTTCTTCTCCCATCCGGCCATCCGCCTTTCATGGTCCGTGGTCTGCAGATACCGCCTCAGGGCCACTGCGAACGCCAGTATGTCTTCCTTGGAGGTCTTCATCGGCCTCCCGAGGTATGTCCTCGTCCTGGGACCGGCCATCTCGTAGCTGTGGGGGCCCAACCTCCTGCACGTGGAGACGATGTCCCTCCTGCCCAGAATCACCCCGGTGTCGTTCGGTGCCCCGATGTCCTTTCCGCCCGAGAAGACCACGATGTCCGCCCCCATCCGCAGGTACTTCCTCAAGTTGTCCGGAGGAGGGAGCTCGGCTGCGGCGTCGACGGCCACGGGCACCTGTCGCTCCTTGGCTCCCTTGATGACGTCTGCGAGGGGAAGGACACCGGGCTGAGGGTCGTAGGCGAAGTATACAACCGCGCAGGTATCCTCGGTCATGGCGCCTCTCAGGTCCTCGACGCTGCAGCCCGTGTCGGACCCTATCTCGATGATCTTCGCGCCCGCTATCTCGAGCGCGTTGTCGTACTGGTTCCGGTGCTGCCTCTGGACGATTATCTCGTTGCGCATCCCGGCCGTCCTGGGAAGCTTCGACATAGCGCCGGTGTCGCCCTTGGTGATGCAGGCTCCCGCCACCAGCGCGAGCCCGGCCGCTCCGCCGCAGGTGACGTATCCGTCTTCGGCCCCGGTCAGCCCTGCGACGAAGGCCCCAACCTTCTCATGGAGCCTCGGCATGTCCAGATAGACCTTGGAGGCCTCCCTGATGGCGTCGAGGACCTCGTCGTCGAGGACCGAGCCTCCTAGGACGGTGAGACAGCCGGTGGCGTTGATGACGCCCTTGATCCCTAGCTCTTCGAGCATCGTACGAAAGGCCGTCGTCCGGATATTAATGGGTTGTATAGGCTGGATACCCCCGAGCGGCATGCGCGGAGGCCCGCCGCGCTTCGGTGCCGTTAAATCGGGGCTTTCGCGAAGCCGCGCTCGAAGTCCCCGTGGCCAAGGCAATAGCGATGAGGCCGATAGGGTTCGTGCGGACATCGGCGGACGAGAAGGAGATCCACGCGAACAGGAAGAGGGTTGTCTCTGAGGTCGTCCTTGAGGGGAAGCTCGCCCCGGCGCTCCGTGGAATCGAAGCGTATTCTCACGTGATAGTCCTGTTCTGGATGGACAAGGTGCCCAAGGAAGAGAGGGCAAGGCTGACGACGCACCCGCGCGACAAGGAGGACCTGCCCAGGGTCGGGATATTTGCCGTCAGGATGAGGAACCGACCGAACCCCATCGGGTTGAGCGTGGTCGAGCTGATAGGGAGGAAGAGGAACGTCCTGATGGTGCGGGGGCTCGATGCCCTGGACGGCACGCCCGTGCTGGACGTGAAGTCCTACGACCACATGGACGTGAAGGAGGGGATCGCAGTGCCTGAGTGGTGGTTCAAGGACCATCCCGGGAGTCGGCCTGTGAAGGGCCGAGTCGCCCTCCGTCCGGCGGAGGCATCATCTCGACCAGTCGCGCAACCTCAGAGCGACGCCTAGCTTGTATCCGTCGGAGCCCGCGATGTAGGGATACACCACCGGGGCGTCCACCCCGGCCTCCCTGAACTTCTCCAAGAGCTGGCGCAGCTGCTTTCGGCTCGGGTTGGACAGCGAGATCTCTGATATCTCCCCTGCGACATCGCGGTCGGAGACATCCCGGCGGTCCCTGAAGCCTTCGATCGTCCTCGTGATTCCCATCGCCTCGAACATCGCGTGATACTGCGGGAAGGCGTTGTAGCTGACGAACTCGTTGGCGAGCATCCGCCGGGATTCGACTTCGCTTTCCGCAAAGAAGAGCTTGACGTAGCAGGCGACCTGGAAGCCTTCCTTCTTCGTCCCCGCCTCCCGCGATGTGACGTCGGACGCGTACCGCGGGGAACAGAAGTTGAGAAGGACGCCCTCTACGTTCTCGTACGCCGCCCTCACCATCCTCGGCCCGAGGGCGGCGAAGTAGATCGGGATCTGTGGAGTCCTGGGATAGCCGGTCCGAAGCCTCTTCGTCAGCGCCACCAGCTCGTCGAGCGCAGTCCGTCCCCGCAGAGACCCCGTCCCCACCCCGAGGATGAACCGGTTCCCGGAGCCCTGGCTCAGGGTGTCGGCCCGGCTCGCGAGCCCGCCGAGGTCCTGTTCATGCAGCCGTATGACCCCCGTGCCCACGTTGAGCTTCCTGCTCGCGCCGAGCGAGATGCCGCACATGTCCAAGGCGTCGAAGCGCGGGGAGACAGAAGGGAACCACAGGTTGGAGAAATACGAGTCGAGCTGCGGGACTAGGCTTGGTATCAGGTGCGGGGGAAACACGGTCGACCTCAGGGCGATGCCTGCTGCTGGTTTCACGGGACCGTTGCTCGGGATGGCGTGTAAAAAACTGTAGGGGTCTGTCTGCCGTCCCGTGCCCCTTCACGGACCGGCCCTATCGGTCAGTCGTCTTCCTCGTCGTTCTCAGCCACGATTTCGGTTACCTTGCGTATCCTCCGGATCCGCCCGGCCGGCTGAGTGTCTGGCATCGCGTCCTTCACGGCGGCGCGACGGGGCTCATCCGCCGCGCCCTTCTTGCGCTTAGACTTGGGTCCGACGCGCGATACGCTCATGGTTGGCGCCGGGAGCTTGACATATTTTAAGACATGGATTTCTTCGGTCCTGCGAACTCGGGAGGCACTCCAATCCGGTCCCGGTATCCGGACGAGCGGCGCCCAGCAGGACAGGGCTCTCGGCCGCTCGTGAAGGCTTATAATTACGAAGTGAGCCGAAGAGAACTTCGTGGCTTCCGAGATCAGGACCATGTTCAGGCACTGCCCCGCCTGTGGTCGCAGGTTCGAGCTACGGCTCGTGAGCAAGAAGCTCGTGGGTGAGGACGAGAATCTTGAGAAGGCCCCGACCGTCGACCTTAAGGGGGGACCTCCGAGCGCGTCTGTTCTCGGCGGATACTCTCCCCAGGGCAGTCCGACCGTCATCGGGATGCAGCCGGTCATAATAGACGTCAAGGACTTCCAGTACACGTACAGGTGCAAGGCCTGCGGTCACACTTGGATGGAACTTCGCTCCGATGAAGAGAGCATGGGCTCGATCCCTCGTGCGGCGGCGGAAGATCTCGAGAACTGATGAAGTGGGCAGGGACGCATCCGGCGGATGCAGGCTGGGAGTCTCCTTCGGGAAGGAATCGGAGCTCTATTCGTTCCCATACCCCCATCCAATGAACAAGTCCAGGATCGAGCTCTTCGCCGATTGGCTCCCTTCTGCCGAGGGGTTCGATGTCATCAGGCCGGTCCCCGCCACCACGGAAGACCTGCTGCTCTTCCACACGCCGGAGTACGTAAGCCTCGTGAGGGAGTCGTCCCGACTCGGCGAGGGGTTCCTGGACTACGCTGACACCCCCTCATTCAGGGGCGTCTACGAGGCCTCCGTGTTTCCTGTGGGCAGCACCCTCGACGGCCTGGGACTGGTCCTCGAGGGCAGGCTGGACCACTTCTTCAACCCGGTCGGCGGGCTGCACCACGCGAGAGAGGGGAAGGCCGGGGGGTTCTGCGTCTTCAACGATGCCGCCATAGCAATCCGGAGGGCTCTCTCGCTCCCCGGCATCGATAGGGTGGCCTATGTCGACATCGACGCCCACCACGGGGACGGCGTGTTCTACGGGTTCGAATCGGACCCCCGTGTGATCATCGGAGACATCCACGAGGATGGACGCTCGCTGTATCCCGGGACGGGGAGCGCGGGAGAGACTGGGGCGGGGGAAGCAGCGGGCACGAAGCTGAACATCCCTCTCCCCCCGGGCGCAGGAGACGTCGAGTTCGTCGAGGCGTTCAACAGGGTCGAGGAGTTCGTTGGCTCATTCAGGCCCGGTCTGATTCTTCTGCAGTGCGGGGCCGACGGGTTGCGAGGAGACCCTCTCACCCACCTGAAGTACACGTCCGCGGCGCATGCGCACGCGGCGCGGAGCCTGCACCGATTGGCCCACAGGGTCTGCGGGGGGAGACTCCTTGCCATGGGGGGAGGAGGGTACGACCCAGCGAATGTCAGGGATGCCTGGTCGGCGGTGGTGAAGGAGATGTCTGACTCTGACCGGTCGTCCTAGGCTGTCGGCGTAGTCCGAGACGCGGGGGCGCCCAAGGACGACACACGTCATGACGGACGGCACGGCCGACTTCCGACAAGGTTAATCGGGGATTGCTACGGACCAAACCCCAATGTCGAGCGAACCGACGCACTTCTGCGGGAAGTGCGGCACTAGGATCCCGGAAAACTCCGGGTACTGTCCCAGGTGCGGTGCTCGGATAGGCAGGGAGAAGTCCATGCCCGAGGTCCCCTGCAGGTTCTGCCAGGCGTACAACCGGCTCGACAGGACGTTCTGCGTGAGCTGCCGAAGGCGCCTGATCGGCATGACGAAGTACGACGTCACCGCGAAGGACTTCCTCTTCTCGGGGGACAGGGACAACCTCGCGATGCTGAGGGAGACCGGTCCGCTCCCCTACCTCATCGGGGGGATGTTCAGCAAGGGCCGGGAGAACTCAATGAGGTCGTGGCTGGTGACCAACGGAAGGAGGGTGGAGACCAGGTCGCGGCTGGGCGCCATCGTCGTCAACTGCAGCGAGACCCTCGGTCTCGAGATGATCCCGGAGACGTTCGTCATCCCCGCCCCGGAGCTCAACGCGGCTACCTTCGGGAGGGACGAGAGCCCGGTGATGGCTATCACCTCCGCCGCCCTCGACGCCCTCGACGAGATCGAGATGACGGCGCTAGTGGGCCACGAGCTCGGACACGTCAAGTCGAAGCACCTGCTCTACCACACGGCGGCCGAGTCCATCGGGGCCGGGGCGCAGTTCCTCGCGAACTTCTACGGCGCCGGCCTGGTGGCGATGCCCATCCAGATGCTGCTCCTCGCCTGGCACAGGGACTCGGAGATCTCGGCGGACAGGGCGGCGCTCCTGATAGTCGGCGATCCGGGCGTCTTCAGGTCGATGATGCTGAAGATCGTCGGGTATCCGGCCCAGGGGAGAGACCCTCCGGGCGACTCGACGTTCGCGGAGGCGTTCCAGACCCACCCGGCGTACGGGAGGAGGCTCGCCATGGTAAGGGAGTTCTACTCCAGCCGTGACTATGCGGAGGCGAGGGAGAAGGTCAGGCTGAGGTCCAGGGTCAAGAAGGCGCTAGTACCCTTCTGCAGGTTCTGCGGCGCGTCGAAGCCCGTCCCGGACTTCTTCTGCAAGGTCTGCAAGAAGAGCCAGTACTGAGGGCCCGCGCCGGAGCATCGTTATTAGCCACTGCCGAATTCACCCGTCGTGGCAAGGAGCTGGAAGGATTCTCTCAGGGACGACATCCCCGAAGGCGGGCCCCTGTACCGCCACGACCTCGCATTCGTAGGGGCCTCGACGGTGGCGCAGCAGTTCTACTGCGAAGCCAAGGTCGAGAACGAGTACACGCTGGGCGAGGTGCCCAGCGAGGGCAAGGAGATAGGGACCGACCTTCACGACGAGATCTTCGCCATGGAGGAGGTGAAGAAGGAGGACCTCATCAGGCACATCGAAGAATCGCCCAGCCTCACCGCCTCGTTCGGTCTTCATGCGCAGATTGGGGATCTCCTCGTCGCCGGCGTGCCCGACGCAGTGATCTTCGAGAAGGGCAGGCCGAGATGGATCGTCGAGCTGAAGACGACGCGCGGCGACCCCACAAGGCTCTGGCGGGACCAGGCCATCCAGGTGAAGATCTACGGCGTCCTCCTGGAGAGGATGGGCTTCGACTGTTCGGACCTGACCCTCGTCCTGGTGCGGGTGAAGCAGGGGGCCCTGGCGCCGCCCGATAGGGAGTCGCTGCTGCTGCTCGTGAAGGGCGCCCTGGCGAAGGGCGAGACGGCCCAGCTGGAGTCAAGGTACGGGCTGAAGTTCTTCCTTCTTCCGCACATAAGGTCGGAGGCGGAGGAGGCCGTGTCCTGGGCTCAGGACTACTGGCTGAAGAGGAGGGAGGCGATCCCTACCAAGGCGGAGGGGAAGTGCAGGTCCTGCGAGTTCAACGACGTCTGCGTCTACAGCCTCGCCAAGCCCCGGCAGTGAACAAAGGCCCGTTTGGCCTCGATTCTCCAGCACGTCGCCCTCCGACTCGTGAGAATCGACTTGGCAGGTCTTGAATCGGTCTCTGGAGCGAGATTCCGGCCCTCATGGGACGGATGGGGCCGTTCCTTTCTCAAATCTGGGAATCGTCTTCCTCCTTTAAGAGGCGCCGGCGCACTCTCGAAGTAGAAGCAACGACAGCCCATGGCCAAAACAGCAGAGGCGCTGCAGAACACGCCCGCCCCGCACTGGTTGAAGACGCTCGACGGACTGGAGAGAAGGTTCGGGGTCTTCCGGGTCATAAGGTTCGCAGTGGCCAGCGGCACGGGTTTCCTGGTCAACGAGATGATCGTCGTCCTCGGAGTAGTCCTCCTCTACCACTCGATCAGGGTGCCGAGCTTCTCGAACTCATCCCTCTCCATCCTGGAACTGGATGCGCTGGCACTCGGTATCGGAGACACCGTGGCCTTCCTGATAAACGAGCGCGTCACCGTCAGGGGCCTGGGTGAGGAGAGGAAGAAGGGGCGGCTCCACTGGTCGATTAGGTGGGGCGAGTATCAGCTCACCGCGCTCGCCGGAAACCTCATGATAGTCGTGGTCCAGCTCACCTGCCTCGCGACGATCTCCCTCTCCCCCGTCTTTGGGAACATGATAGGGGCGGTCGTCTCCTATCCGGTGACGTACGTCGTCTCGATGCGCTATGTCTGGCGCGTCAAGGCGTTCAGCGAATAGCTACAGGAAAGTGCCCCCTTCCGGTGCCGCAGAAGCGCTAGGGGTTTGCCGCTATCGAGCCCGCGACGGCGTTCGAGAACCTCCCCAGGATTGCGCCGCTCCACTCGAAGGGCTGGTTCGTGAGCACCACACAGGCCAGCGAGGTCTCGGGGTCGGCCCAGTAGAGCGTCCCGGTCGCCCCCCAGTGTCCGAAGGTCCTCGAAGAGTTGAGGTCCCCGAACACCGATTTGAATGGCGCCTTCATCTGCCATCCGAATCCCCAGGGATTCCTGTAGGCGATGTCCTTCGGGATCTGCAGGAACTTCACGACCTGGTTGTTGGTCATGGCCTGCGCGGTCTGCGGGCTCACGACCCGTTTCCCGTTCAGTGTCCCCCGGTTGAGGAAGACGTTCAGGAACCCTAGCAGGTCGGCCTGTGTGGAGAACATCCCTCCCCACGGGTACCCGAGGCTCCAGATGTAGCGGCTGTTCCAGTTCCAGTCGGATGCTTCGGCTCCTCCGTACTGGGACCCACCTGGCGGGAGGTTGACCTGACTCACCCTCTCTGCCTTGCTCCAGTTAACCCCGAGCGACGAGTCGTCCATCCCCAGCGGCTCGAATATCTCGTGCAGCATGAACTCGGAGAGGGGAGCCCCCGTGACGCGCTGCACGATGTCCATCAGCATGGCCATCCCGCAGCTCTGGTAGCTGAAGCTCGTGCCCGGCTCGAAGAGGAGGGGGGTCCTGTAGATCTTTCGGAGGAAATCGTCGAGGGTCGCGTGGTGCGACCTGAGCTCCGTGTTCTCCGGGAGCTGGTCCGGGAGACCGCTCGTGTGGGTCAGGAGGTGACGGACGAGGACCCTGTCCCTGGAACCTCCGTCTCCGAACTCCGGCACGATGGAGCAGACTGGGTCGTCAAGTCGGATGAGCCCCCTCTCGACCAGCATCATCGCCGCAGTAGAGGTGAAGGGCTTGGTCAGGGAGGCGATGAGGAACATCGTGTCGGGCACGACCGGAGTGGCCCCTTCGATGGACCTCCTCCCGAAGGCCCTGGGTTCGAGTGGTTCTCCGTTTCTGGCGATGCCGACGGTGCAGCCCATGATCTTCCCCTCCTCGACCGCTCGGCCCAAAATTGAGTAGGCCTCCTCGAGCCGTTTCGGGGAAAGGTGCAAGTCTTCCGGTTCCTTGGGGTCGGATTGCATTTCAGTAGATGTCCGGAAGTCGGAGGGACGCTATAAGCTATCCACACATCAGAGCGGACGATCCAGCTGGTTGTAGGCTGTGCTCACTCCGGCGGGATCTCTGCGTAGATGTTGTTCAGGTCCAGACCGATGGATCGAGCGTGGTAGCGCCCCAAGGCGTAGATGGCTGCGCCGATGAGAACGCCCGCGATAGCCACTTCGATGGCCAGATCCAAGGATGCACCGATGTAGACACCGCTGACAATCGGGTCGGATATCGCGATGGCATAGATGATGAAGGCGCCCGCACCGACGGCGGAGGCGAACATGAGAGTCTTTGCACCAGCCATCGACCCGAAGATGCGGACGTAGAGGTCCTTCTTCACGATTGGGAACAGGAGCGTGGCTATCATCGGCATTGCAAACCCGATTGGCAGAATGTAGGAGGTGTTGAGCTGCGCGGCAATGATGCCATAGTACCAGAAGAAGAAGAGGTACAGCCCTGAGAGGAAGGAGACCAGGACTACTGCCCAGTAGGGTGCGTGGAACCTGTCGCTCACCTTGGAGAAGGCTGACGGGAGTAGCCGGTCGAATGATGCCGCGAAGATGATGCGGGAGAAGGTCACGAGGAAGCCCATTATCTGCACCGCCCACGATATCGCGATTCCCAGACCGAGCAGTCCCGCGACGTAGGGGCTCGTAAAGCCGGCGAGCATGGTCGCCGTGGGCAGGACCGGGAGGACTCCCGGATGCGAGCCGTAGTAGTATGCGATCGAACTCAGGAAGGTCGAATTGAAGGTATTGTAAATCAAGTAGCTCATTGCTACTAGAAGGACGGTCGTGACTCCCATAGCCAGATAGAGAGCCTTCGAAAGCGACGACTTTGCGTTCTTGGTCTCCCCCGCGAGATAGGTGCCGTAGTTGAACCCGATGAAGGTCGTGAAGCCCAGAGGCAATGCGGCGAGAAGGGTGTTGTTGAGGCTGAACTGCGAAGGTACCGAGCTGGCCGTGGAAGCGATGACGCTATTGTAGGTCAGGTTCACCCCTGCAGTGCTCATCGCACTGTTGAACATCGCCGATACGCTCGACGGGACTATCGTGAGACACACGATGATGAAGACGATTGTCAGGAAGTAGTAGAACACGTATGTAATCTTGAAGATCCATCCGAACGCCCGGATAGTAACCAAGGCGCCAATCGTCACGAGAGCAAGCACCAGGAACGAGCCAGGACCGCCTACGCTGACGCTGCTTAGCTGGCCTCCAAGGGTTAGCAACGACATGCTGTGAGTGTCGACGCCGACTCCGAATGCGAACTGTGAAAGACCGTAGAAGAAGATCTGCGTGGCTCCGCCCCCGACGAACGTGACTGTGGCGAGGAGGAGGAAGATGAACTGGATTGAACCGAAGAGTGGCCCGAGGATTCTAGTGGACCAGACGTAGTCGCCTCCGCTTCTCGAAATCCCGCCCGAGAGCCTGCCATAGATGTAGGCCATCGCCCAGGCGGGGATGCTGCCGAGCAGGAAGACCGCCGGGAGGTAGGCACCCGGGAACAGGAGTGGCGTGAACAGCGCGGTGATGACGAAGCCTCCCAAGACCAGGATGATTCCGGATGAGATGAAGAAATGGTCGACGAATCCGAGCTCCCTCACGAGGCCGGTGGCCTCACGAACGAACAGCTTCTTTGGCTGATCAGCCAAGAGGATTTAGCATGTCCCAGTAAATAATAAGCTTTCAACCCCCGAGATTCAAATTATATTGACGAATACGCGACCCGTTGGTGAATTCTGAAGCGACCGCCAGTCCCGTACTTCATCCGTCATGTCGAGTCCTTCCCTGTACGCCGCGACCTGGCTTCTTGTGTTTAGACGATTCCACGTGGAATAGCTTCGGTCGGCCAGCGCCGCCTACTGTGATTCCTATCCGGACCAGATGAAAGGCTCTTCGGTTGGCCTTCTGCGGTGCTCGGCTCTCTTGCCCCGCCTCACCCTCTCCGCGAAGACAACGCCATCGACCGCGTCGTGGATCTTCATGCGGACCTCCCTGATCCAGATTTCGTGGAGGTCCCTGTCCATCTCCATCTCGACGCCCGCGCTGTCCACGTAGCAAAGCGTCGATTCCAGGAGCTTTCGCGTCCTCCTCAGGATAATCCCGACCGAATCCTCCACCTCGAGCTGCGCCTCGCGCTTCGGCCTCAGCTTGACCTCGTTTCTCGCCAGCTCGATCGCAGGCTCGACCTCCGTCCCGGATTTGATCAGCGGGATTGCCCTCTCGAGCTCGCGCACCGTGATCTTCTTCGCGACGACCATGTCGCAAAGCTTCTCGACGAGTTCCGGGTTCGACGCGAGCAGCGATATCTCCTCGGCGTGGCTCACGGTGAACCCGTCGGCGACGAACATCTTCTCCATCAGCCTGACGGGGAGCCTGAGCAGCCTCATCCTGTTGGAGATGTACTCCTGGCTCTTCCCAATCCTCCGCGCCAGCTCCGAGACGGTGCCGTAGGCGACGCGGCCCTTCCTCCCCGACCCCACGTAGGAGTAGAAGGCCCTCGCTTCCTCGAGGGGGGCGAACGACTCCCGCTGGATGTTCTCGGTGAGCTGAACCTCGAAGGAGGTCTTGTCGCCCATCTCAGTAATGATGGCCCTGATACTCTTCATGCCGAGCGCCCGGCACGAGGCGAGCCTCCTGTGTCCCGAGACGACCTCGTAGCTCTGACTGCCCTTCTTCCTTACGATTATCGGCTGGAGCAGGCCGACCCTCGAGATGGACTCCTCGAGCTCGTCAAGCCTCCCAAGCTCACGGCGCAGTTTGAACTTGCTCGGTCTGATGTGCACAATGGGCAGGAGGGTTACAGGCAGGGAAACAAGATCGTCGACCATCCCCTCGGCGCGACCCATCAAGCGCCTTGACCCATGGCGCGGCTCTTATTCTTTGCTGAGATGTCTGGTCAGAGAGCCGGGCGGCCAGAAACCCAGACCGAGGATTAGCTCGCCTTTCCCAGGACGGAATCGAACGCATCCTCTAGTATGCCGATGCCCCGCTTCATCGTGGCCTCGTCGATCGTCATCGGGGGCTTGAACTTGATCACATTACCTCCGGGCTCCTTCGAAGCTCCGTGCGAGGTGCTGAATATCCCGCCCATCGCCAAGGCCTCCGCGGCTATCTTCGTGGCCTCCTCGGTGGCCCTCTCCTTGGTGGTCCTGTTCTTCACCAGTTCGACGCCGATGAAGAGGCCGGGACCCCTCACGTCCCCGATGGCCTCGTACCTCCCCTGCCACCGCTTGAATATCTTGGTGGCAATCGCCCCGAGCTTCGCGCTCCTCTCCGGCAGCTTCTCGTCGACGACGATGTCGACGACCGCCCCGGCGGCTGCGCAGGACATCGGGCTCTCGCTGTGGGTGTATCCGTGGGCCCACGGGTCCTTCTGTAGCCGGGTCCCCACCTCCTCGGAGAAGACGGCCGCGCCCATCGGCATCCCGCCGCCGAGACCCTTGCCGAGGGTCATGATGTCCGGCTTCAGACCGATGTAGTCAGAGGCCCACATCGTCCCCGTCCTGCCGAGCCCTGTCTGTATCTCGTCGGCGATGATCAGTATCCCGTGTTTGTCACAGGTCTCCCTGACTATCTTCGCGTAATCGTTGAGTGGAGGGACGATGTGTCCGCCTGCCCCTATGATCGGTTCCAGGATGAACGCCGCCACGTCGTGGGACGTGGCGTACCGTATCGCGTCGTCTAGGAGGTTCGCGCAGGCGACCCCGCACTTCGGATAGGTCAGCCCGATCGGACAGCGGTAGCAGTAGGGCGGAGGGAGTTGCCTGAACCCCTGGATGGTTGGGTAGGCGTGTCGGGAGTACGACATCCCGAGGCTGGACAGGGCTATTGTCGAGCCATGGTAGGCGAGTTCGAGTGAGATCACCTCCTTCTTCTTGGTGTAGGTCATCGCTGCCCTGATCGCCGTCTCATTGGCGTCGGTCCCGCTGTTCACAAAGTGGAACTTGTTTAGCCCCTTGGGGGTGATTCTCGCGAGCTTCTCCCCCAGCTCCACCGAGGGTATGTTCACGGTGGACAGGTGGGTGTGGATTATCTTACCAGCCTGCTCTCTTATGGCAGCGACTACGCGCGGGTGGTTGTGCCCGACCCCGGAGGTGCCCATGCCCATGGAGACGCAGTCTATGTACTCCTTGCCGTTCGCATCGGTGACAATGGAGCCCTTCGCCTCCACGAAGACTATCGGGGTGGGTCCTCCGCCGTGCGCGATGTACTTTGCGTCCTTCCTGAGAATCTCCTCACTGGACTTCCCCTCAAGCGAGACCTTCGATGCGCGACTCATTCGGTAGACACCATCGAAAACCCCGGCCCCAGTATAAGTCTGTTCAACCTGCCGTGGCCGCTGGATACATCAGTTGATCATCGGGCGGCCAGCCAGCCGCCGTCCACCACCAGCGAGGTCCCAGTGACGAAGGATGCCTCGTCGCTCACCAGGTAGAGCACGGCGAAGGCCACGTCCATCGGCGCGCCCATCCGCTTCAGAAGCGTCCTCTCCGCGGTCTCCTTGAGAGCAGCCCGGTACTCGGCCTCGTTCATATCGCCGTAGTTCATGGGTGTGTCAATGGGGCCGGGCAGGACGCAGTTGACCCTGATCTTGTAGGGGGCATACTCCTTGGCGAGCGCTGTCGTCATCGCGAGGACTCCGCCCTTCGAGGCCGAGTAGGCGACCAGGTCTGCCGACCCGCTGACGGCGTTCACGGAGCTCGTGCTGACTATCGCACCGCCTCTGTCTTTCATCCTCTCGGCTGCGAACTTGCAGCCGAAGAAGACCGCCTTCAGGTTCGTGTCGAGAACCCGCTGGTAGTCGTCCTCGGATGTGTCTAGGCTCCTCTTGGGGCAGAGGATGCCGGCATTGTTGAAGAGTATGTCCAGGTGGCCGTGCTGGGCGACAGCCGTCTCGATCATAGCCTTCACCTCGGCGACCTTCGAGACGTCGGCGTGGAAGAAGGACCCGTTCCCGCCTCTGGAAGACATCGTCGCGACTGTCTTCTGTCCGCCCTCGTCATTGATATCGACGACGACCACCCTCGCACCGCACTCTGACAGGAGTAGTGACGCCGCCCTGCCGATGCCCGATCCCCCTCCCGTGACGACCGCGACTCTACCGTCGAGTCGAAACATGCCTTGGATTGCCTTGTGATGGTATTAATGTTAGCAAGGACCACGGGCGAGTGAGGGAGTCGGTCGGTATCGAATGTCAACCAAGATTGAGATCGGGGAAGAGACCCGGGCTGGGCTTAACCGCTACGCTTCTGTGATGAAGCAGAGGCTCGGCAGGAGGGTCACGTTCGACGAAGTGATCAGGGAGCTACTGGAGAGGGAAATCCAGAGACAGGCGGCTTCCCCACTCCCGGAGCGCCCCCGGGGATGGCGGAAGGGCAAGAACGCTCGCTAGTCGCCCGTTTAGGGCTCCTGTCACGACGCGCCGGTGGTTCCCGAAAATGGCCGGTGCAAACCTGTTTTCAGGCTCTGAGTGATGATTCGCCGCGAAAGTGGTTCTGTCGAATCGTGACGGAGTCTATCGTTGGGGCTTGATCGCGACATCAGAGCTTTTTAGGCAACGCCGGGAGCTGGTCGTGTCCGTTGGGCGCGGGAACCTCCGTCGGCAAGTGGCGAGTGCTAGCCTTCGCTTCGCTCGGCCACCTTGTCAACGATGGGTGGACGGCATTCATCCCGGTCGTCGCCGACATCGCGCACGTGAAGGGAACCCCCATCTCCGTGGTCGCGCTCATGTCGGTGGCGTTCTACTCCGCCGCTGCTCTCTTCAGCTTCCACATAGGACGCTGGGCGGACAGGCGGGGCGCGCTCGGCACGCTGGTCGGCCTCGGTCTGGGGATAGTCTCTCTCTCGTTCCTCGGGTTCTTCCTCGCCCTCAACCTCACGACCCAGTCGGTCCTGTACGCCTCGGTGGTCGTGCTCTCGTCGGTGGCCGGCTTCGGGACAGCGTTCTACCACCCTCTGAGTGCCACTGTCATTAGGTCGGCGTTCCCCTACACGGAGAGTGGGAAGGCGTTGGGGGTCAGCGGTGCCTTCGGTGCCGTCGGGTCCACCGCGTTCCCCGTTGTGTTCGTATCGCTGGCGGTCTTCCTCACGCAGCCCAACGCGCTGGCGCTGATGTCAGGGATCGGCCTCCTCTCCGCTGTCACGGTGGCTGCGGGCCTCAGGGAGCGCCGTCGGACCGCCCAGATCGCCAGAGACGCGTCCCGGGGAGACGGTAGCGGGCTCAACCGGGACGTGCTCGTGCTGACCGGTGTGACCGCGATAAGGTCTCTCAGCAGCGCGGGGTTCACCTTCTGGCTCGCGACGTACCTCACGACCGTCAAGGGGATCGGCGTCGGGCCGCTGCTAGGGCTGACCCTCGCGGCCCTCTGGATCGGGTCCATCCCGGGGCAGTTTGTGTTTGGAGCGATGGTGGACAGGTTCGACAACAGGTACGTGCTCGGAGTAGGGTCGGGGGGCGCGGCCTTGTGCGTGCTAGCCTACATCTACTCCCCGGGCTACCTCGGGGTGGTCTTCATAGTTCTGTTCGGGTTCTTCAGTTTCAGCACCTTTCCGACCCTCCTCTCCCTTGCCTCCGCATACGCCCCGGGGGCCTCTTCCTCGGCCAACGCAATCGTCTGGGGGCTGGGCGCTTACGGGGGGAACGTGGTCGGCCCTGGTCTTGTCGGCTTGGTGGTAGGGGAGAACTACGCGCTCTTCAATCCGGCTTTCGCGGTGCTCGCGGTGCTCGGGCTTGTGGGCGCTGTTGTGTCCCCGCTAATGAGGAAGCCGGAGAGGAAGAGACACGGCATCCGCTAGATGACCGCCGACCGCCGCGATAGCGAGTTCGTCGTTACGCGATTGGCGTCTCAAGGAAGGGTACCACGGCCGCCGCCAGCGCGGGGGCTTCGAAGATGTTGTAGTGCGTGATCCCGGGCAGGATGAAGAGCCGGGCGCTGGAAATCCCTGAGCCGTCCCATCCGGCGTCCTTCTTGCCGCCGCCGAGCAGCTCGAAGAACTCCACTGCGTGCGAGGTGCGGACGCTGTCGGCGTCGCCGAACGCCAGCATCGTCGGCGTCTTCATGGAGGCCACCTCCCTGGACCAGTCGTAGTCCTGTCGGAGCAGCGCCCCGAGCTTGGTGAAGAGGACGGGCCAGTCCTCCACCCTCGGCGCTATCCGGGAGTATACCTCGTACATCGGGGAACCCTTCATCCCCTCGGCGGATTCAGGGCTGCTCTGCGCCATGGCCGCCAGCACCTCTGGATACCATCCGTTTCGCTTGAATGCGGTCGAGACCAGCACTAGCTTCCTCACCCTCCCCGGGTGCTGGATGGCGGTCCGGAGGGCCACGCCGCCTCCGAGCGAGTAGCCCATCACGTCGGCGTCCTCGAACTTGAGGTGGTCTATGAGGGCGGCGACGTCGTCTGCCATGAGTTCGTAGCTCAGAGGACGGTTGATGTCTGCGGTGCGGCCGTGGGCCTGCAGATCGGCGGCGATGACCTGTCTGGTCTCCGCCAGCGCCGGGATGAGTTGTCCGAACATCTCGGTCGCTCCGGCGCCTCCGTGAAGCAGGATGAGCGGCTCCCCGGACCCATGTATCTCATAGTACATCTTCAGTCCGTGCACTTCCGCGTAGCCTCTTGTGGGGCTCATGCCGTTGCGATAACGCGGCGGCCAAATCAATAAGGGTTTGGTTCGGCCGTTCGTAGAGGGTCGCAGGCCCTCCCTTCACGGCTTGAAGCTAGCCGTGCGCGGGCTACTCTGCGAACATGAACCCTGCGGACTCGAGGATGTCCTCGTGTGACCTTGCCATCTCAGATTTCCGCGTGCGACTCACGTCCACGAAGGCGAGCTCCGTCCAGGCGGGCGTCTTTGGGAGCTTGGCCGTGGGGATCTCTCCCCTGAAGATGAATTCCACGTCCCAGTGGCTGGGGAGGTCTGGGAATCGCCTGGGCGTGTAGCTCTCCGACACGACAGAGGGCTCGGTGAGCGGAACGCCCTTGAGGTCAAGCTGCTCCCAAAGTATGCGTCTGGCCGCGTCCTGTGGCGCTTCACCGAGAAGCAGGTGGGACGACGGAATCATCCATCCCTTCGAGTGCACCTCCGTTCGCTCGGGGTCGAGTGCGCCTATGTGGTCCCACGCTGCCTCGGGGTTGAGGCGCCCCAGGACGACCCAGTTGGGGTACCCGGCCTCGGTGAGCACCACGAATGCCGAGAGGCACATCCCGCCCTCCGGTACCTGGCGCTGGGTCAGAGTGCTCACATCGGGCTGACCCGTGGCTGTAGACTTCCCGGCGTTGAAGCGCGCGAACCGTCGGTCGGTGGTCATCGCTTGGACGGAGCTGACGCACCAGGATTAATCTGCTTCGAAGGGGCCGTCGGAAGGAACGTTTGAATAGGTTCGGGCCCCAGTTCCCGGCGTTGCCTCTGGTCTATGCGTGCATCGCCCCCCACGGGGACGAGATGGTCCGGGAACTCGCCGGGGACAAGCCGGGCTTCGCCGTCGAGACGGCCAAGGGCATGGCAAAGCTGGCGGCCGAGATGAAGAGCGCCGCTCCGGATACCATAGTGATTGCGACCCCTCACAACCTCAGGCTGGTAGGCAGGATCGGGGTGGTGACGGCCGAGAACTCGTCCGGCAGGGTTGGAGTAGGGGACAGGTCGATAGCGCTTGAGGCCAAGTGCGACACCGAGATGGCGTCGGAGCTTGTCTCGGCCGCGGAGCGGGCGCACATCCCGGTGGTCGGGGCGAACTACGGGACGGCGTCCGGCCCTCTCTCGAACCTCGCCATGGACTGGGGCACGCTGATCCCGCTCTGGTTCTTCCTGAAGCTCAACGGGCTCACAAGCAAGATCGTCATAGTGACCCCGTCACGAGAGATTCGGCTGAAGCAGAACTACGGCTTCGGCGTGAAGGTCGCGCAGCTGGCGGAGAGGTCCGGGAAGCGGGTCGCCTTCGTCGCCAGCTCCGACCAGGCCCACACCCACGACAAAAGTGGACCCTACGGCTACTCCAAGAACGCGGCGGTCTACGACGGGAAGGTAGTGGAGGCGATCGAGGGTGGCAGGCTCGCCGACATCATGAAGTTCAGGCCTTCCATGGTGGACGAGGCCAGGCCCGACAGCCTGTGGCAGATGGTCATGCTCGCGGGCGTCCTGGAGGAGGTCCCGATGAAGGGAAGGCTCTACTCCTACGAGGTCGCCAACTACTTCGGGATGCTGTGCGCCGGTTACGTCAGGAACTAGCGCCCTCGCGGGACTCAGGTCGCGCGTTGGCGGTCTCGGGTGCCGGACCAAGCGAGGTGACTGCGGGCACACTCTGTGTGGACTTCTTCGGAACCCTCCCTCTGAAGAACAGACCGAACCCGAAGGAGACGATGATGAAGATTGCGAGTATGAGGAAGATCTCGTTGTAGGTAGTCACGAGTGCGCTCAGAGAGGCGGCGGGGGAAGTGGTGCCATTCGCCAGGGCCGCATAGCGCCACGTCTCGAAGGCCGTCAGGAGCGAGATCCCGAGCGCGGCCCCGAGGCTCGAGAGGAAGCGCGTGAGACCGATGGCGGCGCCCACCTTGTCCGTCGGAGCCTCGTTCTGTACCGCTATGGTCGGGCCGGCGAGGGAGAACCCGAGGCCGAACCCGAGAGGGATCAGAGGGAGAGCGAGCCCGCCTACAGGCAGGAACCCGTCCGCAAGCACCCAGAGCTGAGTGGAGGGCGTCAGCTGCGTCAGGAAGAGCGCCGCGACAGAAGCCACAGCGAGCCCGGGCACGATCACGTTCCGGTATGGGATCCTGGTCAGGAGCTGGCCCGAGAGCGCCGCCCCCATGATCAGCGGAACAGCAAGGAAGTAGATGATGTCCCGGACGTCGTTCGCCGCGTTCGGACCGCTGTGCAGCAGGACGATTCCGACAAAGACCGAGAGGAACGTAATCAGGGCGCTGAACACTATCCCGGTGAAGAACATGACTCCGCTCGTCGCCGCGATGGTGCGCTGTCCCATCAGTCGGAGGGGGACGAGCGGCTCAGGTACCCGGAGTTCCCACCAAAGGAAGACGGCGAAGAGCACCGCAGAAGCACCCAGCAGCGAGACGATCAGAGGATTCGCCCAGCTCATCCCTTCGTCGGAGACCTCGACGAGGGCGAACATCAGGGCGCCCACCCAGCTCGAGAGCAGCCCCGCCCCCGGGAGGTCGAAGCTGCCTGGATTCGTCGGACGCAGCGGCTTCAGGAACAGCAGGAGCACTATCGCAGCCCCTATGCCGAAGGGGAGGTTGATGTAGAAGACCCACCGCCAGGTAGTCACCGAGACGATGTAGCTCCCCACGACTGGGCCGATGACGATGGCGAGCCCGGCCGCCCCGCTGATCACTCCGATGACCCGCGACCGGGTCTCAGGAGGGAAGAGCACCGCGATCATCGCTATGGCGACGGGGAAGACGCCCCCGCCGCCGAACCCCTGTATGGCACGGAACGCTATCAGTTCGCTGAGGTTCTGGCTGAGGCCCGCGAGCGCGGAGCCCACGATGAAGATTGCGAGGCCCACGATGAACACGTTGCGCCTGCTCGAGATGTCCGAGACCCTCGCGAAGATCGGAATCGAGATGGTCGAGGATATCAGGTAACCGCCAGCCACGAACGTGACGCCGTTCACCTGGTGCAGGTCCAGGGCTATCGTTGGGAGGACGGTCGCCACGACGAGGCCGTCCATCGCGCCCATCAGGATGGCGAGGAAGACCCCGACGAGGACGAGTATCGCTGCTGGACCCGTGAGGTGCTGGGATGTGGATGGGTCCCTAGCCTTTGCGGTCTCCGCCGCGGCCTCTGGAGCAGACCCCCCGGTGGCTTCCATGAATCATGCGGGCCGGGCAGCCAAGATTAGCGTTATAGCGCGTATACGCGCCTATCTGCAATAATGCCTATACGTGGCGGATACTGACGACGCGATATGCGCAGGGTAACGATAGAACTGGACCTCGACGAGATGAGCAAGTTCGAGAACAACCCCATGCTCGAGAAGATCAAGAGCCTCGAGATTCTGCAGTTCCTCAAGGACGGCCCGGAGGAGTTCGCCGCGATCTTCAGGATCGAGTTCGGAGACCGGACCTCCAGGGTCGAGGACTTCATCGACGACGAGATACTCGAGCTCCAGATGCTCGACCACGAAAAGGACGGGGCCTACATCTACTTCATCAAGAGCAAGCCAGCGTCGCACCCGGGAATCCAGTTCGACCCGCTCTCCGCCGGAGGATACCTCTCGGTCCCGTTCGAGATAAGGGACGGAAGGGCGAGGATGTCCTACCTCGGAGGCGCCAAGCAGGTCAGGGCCTTCCTCGAGGGCATCGAGAAGACCGGGATCAGGTACAAGATAGCGAGGATCTCGGACGCCAAGTTCCCGGTCTCCTCGCCGCTGAGCAGGCTCACCGAGAAGCAGCGGAGGGTCCTGGTCACGGCATACAGGCTGGGCTACTACGACGAGCCCAGGAGGATAAGCTCGCTCGAGCTGGCCAAGAGAATGAAGGTCGGGAGCTCGACCCTGATCAACCACAGGAGGAGGGCCGAGAGGCGACTGCTCACGGAGCTGATCGGCAGATGAGGAGAGTCGCGCGCTCGACCCGCGCATCGCACCATTCCTTCTTCCACTGACATCCTGACGGATCTCCCCGCGCGAAAGCTTAAGTGAAGACCGCGATACGGCCCGAGGTAATGTCGCTCGAAATCGGTGAGTTGGACGATGACGAGTATGAAGCAGACTACGACGCGGACGGATTGGATGAGGACATCGACGACGATGACCTCTGAGTCTAGACAGAACTGAGACCCTTTTACCATCTTCTTTGGAACGGACAGGGTGCCGGATGACGATGGCGTGATGCTGATCATCCCGCAAGCCTTCGGCTCTCGGCGCTTGTCCAGCGAATCAGAGATAAGTGTGGGGCCGCCGCACGTTTCCGCATGAGCGCGCCACAACCGAAGACCGACCACGACCTCTACGTCGAGAAGGCATTGTTGCTCCAGACTCAGGAACTCCAGCAGATCCAGGATCTGCTCAGGACTGTCATCCGTGAGCTCCAGAGCATCAACATGGCGGTCGTAAACAGGGTCTGAGCGCATGCGGAGATTCGCCGTCTTCGGACCCACAGACCGGTACCCTCCGGCAACGGGAGGCGGCATGTGCATCAGCGTCTTCGCGATAGTAAGACGCGGCGGGAGGGTCCTGATGGGCGTCCCCAACATGAAGAAGAAGTGGATCTCAGAGTGGGTCCCCAACTGGGGCATCTACTCGAAGGAGGACCTCGACGCGGAATTCAAACGGTGGCGGCTCCCCGCGGGCTACCTCCTTGAGGGCGAGCACCCCGACCAGGCGCTGGGACGCGTCATGGGAGACCAGCTGCGAATCGACGGATTCAGGGCGACCTCATCCCGCGTCCTCTCCTATGCCACGCCGAGCGAATGGTACCCCGGGAACATGCACTGGGACCTCGTGTTCGTCTACGAGGCCGACTTCGCAGGGTCGGTCAAGAAGCTCCCATGGTGGAAACAACTGAGGTTCCTTGGAAGGGCCGAGCTGCGAGGTGCGGATTTCGGCTGGAACGACGACTTCATGAAAGACCTCGGGCTGGTCGGGTAGAGGTTGAGAGACACCCGTCGCTGTTCCTTTAGTCCCACTCCCTTTCTCGAGGACGGCTGATGGGGCTTTGGCTGGCGAAAGGGTAGAGGGTCTCCTCGAGGTCAGGAAATGTCCTCACGGCCGAGGCGTGTTCGCCCTCAGGGACCTCGCACGCGGGGAGCTTCTCTGCCTGATGCCGGAGATGCTCGTCACGACCACCCCAAAGTCCCCTCCCTGGAAGAGGTGGGCCCTCATCATCGGGAGGACGCCGGATGGACGGCGGTTGTTCTGGGATGAGGCGGACGAGGGGAGCGGCGAGTACTGGTCCAACTTCTTGGACCACGGCCAGCCACCCAACGTCAGATTCTCGATCGACATCGAGACGAGAACGGCCAGGTTGCTCGCTGTCGGCCCGATCAAGAGAGGCGAGGAGCTCCTGCTGGACTACAGGGAGTACGACCCAGAAAACTGGGTGCCTGGCTGAGAAGCTACGGCGGACACGCGGGGGATTCTTCGGAAGCCTACTGCCTGATCTCTCCGCCGTCAGCTATGATGGTCTGACCAACGACGAAATCTGACAGGTGAGAACACAGAAAGAGCGCCACACCTGCTATCTCGTCTGGCAGGCCGGCCCGGCCTATGGGTATCGCCCCGACGAGCTCCTCCCACCCGTCCTCGGTGTAGTTCACCCTGTTGGCGGGAGTGTCGACCGTCCCGGGGGCTATGGCGTTCAGGGCTATGCCGTACTCCCGGACGAGCTTCGTGGCGAGGGACTTTACGGTCATCCTGTTGAGGTCCTTGGCCAGGATGTACCTGTAGCCTGCGTCGTCGCCGTAGATGGTCGGGCTGGAGCTGATCAGGACTATCTTGCCGTAGTGCTCCTTCTTCATGTAGTCCTTGGCCGCCCTGATGAAGTGGTACGACCCCATGAAGTCGATCCCTATCGCGCTCATCAGAGCCTCATCGGAGAGTTCCAGGGGGTCCTCCTGCCAGAACTCGAGGGACGAGGGGAGCCCCGCGAAGTCGACAACCGAGGTGATCTTCCCCCACCTCGACGCCACCGAGTCCACGGCGCGCCTGACGTCCTCGTACTTGGTGACGTCGGCCCTGATGCTAATCGCCTCGAAGCCGGACTTTGTGAGCTCGTCGACGATCCGCTCGGCCTTCGCCACAGAGTTCGGCGTCGAGCCGGAGAAGTGCAGGGCCACTTTCGCCCCCTCCCTGGCGAAGCGCCACGCGGTCGTCTCGCCCATCCCCGAGGTGCCTCCTCCGATGAGCGCGACGTGACCTTCCAGGAGCTTCCCGATTCGCTCACCGGGTGTGCTCGGGCTGATAGACGACATCTGGTCGCGCTGGTTGATGCCCCCTAATAATGTCTAACTGGTTTAGCCGGAGCTGCAGGTCCGAGTTGTGGCGCCTAGACCTGCTGCGCCCCGCACTCGGGACAGTGGAGCGAGCCCATCTCCAGCGTGGCGCCGCAGTTGCTGCAGAGCTGGGTCAGGTGCTGCGCCGGCGCGTCGGGAGGTATCGCCTTCCTGAGGCGCCTGCCGGGGCTGACGAACATGACTGCGATTATGACTATCGCGGCCGCGAGCACGATCAGCACAAGGGTCGGATAGCTCGCGAAGACCTTGGTGTGCACCGCACCAGCCTGCGCGGCGTTGCCGTCGACGGTCGTCGTGGCACCGAGGTACGATATCGAGGCCGTGTAGGGTCCTATCGGAATCTCGCGGAGGTTGATCGTGCCCTTGCTGTCGGTCATCATGGTGATCGTGGTCCCGTTCGCCAGAGCCACGGAGACCTTCGCTCCGGAGATCGGGAGCCCCAGGTAGTCCGTGAACGTCACGCTCCCGCTGTAGACCCTGCCCAGGATGTTCTGGTCGACCGGCCCGGCCACGGTGTAGAGGACCTGGGCCGAGGGCTTGACGTCGGAGCCCTCCCAGTCGACCTTGTAGAGCTGGTAGGTGACGCCGTTGTCGAGCCAAACGCCTGAGGGAGGGACGCTCGCGATTGAGGTGTTCCCGAGCTGTATCTGGACCGAGGTCGGGACGATTGTGCTCGTCCCGCTGCCGTCCGTGAACTGAAGGATCACCAGATCCTGGCTCACCGAGCTGAACGACAGGGTCTGGGGACCGCTGAAGACGATGGCCGGGGTCGTGAAGCTTCCAGAGGTGGCCCTGGTGATGTTGCTGACGACCGAATCGAGCGTGAAGGAGACGAGGCTCTCCCTTGTGTTGTTGTTCACGACGTCCCAGGTGTAATCGGTCGTTGCCGTGAGCGAGGTACCAGAGTCGAAGTAGTCGTCGTGTGTCGGCGATGTGGCTGACAGAGAGACGTCCTGGCCCGGCGAGAGGACCAGCGTGTACTGGGTGACCGAGTCTATGGTAACTGTCTCCGGCCGGACCATGGTAACTTGCACCGGGAAGGTGCCGCTGCCGGACCTTGCGATCTGGGTGGTGCCGGCTATCCCGCTGATGGCGTAGCCCACGGCGTTGTATCTGGAGCCCGTGGTGCTGTTCCAGGTGCAGTAGTAGGTGACCGTCACGGAGGTGCCGTTGTCGTACCACCCTGCGTCGCCGGGGATGGAGGCCGCTGTGCCCGTCTCTATCGAACCGGTGCCAGCGGTGAGGCGGTACTGCACCGTCGCCGCCGCGGCGACCGTCTCGGGTGAGGAGATCGGGACCGCGGAGAGCGCGTCAACGGTTCCTGTGGTCGAGACGCCCTTCGGGACACCGTTTATCGAGTAGGAGACGAGTCTCAGGCCGGCTCCGGCGGTGCGGTTCCAGACGCCTTTGAGTGCCAGCGTCACGCTGGTCCCCTGGTCGTACCAGTGGCCATCCCCGGCAATCGTCGGAGCGGTTATCGACGAGAGGGCGGCGGCGGCCGAAGCGTCAAGCGTCACCTGGTACTGCTGCACAGAGTTGATCGAGAGCTGGTGCGCGGCGTTCATCGTTATCGATATCGAGACCGTCCCGGTCGTCGGCTTCACGGTGGTGAGCGCTCCGTCAATCGAATATGACGCCACTCTCTCCCCTGAGCCCGAGGCCCTTGCGGAGATGCCGGGCACCGAGACCTGCGCGGTCGAGCTGCTGTTGTACCACTGGGTGCTGACCACAGCGCCGGTCACGGAGAGGAGGAACTGGTGTGTGTATCCGAAGGAGAGCGACGACGGGGCCTGGACTGTGCCCTGGGTGTTCCCGGTGATCCACCGCTCGGTCGAGGAGGAACCTGTCAGGGCCTGGGGGACGGAGTAGGAGACACCGCCGTCGGCCCAGAAGGTCTGTCCGGTGCCGGTCAGCTGGATCGACGTCGGGCTCCCGAAGCTCGTGTAGGACAGGCCGGGGGCCGTCGCCCCCGACGCTCCTCCTGTCACGGAGAAGCTGGCGGTCATTAGGAACTGCTGGTAGAAGACAAAGGTGGCCGAGGCCTGCCCCTGCAGAGTGCCGCTCGTCGACCCCGTGGTCTCCCACCGCTCGCTGGTGGTGGAGGAGGAGAGCGGGTTCGAGACCGAGTACGGCGACCCGGCGTCGAGCCACACCGTCGCCGGGCTCGACTGCAGCGGCTGGGCAGAGCTCGTCCCGAACGAGACGCCCGTGACCGTCGGCGGGTTCGGAGAGCCTCCCGTTATGGTGTAGGCTATCCCGAGCGAGTACTGGAGGATGTAGTTCAGTGACACGGCTCCGGGCTGGCTGACGGCCGCCGCCGCGGACGGGACGGCCCACCTCTCGCCCTGCGTGGAGCCGGGCAGCGTGGGCGAGTACCTGCACGACAGCCCGGAATCGGCCCAGTTCGAGGAGCCTATGGGGACGCTGACCTGAGTCCCGTACTGGGCGCATGTGACGATTGGCGTCCCTGACGAGGGGGTCCCACCTGTGACGGTGTAGCCGGGCGTGACATAGAACTGGTGATAATAGAGAATCGGTGACGGTATCTGGTCCGCCGAGGAGATGGTCCACAGCGAGGTCGGGAGGGACCACTGCTCTCCCGACTTGCCGGATATCTGGCCCACGATGGAGGCCTGCGACCCCCTCGCCGCCCAGACAGGCTGCGAAGAAGCCTGAACGAAGAGACCTACCAAGGGCAGCGAAGACAGGGAGGAAGCGGTCGGGGGCGCTGTATGGTAGTCCAGCAACAGGTTCGAGAGCGCCGACCCGTCGGATGTCGCATAGCTCGCCGGCTGCAGGAGGAGGTCGTAGTAGTAGAAGGTCGCCGTCGACCCCGTGGCGACAGTGATGTTCCCGCCCTGAGTGTCCAGGACCCACCTCTCTGTCGGCGTCGAGCCTGCTGAGATGGATGAGATGGAGACGGGGGACCCCGCGTCTGTCGTGATCGACAGGGTCCCGCTCTGGGCGAAGGCAGTCGACGCCTGGCCGTTCTTGGTGTAGTAGACCTCGAAACCGTTCGAGGTCGTGAGCGCGTTCGCCGATGCCGCCTGCAGGAGCGTTATCGAAGTCGTCAGGGACCCGCCGGTGCCGGTCACGAACTCTGACGCGTCCCCTTCCTCTGCGGCGTTATGGGACGAGAACGGCACCAGATTGCTTGGGGCCGAGGAGTAGCTTTGGGCGAAGGCGGTGGCGGCCGAGAACGTCCCGTTCCAGCTCGGGCTTGCTGGGTCGTACTCGTCGATCCACAACCAGGCCGACGCTAGGGTTACCTTGGAGCTGGAGAACGTCACCTTGCCTTCGCTGCTGTAGTATGGAGCCACGTGATACCATTCGGTCATGAGACCGGTGAAGAAGCCGTTGGAGTTCGAGGGGGACGAAAGGGTGCCGTCGAAGGTCGTCGCTCCCTGGGCGGAGTAAGAGATGGACGCGGTGGCCTTTGTGTTGTAGTCCCTTGCTGACATCACGACGTTCACGCCGCTGAAGGACAGGGTGAGACCTATGGTGTCGCCGGTGTTGACGGTCCCGGTGAACGGGACGAGGCCTCCGCCGCTAGCCGGGAAGACCGAGACACCGTTGGAGTTGAAGGCCTCGTAGTTGAAATCGAAGCCCTGACTGAACCCGCTGCCCACAAGCGGCCAGTCGTAGGAGACGCCGACCTGATACCAGTATCCCTTGTTCGAGAGGCCGTTGAGGAGGTAGGCCGGCCCGTATCCGTAGATGTCCCCCTGCGCGAGCGCCGTCACGTTGTACGCCAGGGAGGCGAAGTTCTGGGTGAAGGTCGTCCCGAGCTGCTCATCGTACTCGGCGTTCGGAGGCGTCGAGGCCAGCTGGGTTCCCGTGCCCTGTGCGAAGCCCATCGCAGGAGGGTGTACGAAGGCAGTTGCCTGCGTGGTCTGGGCGTGGGCGGGCGCAGCGGCGCACAGCAGGACCAGGCAGGCGAGAAGAGTGATTAGTGATGGAAGCTTAAGGCGTGCAAGCATGTCGATCTAACTCGCCTCTCCCCTTCCACATCGGTCGCGGCCAGCGTCTCAATATTTAACGATGTTTTAGTAGACTACTACGGAAGAATAATTCGTTTAGTGTCGTTTGAGGCTATCGCGTGCTCCTGAATCGCGCCAAATCCGCCTCACCGGTGCTTCGCGCCCTTGCCCGGGCATCTTGCGCTCTCGAAGGTCGAGGAGCCGTCGATTGGTTTAAGGTCGGGCGCGCCAGTCCAGTCCCTGATACCAGCGAATTGGCTCTGACCATATCGTCCACTGGCAAGCTCAACTCGGGCGTGGAGATGCCCCTGCTCGGGCTCGGGGTCTACCAGACATCTCCCGGGAGGGCGACAGAGGAGGCCGTGAAGTTCGCCCTGAAGACGGGGTACAGGCACATCGACACCGCGAGCCTGTACGGGAACGAGGAGAGCGTCGGACGCGCTGTGAGGGAGAGCGGGGTGCCCCGGGAGCAGGTCTTCGTCACGACCAAGCTCTGGAACAGCGACCACGGCTACGAGGCCGCCATGCTCGCATTCGAGAAGAGCCAGCGCAGGCTCGGGCTCGGCTACGTCGACCTCTACCTCATCCACTGGCCCGTGTCGCAGCTCAGGGACGAGTCGTGGAGGGCGCTCGTGGAGCTGCAACGGCGAGGCTCCTGCCGCGCCATAGGGGTGAGCAACTACACCGTCAGGCACCTCGACCAGCTGCTGGCAGGCTCGAAGGTGATCCCCGACGTGAACCAGGTCGAGTTCAACCCGTTCCTCTACCAAGAGGGACTGCTCCGCTACTGTCAGGGTAAGAGGATACAGCTCGAGGCCTACAGCCCCCTGACCAGAGGGTACAAGCTTCGCCATCCCGTCGTCCTCGAGGTCGCAAAGGGCTATTCCAAGAGCCCGGCTCAGGTCCTGATCCGGTGGAGCCTGCAGCACGGCCTCGTGGTGATTCCGAAGTCGGCCCGGCCGGAGAGGATCAAGGAGAACTCCGAGGTCTTCGACTTTGAGATCTCCGCGGCCGACATGGCCAGGCTCGACTCGCTCGGCGAGAACCTTCACACTGACTGGGACCCGACCGACGCCGTCTGAGAACGTGGAATAGATGACTGGAAGTCGGTTGGCTGGTGGAAGCCTTTTTAGGCCTCCACGGAGGCAGAGATTCCATGAGTGCCAGTGACTTTAACGCACATACGATCGCGGAATTCCGCAAGAACAAGGGGAAGGTCGGCGGCTACTTCGCAGGAGCGCCGCTGCTGCTGCTGCACACCGTCGGGAAGAAGAGCGGGAAGGCCCACGTCACCCCGGTGATGTACCTCAAGGACGGGGACAGGTACATCGTCTTCGGGTCGAAGGCGGGTCATGATTTCCATCCGCACTGGTTCCTCAACCTCAAGGCCAGCCCCGACGTCAGGGCCGAGATCGGGGACGAGACCCTAGACCTGCACGCCGTGGAGGTCACGGGACCCGAACGGGACGCCCTCTACAAGCGCCAGGTCGCCGCGTTCCCTACGTTCGGCGAGTATGAGCGCAAGACCAAGAGGAAGATCCCGGTAATCGCCCTGACCAGGAAGAAGTAGGCCGCGGTCCTTAGGGGCTCGGCGTCGCTAGCCTGGGACGTCGGGCGACCCGAGGTCGTTCTGGTGGTAGCCGATCAACCTTACCCCGCCCTTGCTCACGGCGAGGTTGACCTGCCACCTGCGGACCCCCTTCTCTGTGGCTGATCGCGACGCGTCAAGGATCCTGCCGTTGTAGCGGTCCCTCGGAGGAGGCTTGAAGGGCGGTGCGTCGTAGAGGCAGCACATCGCTATCACGGCCTTCTTGCCGTCCTCGAGCGATGCGGAAAGCTCGGCCATGTGTTTGATCAGCCTGTCGAATGAGTTGAAGCGCGAATGGGCGGCCTTCTCGACCGAGCCCGTGGGGAGCATGATGAGGGGTGTCTTGACCTCGACGTAGGTGTCTCCCACAAGGAAGTCGATGCGAGATTTCCCCAGACTCACCTCTCTCCGGACCTCGCCGGATGCCATCCTGCTCAGCATCCCCCTCTCGAGGAAGAACTCGATGTACCTGTTCGCCGCGTTCTGGTTTATCCCGATCCATGACCTCTGCCTCGCTGAGGCCGGGCCGAAGGATATCGCCTGGACCGTCCCCTGGGTCTTGCCCGTCCCCGCCGGCGACCTGGAGAACAGGCACGGTAGTGAGGAGATCTTCGCGTCTCCCAGACGTCCGGTCGTGGGGCAGTGGCACTTGACCGTCTCGCCGCTCGTCCTCACGATCATGATGAAGCGGTTGGGCCTGGAGATGACGATGCCCTCCTCGAGAGGTTTGGGGAAACGGAACATCTCCTGTCTCCTGCCTGCTGGTTTCAAGGGCCTCCCATCCGGAGGTCTGCCTGATAGATTCTCGGATGGCACGATTGGAAGGGCCTGAACCGACATCGGCCATGACAGTCCGGACGATCACGGTCGCGTCAGAACCGCTGTGACTTGTCGACCACATTCATGAGAGGTTGGCCCCGCTCGAACCTCTGGCAGTTCTCGACGAAGATCTGGGTCCGGCGCTCTGGGACGTGGTGAGAATCGGGCTTGGCCGCCATGTGCGGGGTTATCAGGACGTTGGACATCGACCAGAGGGGGTTATCTGGGGGCAGCGGCTCCTGCTCGAAGACGTCAAGGGCGGCACCCGCGAGTCTCTTCGTTCTCAGCGCCTCGACCAGGTCGTCCATGACCACGCACTTCCCGCGGCCGACGTTCACGAGGAACGAGCCCGGCTTCATCAGCCTCAGCCTCCTCGCGTCGATCATCCGCACGGTCTCGGGAGTCTCAGGGGTGATCAGGATCAGGAAGTCAGCCTGCGGCAAGAGGCCATCAAGGGCCTCGGGCGGATGCACAGCAGCCACGAAAGGCGGAGGGCTCTTCACGCGCGGGTCGACTCCAGTGACCGTCATTCCGAAGGCCGCGCAGAGGCGCGCCGTCTCGGCTCCTATCCCTCCGAGGCCGATGATGAGCGCCTTGGCCTCCGGGAGGAAGGCCGTGGGCAGGACGGGCCCCCACTCCTTCCTCTGCTGCCAGCGGGCGTAATCGGGGAGGCTGCGGGCGAGAGCGAGGACGAAGGCCATGGCCTGCGCCGCGACGTGGTCGTTGTAGATGCCCCGGAAGTTCGTCACTGTGACGTCGCTCTCGATGAGGGCTTGGTACCAGTATGACGGAGGGGGGCTAGCCGCGTTGCACTGGATCCAGCGCAGCCTCTTGGCCCGCGAGAAGAGATCGGGCGGGACGAACCCGTAGGCGCAGTCGGCCTCTACGATGAACGACTCTGCTTCCTCCGCTGTCTTGAACAGCCTGACCTCAGCGCCCGGGATCGCCTCCCTGATCCTCTCCGGCCACTCTTCCTGGTATTCGGGAGGCAGGATCGCCATCTTGAACGGCATTCTAGCGAAGGTTACCTCTCAGGCGCCCTATATTGTTCATGGTCGTTTCGCCGGGCAGCCCGGGTGCTCGGGACGCTGCCATGAAGGGGAATCGGCTGGTTCCTCTCCCTTCCTCTCAGGAAGACGAGCGGTATCGCCAGAGCCACGGCGATGACGCCTCCGGCGAGCCACGCCGGCGGGTACCCGTAGTCGAGGACCACCACCGAGAAGTAGAGGGGGGACACGAAGGATCCCACAAGGGAGAAGGAGTCGACGAAACCGACGGTGAAGCTCTCCATCTCCTGGGAAGGCGACCTGTCCCGGGCCGCCGAGAACCCCACCGTGAAGAAGATTCCCGTGGCTAGGCCCACCGCGAGCACCGAGACTACAGCCGAGGCGACGGTGTCCAGCGCCGTCGCTCCTATCCCAGCGGCCAGGAGCGCGACGCCCGAGAGCATTATCCGCTTCTCGCTGTGCCCCCTGTCGTAGAGCCGCCCGAAGAAGGGGCTTGTGAAGAGCGGGAGGAAGTAGGTCAGCCCGCCGATCAGCCCTGCGCTCTCCGCTGCCATGCCCAGGTGCTGCTCGAGGTAGTAGACGACGAAGTTGGTGACGATGGCGGTGGCGCCCCCAGCACCGAGGAAGGCGACGGCTATCACGAGGACCTGCCTGTTCAGGATGACGCTCTTGAGCGCCGCAACCATCCGGGTCGGCTCGACCATGGGCCCGTCGGCGGGCAGCATCCAGACCAGGACCAGGGTGGAGACCAGGCAGAGCGCCCCGCCGACCAGGAGGCTCTCCCTCCACCCGATGACGAGGCTCAGGACGGCCCAGCCAAAGACGCCGATCCCTCCGCCCAGGGAGAACGAGGTCGAGACCAGCGCGGCTCCCAGTCCGGTCGAACCTGCCTTGAGGTTCCTGATGAGGAGCACCACGATCGGGGGGAAGGCGAACCCCAGTCCCATCCCGTCGAGGAACCTCAGCGCGATGAGGACGCCGAAGCTCGGGGACGCGGCGCTGGCCGTGGCTGCGGCCGAGGCGATGAGGCCGCCGAGGACAAGGAGCTTCTTCGCTCCGACCCGGAACGCGAAGAGCCCGCCGGGAAGCTCGAAGATGCCGTAGGCGACGAAGAAGCCAGAGACGAGGAGCCCCAGCCCGTAGAGGTTCTGGTGGAACTCGAGCGATATCGGGAGGTTGAGGGAGGCGATGTTGGTCTGGACGATGGACATGAAGACATTCATCGCCACCAGAGCCCCGACGATCGGGACGTTCGTCTGCCTGCCCGAGGCCATCCGCCTCCTCTACATCTCTTGAGTTAAAAGAGCAAGGGGCTCATGGAGCAACCGCAGAGCGGTTGACTGCCCGCTGAATCGGTTCGGCTGGATGTGGTTACTCCTTCTTCTGCTTGGACCCGATCTCAACCATCTGGATTTGACACTGGTATCTCTTACCGTTGATGTCCAACTTCTGTGTCGCCCAGTAGCCGACCGATCCGGTGCTGAACTTCTTCTCGGGAAGACCGATGTCGGCAATCTTCTGTGCGCCTTCGTAGACTTCGATTCGCGGCATGGCACGAGATGGCCCTTCAGGCTTAGTTAAGGTTGCAAGAGGCCACGGAGTTCATTGCGCCGCAGGCGAGGGCATCTGCCAGGTTGCCTAGGGGTAACCGTTAAAATCTCCGGACCGAGCTCCGATCACGCTTGCTTTCCCTGGGTGCCTCCGCCCCCAAGTTCGAGAACCTTCTATCGACCGACGGGAGACGGTACTCGCTGGATTCGTTCGACGAGAGACCGGTCCTTGTAATCGTCTTCACCTGCAATCACTGTCCATATTCCAAGGCCTACGAGAATCGCATGATAGAGATGCAGCGAGATTATGCATCAAGAGGGGCCCAGCTTGTGGCCATCAACTCTAACGACGACAGTGCCTACCCCCAGGACAGCTACCCTGAGATGGTCAAGCGGGCCAAGGAGAAGAGGTTCAATTTCGTCTATCTTCGGGACGCCGACCAGACCGCCGTGGATGCCTACGGGGCGGTCTGCACTCCGCACGTCTTCCTGTTCGACGCGAAGAGGATCCTTCGTTACAGAGGCCGGATAGACGACTCGAGGGACGCGTCAAAAGTCAGGAGCCCCGACCTGAGGAACGCCATCGAGGAAGTGATCCGGGGAGTCCCCGTGACGAACCCCGACACGAGGCCCTTCGGCTGCAGCATCAAGTTCTCCCAGGGATAGCCTCCGGCTTCGAAGGAGAGGCGACGGAACACTAAAGAATCGGCTCCCATCGCAGAGCGCGGGAAACTTGGTGGCTCGGCGAGTTCTCTTTTCGCGGGAGCTTACTAGCACCGATGTTCATGAGAACCTGAGGGATGGCATCCTGGCCGAGAGCCAGGGATACGACTGCCTTTGGATTCCTGACCATCTGACCGACATACCGCCACCGACCGTGGTGCTGGACGCTTGGACGGCTCTGAGCTACGTCGGGTCGCACACCAAGAGCATCAGGGTCGCATCGGGCGTCACCGACACCCAGAGGATACACCCCGCCAAGACCGCAAACATCGTCGCGACGCTGGACAACATCACGGACGGGCGCGCGGTCCTCGGAATCGGAGCCGGCGAGGTGATGAACACCAAGCCCTACGGGATTCCGTGGGAATCGAGCGAAGTGCGGATAAAACGGGTGGAGGAAGCGATAAGGGTGATAAGGCTCCTCTGGTCCTCGTCGTACAGCAAGCCCGTGAGTTTCGAGGGAGACTACTACAGGCTTGACCAGGCGCACCTCGACCTGCCGCCCGTCCAGAAGCCCTCTCCTCCCATCTACGTGGGGGCATACTCCTCCTCGAAGATGCTCGCGATCGCCGGAGAGCTCGCGGACGGCTGGTATCCCGCGTTCTACTACACCGTCGGGAGCTATCGGGAGAAGCTGGGGATCATCCGGGATGCCGCAGGGAGGGCGGGGAGGAGCTTCGACTCCTTGGACAGGATGGCGTACGTGCCCATCGTGATCGGGGAGAAGTCATCGTCCCTGATGAGGGACCTCAAGAAGTACCTGAAGAGGCAGATGATCATGAACAGGTACCTCTTCAAGATACTCGGTGTGGAAGAAGCGCTCGACTCTGTCCCCAAGGAGCTGAACTATCAGCTCATCGCCCCGACCCTGGGATATTCCAAGATGATAGACAAGGTGGTGAGCAAGCTCCTCATCCCCGACGAGGCTCTCGAGAAGGGATTGGACGAGATGATGGCCATCGGGACGCCTGACCAGTGCATACATTCGCTCGAGAGGTTCGTGAAGGCAGGCGCGACCCACATCTGCGTGAACGTCCCCCTAGGTGGCAGGGAAGACTACCGCGCGATCGCTAGCGAGATAATCCCGCACATCAGGCACCGCTGAAGGACCGGCAGCCGCCGGCGCGGTGGGGGCTATTTCTCGATCTTCTTGCCGCCCAGCATGACCAGCGTGTCTCCGTCTCCCACCTTCGCCCAGCCATCGATGACTTTCTTGAAGCCTTCACTCTGCGTAGTCTTCACCCACTCCCCGAAGTCCTTCACGTCGATGATCTCGATCACCTGATAGGGATGGTTCTTCTTCCCGGGCGCGGAGCTCCCCTGGATGTGGTCTGTCACTTCGAAGACCTCGAACTTCTCGACCACCTTCTGCTTCGGCGTGATGACCTGGTCGATCTCCCTTGAGAACTTCCGGTACTGCGCGAGCGTCGCGCCCGGCTTCAGCTTGTAGATGACGACGACCTTTGACATTATGGAATCGTAATCCCTGGCGAGGACTATTTAGTTTTCCTGAACAGTTTCATCACCGCCCTTCTCGCCACCGACTCGATCCTCGGCCAGACGACTGCCAACTCGACCATCGTGCTGTCGCCCCAGGTCAAGCTGGCGGTTTTCGGCTCGACCCTGATTCTGGTCGCGGGGCCGTACGCGACGGACAAGTTCTACATGGTAGTCCAGCAGGCGGCCGCGGCGCGGGCCATGGAGATTGAAAACCACTTCGGGACGATGAAACTCACGCACGTCATCGGGAAGTTCTATGGAACGAAGCACCTTTGGCTGTACGTGGAACTGCTCTACGCGTTCTTCGCGCTAGCGTGCGAGACGCTGGGCATGATCGTCCTCTACCCGTCCTACAACCTGATGTTCGTCATCACGCTGGCGACGGCTCTGGCCATAGCTTTCATCGCTCTGCTTCCTCGTGTGGGAGGAACGCCGAACCCGTGCCCCTCGCCCGACCCGCGGCAGGGCAGCCAGAGGGCCATCCGCCAGCCTGTCTGAACCCTTCGTTCGCCAGGGCCTCCGCCTCGACCTGCGCTTAACTAGTCGGGCCGGCAATCGGGGGCCGTGAACCAGAAGCCCCTGTTCGCGGTAGAGCTGACGCCCTTCGAACCCCACACGGTGCGCAGCGGAAGGGGGCACAAGAACGTGAAGAAGGAGCTTCATGAAGCGATCATGAGGGCGGCCGACGGCGACGACATCGGCGCGGCGAGAGAGAAGATCAGGAACAAGACCGTGAGGATCGATGTCGAGTTCCGGCTCTGGAGGGGGTCCGAAAAGACGACCAACACGAGGGCGAAGAAAGACCTCGACAACCTCCTGAAGCCCATCCTGGACGTCCTTCAGACCAGCCTGAACACCCAGAAGACCGAACCGGGCCTTGACCTGATAGAGGGCGATGAATCGGTCCATGAGATCAACGCGAAGAAGATCATCGTCGATCGTGAGAGCGACGAGGGAATCCGGATCATCATCCTCGAGCATTCGTCGTCCCGCTAGGGTTCGTTGCGCCTCCGTCGAGGAGGTCCACCGTGACGGTCCAGAGACCGTTCGGCAATCCCGCCAATGTTTTTTATGTTCGGGCACCCCGACCGACAGGATGGCTCACCAGGGGGCGTCGGCTACCCGGGACGAGAAGGTAGTGAACCTCATGACGAACTACACGATGCTCTTCGCGAGCATGTTCGAGGATGCTTTCGCCGACCTCGCGGCCAAGATGGCTGAGACGGTCGCCGGAGTGGGAGACGCGATGGCAGGTGCGATGTCCGAGGGTCTCTCCGGAGGGGCCGGCGAGGGCGCGACAGCAGGCAAACGGACGAAGGTGATCGAGGCTGAGATCGGGCCTCAGGTCTCGGCGCAGGTCAAGAAGATGTTCTCGGGGCTCAGGAAGGATGTGTCGTCGAAGATGCAGGAGGACAGTAAGGAGTTCAGGACCTATATTGCGAATCCGGCGTTCGACCAGGGCATCGCCATAGTGGAGAAGTACGACTTCGACCGTCCGAGGATCACGGAAAGACTGGACGACGAGGACTTGGCCTCTTACCTCATGCTTCTCAAGTCGGGGGACGCGGCGCTCGGGAGGATGTTCCAGGAGCTGGGCAAGTGGCAGGAAGGTCTTCCCAAGCCCCCGTTCAGAGGCTGAACGCGTCCCGGTCGACGCCCCCGGAGGAGGGCTTCAGCGATGAGCTCCATCCCGGTAGCCCCCCCGATTGGGTTTTGAGTCCGGGGTCATGCAATCCTCACACCAGACTATTTACCGAAAAGCACCGGAAACAGTTCCCGGTCAGCAAATGAGTCTAAAGGAAGCGATGGTCCTCATGAACGGTCGAGAGTACGGACGGGCAATCTCGATACTCGAAGAAGGAGCGTCAAGCGCGAGCAGGTCCGCGTCCGAGAGGGCCGAGTACTGCGAGTGGGTGGCCGAGTGCCACAAGCAGATGGAGGACTACAAGATGAGCGGTGACTGGTATCTCGAGGGGGTCAAGAGGATATTCTCGCAGCAGCTGGACGTGAGGTTGAAGGCGAAGCAGGCCCTGCCGCTCAGCCAGAAGGCCCTAGAGAGCTACAAGCAGGGCGGGACCGCCGCCGACGTGATGGAGGCCTCGATGCTCAAGCAGAGGCTCCTCGACCTCTCGAAGTAGGGCGGGGCAGGCGCGAGACCGCAACGCGTAAATGCACGGCGTCCCCAAGAGTCGGCCGATTGCCAGCCGCAAAGAAACAGACTAAGAAACCCCAGAAGAAGACGAAGGGCAGCCGGAAGAAGTACGGAATCCTGATCAACGAGAAGTGAAGCTTGCAGGGGATCTCAGGCCGGGGACTAAGCCTATTAGCCAGTCGTGAGGAGAACCAGGGATGAAGAAGGCGTTCGTCTTGGTCAACGTCGAACTGGGCTCGGATGACGAGGTGGAGTCCGAACTGAAGAAGATCCAGCCTGGCCTTGGAATCTACCAGGTCTACGGCGTGTACGACCTCGTCGTCGAGATTCGGGCCGAGTCGGACAAGGAGCTTAAGGACATCATATTCACGATGATACGCTCCCTGAAGCACGTCAAGTCGACCCTGACGCTCTCTGTAGTCGAATGACAAGGGCGGCTCCAGAACAATCCCGGGCGAACGTGAAGCCACCCAAGACTCAGTCCCGACGGGCGCACACGTTCCACTGGAAGAGTGAGGCGCAATCACAGCTTGATCGATGGAGAGCGGCGGAGCTCGTCTATTCCAGAAGGATTATCGCGAAGGAGTATGCGTCGAAACCTTGGATCCTGGGCTTCTACAGAAGCCTGCTCTCGCCCCATGGCAGAGATCGCGTGAGAAGCATCCTTGACGTAGGCTGCGGGACGGGGTTCTTCACCAGGTTCGCCGCAAACCAGGTGATGGTCCCGCTGAAGAGTCCGGCGACCGTCATAGGAGTTGACCTGAACCGCGGCCTCCTCGAGGTGGCGAAGAGGCAGAGCCTCGGGGGAGAGGTCGAGTTCGAGTACGTTCAGGCATCGGCCTACTCCCTGCCGTTCAGGCCTGATTCCTTCGACCTCGTGACCTGTCGCACCCTCCTCATGCACCTGAGCTCGCCGGCCGGAGCTCTGGGCGAGATGCGGCGCGCGGCGAGGTCGGGAGGCAGGGTGGCCTGCGAGGAGCCGGACTACGGGATGGTGGGATTCCACGACCCGAGGGAGGATCCAGACTTCGCCGAGGCGATTCGGAGGGTCCGTGCGGCCGAGGTCCTGGGCCTCTGGCGGACGTACGGGCAAGACTATGAAATGGGTCGGAGGTTGCCCGAACTGCTCCACGATGCAGGCCTCCGGGGGATAATGCTCGAGGGGATGTTTCGCAGCATAATCGTGCCGTGCGATCCGCGCATCAAGGTCGCTTCTCTCGGAGACCGCTACGCGGCTGAGCTGGGCTACTACTCCGACGAGGTCAATCTTGAGGAGTACAGGAAGACCCTCCGTGCTGGAGGCCTTTCGACGAAGGAGATTGACGATTACCTGGCGGTCTGGAGGGAGAGGACGAAGCGGCGCATCAAAGCGCTTCAGCGATCGAGCCGGGCCAAGGAGGAAGACGTGGGTTTCCTGGCGCTGCCTTTCTTCCTTGTTGTAGGCAGGAAGCCGCTCAGCAAGTAGACGGGCGTCCCTATGCGGTGGATTGAGCGCTACCGCCGGGGCCTTTCATCTGCTCGGCCATTCCCGCATGCGAGTTCTGCCGAGAAGAGCCGGCCTCAGATCCTCATGAAGAAGTTGTCGCCGCTCGAGAGCGCCTGCTTAGTTCGCTTGTGGGTAGTCCCGCATCGGCTGAGGTGCCTCGCGTAGTTCTTGGCACTGATCAGCTTGTGGCACTTCGGACAGATTGGCAATGGCTCTTGAAGTGTCTCCTCGGCTATTACACCTTTCGGACCGTTGGCGCATCGCGCCTTCGCCGAGATCCCTCAAACCGAGAGGTCGTCAGATCTCCCTCGTCATGAAGATGCTGTTCGGATCTTCAACGTAGTCGGCGAACGGGCCGCACCTTCTGAACCCGAGCTTCGCGTACAGGTTGTGCGCAGGTTCGAAGGCGGCCATCGAGCCGGTCTCCAGGCTCAGCCTCCTGTAGTTCCGTCTCTTCGCCTCATCCATTATGTGGCTCAACATGGTCCTTGCTACTCCTTCGCGCCGATGGGCTGGCGCGGTGCGCATGGACTTGATCTCGCCGTGCTGGGCGTCGAGCTCCTTGAGGGCGCCGGTGCCCAAGAGCTCGGTCCCGTTCCATGCGGTCCAGAAGGTGATCTCGGGCTTGCGCAGCCCTTCGAGGTCCAGCGCGTGTATGCTCTCCGGAGGGGAGTGCCTTGCCATGTCCTGAAGATGTTCCGTCAGGAACTCGGCAATCCTGGGGTCCGTCAGGTCGTCCCTCCTGATGTCCACAGTGAAGTCTCCTGCAGGAGCGCTCTTAAGTCTGGAATTCGCGGGTCTGTTAAAGGTGACAGACCGTGCTAGGGTCCGTTGGACCTCAGCAGGGGGCCCTCCCCGCACACGCTGCCCAGTCCAAGTCTGTGGGTTCACTCAGATGACAGCTGTCATCATGATGGAGACGAGGACGTTCGGGATGTCGACCCCGAGCTTCGCCACGGCCCTGGTCGGCTGGTTCGTCGGGAAGGCCCTCGAGTACGCCCTGTTCATCGCGTCGAAGTCCTGGGGGTCCTTGAGCAGGACGACGACCTGGACCACGTCGTCGATGGTAGCCCCACCGGTCTTCAGGATTGTCTCGCAGTTCCTGATGGCCCTCTCAGTCTGCTCCTCGACCGTCTTCGCCTCCACCACCTTGGTCGCGGGGTCGAATGCGATGATTCCTGAGAGGTAGATGTTGTTCCCGACCTTGATCCCGTGGCTGTAGAGAGGTGAGGCCGGCAGCTCGGCGCTGAAGAGAATCTCTTTCATGGAGAGTTCCCCTTAGACGGACCGGGCTTACTAATGAGGCTTGTTGAGCTGGGATGCAGAAAGGCGTGCGACGTGCATGAGGGTTCGTTGCGCCTCCGCCGAGGCACTTCATGCGCTCGGTCATCTGACTAACTGCTAAATACCATTTAGACGTACTCGGTCAAATGTTCGAGACCGGAACAGAACTCGCCGAACTACAGCAGATCCTAGACGCAAGCTTCGAGAGGGCCGGAGAGCGAATGCTCGTGGCGTATGGTGCGGACCAGCGCCTATCGGCAAAGCAGCTCGCAGGCTTCAGAGGCGTCAGGCTGGTCGCCGTTTCTTCGGTTAACGCCAAGGGAGAACCCAGAGTGGCGCCCAGAAGCGCT